>NZ_JARXHY010000006.1 GCF_031127815.1 Pelagicoccus sp. SDUM812003 | reverse complement strand
TGCCGAACGTGGTGCCCAGGGAGGGACTGGGTTGCTCCTTCACGTCGCAAGTCCTGCGGACCGGCTCACGCCGCCCCTTCTGCGCTCGCCAGAACACTCGCTCCGTCAAACCCTCTTTCGGGATTCTTCGTCCCTCGCGGAGCCGAGTCTCGCGAAACACGACTCTCCTTCTTGCACGTGCGAACTGCCGAACGTGGTGCCCAGGGAGGGACTCGAACCCTCACTTCCGAAGAAACCTGATTTTGAGTCAGGCGCGTCTACCAATTCCGCCACCTGGGCATTCCAGCTGCACGCTCGCGCGTGCGAAAATGAAGTGGGGTGTATTGCTTCTCTCACCATCCGATGCAAGCCAAATTGGCGGAATAAAACGGGCTTCGGATCCGCCGAACTTTTCGACATTTTCCATGGAGATCTTCGGCTCGCGCCGTCCAATGCGACATTTCCTCATTCATTTCAGACTGGGAATCAACATGTTACAAAACATCCGAAGAGCTTCGAAAAAAGAAGCTCAAAACTTTGAACGCTTTGCCCCCCACCTCGTCTATCACTGCAGGATAAATAAGGGTTTGTTCATTTTTTTGTATCTAGTTTGTAGTTTGATAAGTCGAAAAGGGCGCCGCTAAGCGGCGCTCTTTTTGCGTCCGCATTTCGGCATCCTTCTGGCAACGCGTCGCTGTGAGACCCCTGCTTTTTTTCTCAAAACCCCTCTTTTTTTTGAACGAATCCATGCCGGGCGCGCCTATCCCCCCAAGAGGTAGATAAAGTATTTATAGATTCTGGTTTGTAGTTTGATAAGTTAGGAAAGGCGCCGCGAAAGTGGCGTCTTTTCTATTTGTCAGCAAGCGTCCACCTCCCGATAGGTTTTCTCATGCCAGACTATCGATGCTTCTGCCAAATCGAGTGGATTCAGGGCGATTCCATCCTCCTTTCCCCCGAGGAATCCAACCATCTGGTAGCGGCGAACCGAGCGCGAAAGGGAGATCCCGTGCGCGTCTTCGACGGCGCCGGACACGAATGGGACGCCCGTCTGGTCGACGCCAACAAGCGCAAAGCACGGCTTCAGATCGAACACGCGCACCAGTTCGCCCCTCCCGAGCATACCTTGGCTCTCGCTCAAGCGGTGCCCAAAGGCAAACTGATGGAAAGCATCATCCGGAAAGCGACCGAGATCGGCACGCAGCAGCTGTACCCGATTCTCACAAGCCACACCGAAAGCCGAATCGAAGGGAAGCGACAGGAGACAAAAAACCAGAAATGGGAAGCGGCCACTCTGGAAGGAGCGAAGCAGAGCGGAAATCCCTTCCTCATGCGTATCGAGCCCTTGCAGGACTTTTCCTCCTTTCTAGAAAATGCGGCCCAGTTCGAACTCAAGCTTATCGCCAGCCTCGCCCCAGGCGCCGCGTCGCTGAAAACGCATTGGCAGCGCAGCCTGGAAAAAAACGGTGGACAAAAGCCACGCAGCGTCATCTGGCTCGTGGGGCCGGAAGGCGACTTCACGCCAGACGAGACGCAACTCGCCCTCTCCTGCGGGTTTCTTCCTACCACGCTCGGCCCCCACGTAATGCGGTGCGAAACCGCCGCTCAATACGCCCTCAGCATTACTCAGTACGAGCTTACCACGAGCTAGCGCCCATCAGCGTTTCCCTGACGGAGCTCCCGTCGAATTTCCCCATGCCCCAATCATGTCGGCTTTCCTTGCAAGCTGTTAAGTCTGCTTACGCTTTTTCGTTTCGCGGAAAACAAGCGCAAATCTCTAAGCCGCTGATGGCGAAACGTAAAAGCGATGACGCTCAATGTTGGCATGAGCTTAGCTACCTAGAAATCGGATCGTCCGAAACGAGAGTTTGGACCGCCAACACGGTCGGACGATCCGCCGACCGACTCACCCGCAACTACAGATGAACAGCGAAGCATCCGAAAGTCTCATTCAAACCGGCTCCTATCGGGAAACCGGGGCATCCGAAGCGTCGCTTGGCGGCTGGCTGGGCGCCGAAACGGGACTCATCGCCATCGGCGCCATTCTGATCGCCATCGCTTCCTTCCAAGTGCTGCGACGCCTCTGCCGAAAGCTAGCGTCGGGAGCCAACGAATAGGCTGCCTAACACCCAAAGGAGCCGCTCCGACCGGAGGCATCCGCCAAGGTCTCTACCAGGTCATCAAACCACCCGCGTAGGTGAATCCGGCACCCACGGAGCAGAAGATGATCTTGTCTCCTTCTTCGAAAATCTCCTCTTTGGCCGCCCAACCAAGGGCCATGGAAACGGAAGCTGCCGAAGTATTGCCGTACTTGTTGATGGTCACCACGAATTTTTCGTAAGGGATGCCGACGCGCTTGCTCACGGCCCGCAGGATACGAGCATTGGCCTGGTGCGGCACCACCCAGGAAACCTCGTCGGGCGTCAGACCATGGCGCTCCAGAGCGCTCTCGATGATGTTGGAAAACGCCAGCACCGCCCGTTTGAACACCACGCCGCCATCCATCTTCAGATAGAACGGATCCAAGTCATCGCCGGGTTTAGGCATCGGGTTGAGCGCTCCGCCGCCAGCCCGGGAAATGGCGTCGGTGTAGCGAGCGTCGCCGCTGAGCTCCAAACGATTCAAACGATGTCCACCTGACTGCGGGGTCAGGATAGCCGCGCCAGCGCCGTCGCCAAAAAGAAAGGCCGTCTCGTGATCCTTCGGATTGGTGATGCGCGAGAGGATTTCAGCCGTGACCACCAGGATGTTCTTCGCGGTGCCGCCGAGGATGAGACTGCGGCCGACTTCGAGCGCGTAGAGCCAGCCGGAACACGCCGCGTTCAAGTCGAAGGCCAGCGCCTTTTCGATGCCCAGCTTCTTAGCCAAGGCGCTCGCAGCGCCGGGTACCGGCTGATCCGGCAGCAAGGTCGCCACCACCACCGCATCGATGTCGCAAACGTCCAACTCCGCCATCGCCAGGGCGTCGCGCGTGGCGGAACTGGCCAAGCTGGTGGCCGACTCGCCCTCCTCGATCACGTAGCGTTGCTGGATGCCGGTCACCTTGACGATCTCGTCTTCGGTCTTGCCCGGAAACTGCTTCAGAATCTCCGCGTTGGAGCGAATGTTCTTAGGCACCGCGTAGCCGATGCCCGCGACCCGCACCGTGCGAGAAGCCGATTCCCCACCTATGGCCTCGCTGGAGACAGGCAGAGCGGACGCGTTCGTCTCGGCTGCAGATTGGGTGTCCAGATAGGCTGTAATATCTTCGCCCGTAACGCGGGAGCCCGGACCTGTACCGACGATGTCGGTGATTGTATCCGGATTTACACCACGCTCCAAGGCCAGCTTTTTCGCCCTAGGCGTCCAACGAATGCTGGAGTGCTCAGCGGACGATGGGGCCGAAGCTGCGGCCGAAGCCGCGGGCGTCGCGGGCGCGATCTCCCGCAAGCCGGTCGAGGTTTTAGGGTCCGACGCCGCAGGAGCGGATTTCGCCGCGGGCGCCTCCTGCACCTCCGAATCCTCCACCTTCATGTGCCCCATCGATGTATCATCCGTCTCAATACGGAGAAACGGAGTCCCCACTTCGATGATGTCGCCCGCTCGGCAGAAGATGCGGCGGATGACGCCATCGCAGGGCGCCTCGAAATCGAATACGGATTTGTCGCTTTCCAGCTCGGCGATCTTTTCGCCCTTGGCGATGCGCTTCCCCGCATCGACCAACAGATCGATCAGCGTCATTTCATTGACAGTCGCTCCCATGGAGGGGATCGGAACGTCGATTTGAAAGGTCATGATACGTTTATGAGGTTCGAGGGATAGAAAAAGGACGAGTCGCGAAGACTCAAGCAACCTTAGCGAGCTTCTTCTTTGCGGATCGCAGCCTCCACGAACGCCCTGAAGAGCGGGTGGGCCTTGTTCGGCTTGGACAGAAACTCAGGGTGCGACTGGACCGCGAGGAACCAGGGATGATCCTTCAGCTCCACCATCTCGACCAGATTGCGCTTGGGATTGACGCCGCTGATCACCATGCCCTTGGCCTCCACCTGCTCCAGATAGTCGTTGTTGAACTCGTAGCGATGGCGATGGCGTTCGCGCACGATTTCCTGACCGTAGGCCGCAAAAGCCTTGGTTCCCTTCTTCACGCGGCATTCGTAGGAGCCGAGCCGCATGGTGGCGCCTTTGTCGACCACCGACTTCTGCTCCTCCATCAAAGTGATGACCGGATCCTTGGTATCTTCGTCAAACTCCAAACTGTTCGCTTCGGTGAGCCCCAGCACGTTTCGGCAAAACTCGATCACCGCGATCTGCAGCCCGAGACAGAGTCCGAAATAGGGCACGCCGTTTTCGCGGGCGTAGCGCACGGCGGCGATCTTGCCTTCCGTGCCACGGTCCCCGAAGCCCCCCGGCACCAGGATGCCGTCGAGATTCTTCAGGATTTCACGCCCTTCCGCCGTTTCCAGCGACTCCGCGTCGATGCGCTTGATGTTCACATGGCAATCGTTGGCGATGCCCGCGTGCGTGATGGATTCGTAGACCGACTTATAGGCGTCCTGCAGCTCGATGTACTTGCCGACGACGCCGATGGTTACGCGTTTCGAAGGCGATTTCAGTCGACGAACGATGTCGACCCAAATGCTGTCCTTGGCCTGCGGAGCGTCGAGCTGCAAACGGTCTACCACCAGATCGTCCAGCTTCTCGCGATGCAGCATCAAAGGAAGCTCGTAGATGGACGATTCCACGTCGATCTCCTCGATCACCGCCTTGGCCGGCACGTTGCAGAAAAGGCTCATCTTCTCGCGCAACTCCGAGTCGATCGGGTGCTCGGTGCGGCACACCAAGATGTCCGGCTGGATGCCGATTTCGCGCAGCTTGGCCACGCTCTGCTGGGTTGGCTTGGTCTTCAGCTCGCCGGCCGCCGTCAAATAAGGCAGCAGCGTCACGTGGATGAACATCACGTTCTCGCGCCCCGCCTCGAGCGCGAACTGGCGCATGGCTTCGAGAAACGGCAGGCCTTCGATATCTCCCGTCGTCCCGCCGATTTCCGTGATCAAGATATCCACGTCCTTGCTGGCCGCCCGGATGCGTTCCTTGATCTCGTTGGTCACATGCGGGATCACCTGCACGGTCTTTCCCAGGTACTCGCCGCGACGCTCCTTCTGAATCACCGATTCGTAGATCTGGCCCGAAGTCAGGTTGTTGAACTGACTGAGCTTTCCGGACGTAAAGCGTTCGTAGTGACCGAGATCCAGATCGGTCTCCGCCCCGTCATCGAGCACGTACACCTCGCCATGCTGGAAGGGATTCATGGTTCCCGGATCCACGTTCAGATAGGGATCGAACTTCTGGATACGCACCGTGGTGCCTCGCTCCTCGAGCAAGGCGCCCAAGGAGGCGGCGGTCAAACCCTTGCCCAGCGACGATACCACGCCCCCGGTCACGAAAATATATTTCTTTGCCTTACTCTGTTCCACTTTGGCTGCCATGAGAATGAGATAAAAAGGAGGAGGTCAACTACATCGCGTCAGGCGCCCAAAATCATCCAGCCAGCGAAACCGACGATGGCCAGCAGCAGCACGGTGACGATCACCACCATGCCGATACGGATCAATTTCCAAAGAAGCCAAGCAAGACCGAGCCCCACGATGACAAGGCAGGTCGTGACGAGCCAGGACGGGTAAAGTCCATAGAGTCCTCGGATTTCGTCGATGATTGGCGCCATGGAGGGCGACTCTAGGTGAGCGCGGCTCGACGCATCAACTCCTAATGCGAGTTGCCTGCACTTTTCCCAAATCGCTGCTTCCACAGCCTGCGAGAGGGCATTTCGTTCGTTTTTTTGGCAAACCGCTGCACCGTCCCGCTTGACCTTGCGCCCTACTACAAGCCCTAGACTTCGCCCATCATGAAGACCGCCCCCACGACCGAGAAAACCGGGATGCCCCTCACTCGAGGCGAGCTCGCCAAACGCAGCTCCACTCACTTCGAAACCCTGCGCTACTACGAACAGCGCGGCCTCATCCGCCCATCCTTCCGCGACAGCTCCAACTACCGCCGCTACCGCGAAGAGGACGTAGCCCGGCTGGCCTTCATCGCCAAAGCCAAAGACCTGGGCTTCACCCTGAAGGAGATCGCCGCCGTGCTCGAACTGCACGACCTGGAGGACGCCGGCTGCCGCGGCCTGGGCGAAAAAGCGGCCGTCAAGATCCAGGAGATCGACCAGCAGATCGCGACTTTGCAACGACAACGGGCCTTGCTTGAGCGGGTGAAACGCTGCGCTCCGCTGGAGGAGGCGGCTTGCGACTGCAACATCATGGAAAACATCGACCAGCTGGGAAACGGCTGCGGCTGCGGCTAAGATTTAGACCTGCCCACGCCTCAGCGACCTCTCGCCAAGCCTCTCCCCCCTAAAAAAAACGTAAGATCGGCCCGGACTCCTCCGCGGCCAGAGCTACCGCTTTGTCCGGACAACCGGACGTCACGAAAACCACAACCAAAGGAAAAAAATGAAACACCAACATAACTGCTCCGGCAGCGAAGAATCCATCGAGGAACTAACCCAGGCGAGCGCCTGCTGCACGGGTGCCAATGACTGCGACTG
Organism: Pelagicoccus sp. SDUM812003; assembly: GCF_031127815.1. Taxonomy (NCBI): domain Bacteria; kingdom Pseudomonadati; phylum Verrucomicrobiota; class Opitutia; order Puniceicoccales; family Pelagicoccaceae; genus Pelagicoccus; species Pelagicoccus sp. SDUM812003. Next base: position 324,731 of record NZ_JARXHY010000006.1, on the reverse strand, counting down.
CGGCGAAGGCAATTGCTCCTGCTGTTGCTGCTAGTCGCGCCTCAGACAATACGGACGGCGGAACCCAAAAACCGCCGTCTTTCCCCGTTGCCAAGCGCCGTCGATTCCCCACAACCGAACGCGATGGCAAAAAAATACGACATTTACGGAATGGGCAACGCGCTCGTCGACATCGTCACCGAAGTCGATGACGCCTTCTTCGCGACCAACGGCATCGAAAAGGGCGTCATGACCCTGGTTGACGAAGAGCGCCAAGCAGCATTGGTCACGGCCATCGATATGCTGGCCGCCGACAAGCAATGCGGCGGCTCGGCCGCCAACACCGTCATCGGGGCCGCCCAGTTCGGGGCCTCCGTCTTCTACAGCTGCAAGGTGGCCCAGGACGAGCTCGGCGAATTCTACATCGCCGACCTGCAAGCCAATGGAGCGGACACCAATCTCATCTCCGGTCAGCTCCCGCAGGGCACCACCGGCAAGTGTCTCGTCATGACCACCGCGGACGCGGAGCGCACCATGAACACCTTCCTCGGCATCACCGCCAGCTACTCGGAAGACAACATCGCTACCAGCGCCCTGCTCGACTCCGAATACCTCTACATCGAAGGCTACCTCGTCACCAGCGACAACGGCCGCGAGGCCATGAAATCCGCCAAGGCAATCGCCCAGCAAAGCGGCGTGAAGGTCGCCCTGACCTTCTCCGACCCCGCCATGGTCAAGTACTTCGGCGACGGCATGAAGGAGGTAGTCGGCGATGGCGTGGACCTGCTTTTCTGCAACGAGGAGGAAGCAATGATCTTCACTGGCGCCGATAGCGAAGAAGCGGCCTTCGAGGCCCTGAAGGCCTCCGCCAAGCAATTCGTCATGACCCTCGGACCCAAAGGCGCTCTGGTCTGGGACGGGAGCCAAAGCATCCCGATCGCCCCGGTGCCGACCAAGGCCGTCGACACCAATGGAGCCGGCGATCTGTTCGCCGGCGCCTTCCTCTACGGCATCACCAACGGCCTTTCCCACGCCGAGGCCGGAGCCCTCGCCAGCCGAGCCTCCTCCGCCGTCGTTTCGAAATTTGGTCCGCGCCTGAGCAAAGCCCAGGCCAAAGCCCTGCTCTAGATCCCGGTAGGGCGTGGCCGCCGCGCCACGCCTGACCCAAGCCGATCGCACCTCCCATCTCGCCATGTCTCGCCGCAGCGCGCCTCAAGAGTCGATTCGCTCGGCACACCAGTCGCCTTCCATAGCCGTCATCGGCGGCGGGGCGGCAGGCTACTTCGCCGCCATCACCGCCGCCGAAGCGAAACCAGCCGCCTCGGTACACATCTTCGAGCAGTCGCGGCGCGTCTTAGCCAAGGTCGCGATCTCGGGAGGCGGCCGCTGCAACGTCACCCACCATTGCTTCGAGCCGAAGGAGCTCGCCCGATTCTACCCGCGCGGGTCCCGCGAGCTGCGCGGCGCCTTCTTCCATTGGCAGCCGCAAGACACCATCGACTGGTTCGAAAGCCGTGGGGTGAAACTGAAAACCGAGGCCGACGGTCGCATGTTTCCCACTACCGACGATTCGCAGACCATCATCGACTGCCTGCAGAAAGCCGCCGATAGGGCGGGAGTTTCCCTGCACCTGAAAACCGGGGTGTCCAACGTCGCTCGACAAGACGACGATTCCTTTAGGCTCGAACTGACGAATGGAAAGACCGTCGAGGCCAATCGCCTCATCCTCGCCACGGGCGGGGGCAAAAACAACATCGGGCACCGCATCGCCAGCGGGCTTGGAAACCGCATCACCGAGCTCGCCCCCTCCCTTTTCACCTTCAACATCCAAGACCCTCTCCTGACCGATCTCGCTGGACTCAGCCTGCCGCGCGTCTCCGTCACCCACTCGGACAGCAAGCTCCAGCAAACCGGCCCAGTGCTCGTCACCCACTGGGGGCTCAGCGGGCCGGGCATCCTCAAACTCTCCGCCTGGGGGGCGCGAACCTTTCAGCAGCTCGACTACCGCTTTCGCATCGTGGTCAACTGGCTGGGCGACTCCAATCCGGAGAGCGCCCGCGACGCCCTCGAAGAGGCCAAGCGCCTGCACGCCCGCAAGGCGCTCGCCAGCGTCAATCCCTTCGACTTCCCCAAACGCTTTTGGGAAAGGCTGCTCGAAGTCTCCTCGCTGCCGTCGCACACCCAATGGGCTCAGCTCCCCAAGAAGGGACTCAATCAGCTCGTCGAGCGCATCACGCGCAGCGAGCTGCAAGTCGACGGCAAGAGCACGAACAAAGAGGAGTTCGTCACCTGCGGGGGCGTCGACCTGCGCGACGTGGATTTTAAGACCATGCAAAGCAAGCATTGCCCAGGACTCCATTTCGCAGGCGAAGCGCTAGACATCGATGGCGTCACCGGCGGATTCAACTTCCAAGCCGCCTGGACCACCGGCCGCATCGCCGGCCAAGCGGCCGCCGAGCATTAGCGGCAAACCTGGCAGCGACCAATCCGCTTGAAGGCCGGCTGGTCGCTACTTCCCGCGAAAATCCCCGGGAATTTTTCGCGCCAAGCGGGGCTATCCCTATTTAGCGTTTGATCAAGAACCCTGATCGGACACGATTGCGGTTCTATGAACCTAGGAACCACATTGACTAAGCCCCTCCTCCCCCTCCTCGCCGCCACCCTGCTCTTCGGGTGTTCCAATCAGGAAGAAGAAGAAGCCAAAACCCAAGCCATCGCCGACGCGGCCGCTCAAAAGGCCGTCGCCGAGTCCGACGCGAAACACGAACAGGACATGGCAGCCATGAAAGCCGAGTCCGAAGGCAAGCTCGCCAATCTCAAATCCGAGATGGAGGACAAGCTGGCCGACGAGAAAGCGAAGATGCAGGAGGAAATGAAAGCCGAGCTTGCCGCCCAAGCCGAAGAGCTCAAAGCCCAGTACGCGGCCAGCAACCGGGCCATCGAAACGCAGCTCGAATCGCTCACGTCCAAATACGAGTCGCTCAAGGACAAGCTTCCGGAAAGCGCCGTCACCACCTTCGAGAACAAGCTGCCGGAACTGCAAAGCAGCCTGGGCTCGCTGCAGAGCATCGTATCCAATTTCAACCCATCCAGCCTCGAACAGCTCAAGGACCTTCAAACCAAGTACCAAAAGGAGCTCGCGGTCGCCAAACAGGTCGCGGACGAGCTTCTCAAGCTGCTCGGCAAATCCAGCCTAAGCGAACTGATGCCCAAGCTGTAGCGTTTGCATCCAGTCTCTGGATACTCCAAAAAAAAGTCAGGGGGACGGGCCGACGCTCCTTCCCTTTTCAGAAGACGAGCCACGTCCATTCTCCCCTCGATGAGCGACCGACAAGCCCTATCCGCTAAACAGAAACACATCCATGCCCTCCGTAGCGTGGCGGGCCTGCTGGAGTGGGACGAGCAGGTATTCCTTCCGCCGGACAGCTCGGACCAGCGACAGGACCAAAGCGCCGCCATGGCCAAGGTTCTGCATGCGGCGGAGACGGATCCCGAAATCGAAACGCTGCTCCAACGCCTGGAAAACGCCTCGCCGAACCCGAGCGGGGACCCGGTTCTGCGCGACGCCCGCATCGAGTACGATCGCGCCACCAAACTGCCAGCATCCTGGGTGGAAAACCATGCGCGCCTGTGCAGCGAAGCCTACCACGCCTGGGCGAGAGCTCGACAAAACAACGACTTCGCATCCTTCGCCCCCTATCTCCAGCGCCACGTGGACCTCGCCAAAGAGCGAGCCGAATCGCTGGGCTGGGGCGAGCGACCTTACGACCTTCAGATCGACCTGCACGACCCAGGGATCGACGCCGCAACCATCGATCGGCTTTTCAGCGAACTCAAAGAAGACCTGGCCCCGCTCGCGCAGGAAATCCTCGACTCTCCCATAAAAGCTCGCCCCGACATCTTTCGCGGATTTCCCATCCCTGAGCAGAAGGCGTTTCTCGAAGACGTGACATCGTCATTGGGTTTCAACTACAAACGCGGACGTATCGACATTTCCCTACATCCGTTTTGCAGCGGCAACGGCGCGGACACCCGCATGACCACTCGGTTTCACGAAGACAATCCTCTGGATTCGCTCTTCTCGTCCATCCACGAAACGGGGCACGGCCTCTACGAGCAAGGGCTCCCGCTCGACTCGCTGCACAACGCCTTGGGTCAAGCGGCAGGCATGGGGGTTCACGAATCGCAAAGCCGACTCTGGGAAAACCAGGTCTCCCGCAGTCGCAGCTTCTGGAAACACTACGAGCCGAAGCTCCGGACAGCGTTCCCCGAACAGCTCGAAGCCATCAGCTCCGACGATCTCTACCTGGCCATCAATGCCGTAGGCCGCACCCCTATTCGCGTGGACGCGGACGAGGTGACCTACAACCTGCACGTTATCGTTCGATTCGAAATCGAACGGCGACTCTTCTCGGGCGAACTGAGCGTCAACGAACTTCCAGAGTATTGGAATACCCAATACCAGGAGCTACTCGGAATCACGCCTGCGAACGACGCCGAGGGCGTGCTGCAGGACGTGCACTGGTCTGGCGGAGCCTTCGGCTATTTCCCCAGCTACTGCCTTGGCAACATGCTCGCCGCTCAGCTCTGGTACACCGCCCTCGAACAGCTGCCCGGCTTGGAGGACGATTTCGCCCGCGGCGAATTCAAACGACTGCTCGATTGGCTCGGCCAAGCCGTGCATCGCCACGGAGCCCGCTACCACTTGCTGGAGCTCAGCAAAAAGGCGACTGGATCCTCCCTTTCCCCGAAATTCCTCATTCGCTACCTCAAGGAACGCTACCTGCCGCTCTATCGCGAGTAGCGCCGGGCGCCGGAGCCCGATCCGCACCCCAGCCTACCCCCTTGGGCAAACTCCCCTCATTTCCGTGAGCTACCCCGTATTCAAACTTATCCTACGCCGCGTTTCGCCACATGTCACGGCGCTGCTCGCCTTCCTGCTCGCGAGCTGCCTCGCCAGTTTGCTGAAAGCCGAGCCTCCTCCGCATAACTTTCGCGGCATACCCGACTACCGAATCTATACCGAACGAGACTTCGACAGCAGCGCCACGGCAAACTTCATCGCGATCTCGCGAGACGGGCATGTCTACTATTGCGACCAGAGCTGGCTCTTCTTCTACGACGGGGCGGATTGGCACAAGGTGTACGACAACAGCGGCCAAAAGAAGATCACCGCCCTCTACTGGGACCAGGACGGAACGGTCTACGCCAGCGGGTACAACGAGATTTGCGAACTGACGCTCGACGAGAACAACCAGGTCGCTCTGCGCGACCTCGCCCCCCCAGAAGAGCTGAACATCACGCAAAAGCTCGAGACGATCACCAAGCACGGAGACATCGTCTACTTCCGCGGAAGGAGAAACTTCGTCAGCTACGATACGCGAACCGGAGAGGCGGACGTGCACGCCTTCGACACATGGATCACCAATGGATTCATCCTCGAGGGCGTCTACTACATCGTGAAGGACAACAACGAGATCTTTCGCTACGAAAACAAGCAGTTCGTTCCCGCGATCCCCGAGCTCACCAGCATCGTCGACCAGCGGGAAATCACCATCTCCTCCACCGAGGTCGACGAGGACGGATCGCTCATCATGGCCTCCGAACGGCGCGGCATATTCCGCTGGGACGGGCAGACGCTGGAGCCGGCCTACCGGAACTTTCATCCGAAACCGGAATACCTGCTGCGGGAAATAAAGCTGTTGGAAAACGGTCGCCTCATCGTCGCCACCCTAGGCGGGGGCATCATCGTGCTGGACAAGAGCGGAAACACCCTGGACCACTTCGACAAGTCCATCGACTACCGATTCCAAAGCGCCCGCTCCATCACCATCGATCAGTCCGGAGCCATCTGGGCCACCTTCAGCTCCTCCATCGCCAAGATCCTGCTCGATTCGGAGCTGACCCCCATAGACGAGCACCTTCGGCCTAGCCTCTTCTACGCCACGCAGCACCTCTTCGAAGGCGATCTCTACGTGCGCAGCTTCTACAAGCTCTACCGAGCCTACTACGACGAAAACGATCGCATCAGCGGCTTCGAAGAAGTCCTCGCCGATCAGGACTTCGAAGTCTGGTCGGTCACCGTGGGAACGGACGGGATGTACATCAACACCGCCGACGACGGGCTCTTCCGCTGGTCGAACGACACGCTGACCTCCCTCTCCGACAGCGCCGAGTTCGACCGGTTGGTCGAACCCGCCCGACGCCCCGACCTGCTGGTGGGAGGAAATGGCAAGGAGATCGTGCTCTACCGCAAGGCCGGCGACGAGTTGATCGAGCTCGACCGCGCGGCAAACCCAGTCGGATTCGTCAACCGCATGGAGGAGGACGCCGAAGGAAACCTCTGGCTGGAGTACGGGTTCAATCATACCGGCCGGGTCCGCATCGAAGACGAGCGCCTGCTGCTCGATGTCTACACCCTGGACGACGGGCTGCCAGCGAAAGAGTGGATCACCATCTGGATGCACCAGGGCAAGGCCTACTACACCCACAGCCAAGGAATCATCACCCTGGACCAGGAAACTGGGCGATTCGTGCATGCCAACTTCATGCAGGAGATCGATCCCGACTTCGAAATGGGCATCGAACGAGCCTTCACCGATCCGGAGGGAAACCTGTGGATTTCCGCTCGCGGGAAAAATCTCATCTATTGGCGGCAGGACGACGGAAGCTACCGCCTCGACGAAAACGCCCTATCCGAAATCGGCGAGCCCTACTTCGAGTTTCTCACCACCTTCGACGGAGGCGAGGCGCTCATCATGACCTCCTTCGAATTCTTCCACTACCGACCTGATCCTTCAGCGACGCGGACAAGCGCCCCCCCGCCGCAGACCATCATCGCCCAAATTCGCAGCGCTTCGGACGACACCATCCACTTCAACACCATCGGTCTGGGCTCGACCCCGCAAAGCAGAGATTTCAACTACAGCCAGAACAGCCTGTCCTTCAACGTCGCCAACAAGTTCTCCTACAGCACTAGGTCTCCAAAATTCCAATACATACTCGAGGGGTTCACAGGAGCGTCGAGCGAGAGCTCCGACACCCAATGGACCAGCGATAGCAGCGTCTACTACACCAATCTCAATCCCGGCAGCTATACCTTCAAGGTGCGGGCTCAACTTGGAAACGGCGAGGTTTCCCCATGGACCAGCTACGCCTTCAGCATCAAGCCGCCGTTCTACCAGACCTACCTGGCCTACGCCATTTATCTAGTCATCCTGCTGCTCATCGTGCAAATCTCGGTCGAGCTCTACTCCAAGCGCCTCAAACGGCAAAACCTCCGCCTCGAAGGCATGGTGGCCGAGCGCACTCAGGAGATCGAATCGAAGAACCTGGAACTGGAAAACAAAAACGAGGAGCTGGCCAGCCAGTCCGACGAGCTGAGCCGTAAGGCATCCCAGCTGGCAGACGCGCTCGACCAGCTCCGCAGCGCCCAGGACCAGCTGCTCGCGACCGCCCGCACCGCCGGTCGGGCCGAGGTCGCCACCAACGTGCTGCACAACGTCGGCAACGTACTCAACAGCGTGAACATCGGCCTGTCCAATCTCTCTCGCTCCATGGAGAAATCCCGCATCGGACGATTGAAACAGGTTTCCAAAATGCTCAACGCCCATCGAGAAAACCTCGCGGAATACCTCACCACTGACGAAAAGGGAGTCCAGGTGCCCGCCTACCTCGACAAGCTAGCCGACGCGCTCGGCAACGAGTTGAGCGACTTCAGCTTGGAGCTGCGACAGATCGGCCAGAACATCGAGCACATCAAGCGCATCATCACGGCCCAGCAAGCTCACGCCAAAACCATCGGGATCGTCAGCCGGATCGACGTTTCCGAACTGCTCGATTCCGCCCTAGCCATCACCTTGGACGACAGCGATCCCCTGCGCCTTTCCATCCGCAAGGACTATCCAGGGGAACTTGCCATCGAATCGGACAAGCATCAGCTGCTGGAAGTGCTGATCAATCTCATCAAAAACGCCAAGGAATCGATCCTCGAGCGCGGACCGGACCAGGGAGAGATCACGATCGGCTTCTCCAAGCTTGCCGACGCCGAACAGGTGGAAATCCGCATCGCGGACAATGGCCTGGGCATCGCCTCGGAGCATTTGAAAAAACTCTTCTCGCACGGCTTCACCACAAAGAGCGAAGGACACGGCTTCGGCCTGCACAGCTGCGCCAATACCATCAAAAACCTCGGCGGGCGCCTCAGAATCGATAGCGAAGGACTGGGAAAAGGCGCCGTGGCGAACATCCATCTGCCTCTGAAAGCCCAGAAGCCGCCTGCCAGTCATGCCCCGAAACGCCCCTAGCGAAGGCCTCTCCGGGCATCCGCGCCTTCACCGAAGGGCCTCGCGGCCGATTGATAAGCTCGAACGCCATGTCACGAGCCAATCCGAGCCTTCCATCGCCACGCCTCCGCCACCTCGCCCGCGCCCTGCGGCCATGGCTGCCGGTGCTCGCAGCCTGCCTCTGCCTCGCCCTCTATTCGTGGAAGCCCGGATCGAGGGCGCCCGAAATCGCCTTTTCCCTTCGCGACAAGCTCGACCATTTCAGCGTCTACTTCTTGCTGGGCATTCTGACCGCAAAGGCCCTGCCGACCCAGCTCCGCGGCATGCCCCGCTGGCTGGTCGCCTTCGCCCTGGTCAGCGCCTTCGGCCTCAGCGACGAAATCGCCCAGCACTTCAATCCAGCCCGCACCGGCGATCCTCTCGATTGGCTCGCAGACAGCGTTGGAGCGCTCCTCGGAGCCTTCGCCTACATCCGTAGCGCAGCCTTCCAGAGACTGGTCGACTGGAGCCCAATCAGATGCTTCAAAAGGCAGCTTTGACCCCGCTGCGCGACCCCTCCCCCAGAGCTCCGAACCATTGAGCCATTGACCTTTGGCCCGGTTTCTTCTTTCAACGATCTCTATGAGCACTGACCTCCAAGAGATCGAATCCGTAGTCAAAACCATCGCCGTCGACGCCCGCGAGGCTTCCCTCGCCTTGGCGAACGTCTCCACCGAGAAGAAAAACAAGGCGATCCTGCGGCTGGCGGAACTCATCGAGGAAAACGTCGAGTCGCTGCGCACGGAGAACGCGAAAGACCTGGCCGCAGCGGAAAACTCCGGCATCAGCGGCGCCATGCTCAATCGGCTGCAGCTGAACGACTCCCGCATCGCCGGCATGATCGAAGGGGCGCGGCAGGTGGCCGCCCTGCCCGACCCGGTGGGAGAATCTCTCGACATCTACAAGCACCCGCAGGGCTTCACCATCGAAAAGGTGCGCGTGCCCATCGGAGTCATCGGCATCATCTACGAATCGCGCCCCAACGTCACCGTGGACTGCGCCATCCTCTGCCTGAAGTCAGGAAACGCCAGCATCCTGCGCGGGGGCAAGGAAGCCTTTCACACCAATACCGCCCTGGCGGCCCTCGTTTCCCGAGCTCTCGACGAAACCGGCCTTCCCACGAAAGCGGTTCAGTTCATCCCGACCACCGACCGCGCCGCTCTGAACACCTTGCTCAAGCTGCAGGATCAGATCCAGTGCATCATCCCGCGCGGCGGCGAGGGCCTGATCCGCTTCGTTTCGGAAAACTCCACCATTCCCGTCATCAAGCACTACGACGGCATCTGCACCCTATTCGTGGATCAGGCGGCCGACATCGATATGGCTACCAAGATCGTGGTGAACTCCAAGACGCACTACCCATCGGTGTGCAACGCGGGCGAAAACCTGCTGGTCGATCGCTCCATCGCCGCCAGCGCCCTGCCGGTCATCGCCAAAGCCCTGAAGGAAAAAGGCGTGGAACTGCGGGCCGACGCCGACGCCAAGGCCATCCTCGTTTCCGAGGACATCCCCTGCGTCGACGCCACGGAAGAGGACTGGGGCACCGAGTACCTCGACCTGATCATTTCCATCAAGATCGTCGATTCCGTGGAGGAGGCCATGGGCTTCATCAACCACTACGGCAGCTCGCACAGCGATTGCATCATCACGGGCAATCCGGAGGCCGCCACCCAGTTCCTCAACGGGGTGGACTCCTCCACCGTGTACTGGAACGTCAGCACCCGCTTCACCGACGGCTTCGAGTTCGGGCTCGGGGCGGAAATCGGCATCTCCACCGATCGGCTCCACGCCCGCGGTCCCATGGGCTTGCGCGAGCTCTGCAGCTACAAGTACAAGGTCGTCGGAGAGGGCCAGATCAAGGCCTAGGCCGACTGGAACAGCCGCCAACGCGGCAAACGACACTCTCCAAGCCGTCGCGCCGCAGCGACGGCTTTTTTTATTTCTGCAGCTCCAGCATGGCTTTGCCAAACTGCTCGCCGAGATCCACGAAGCCGTCGCTGTCGTAGTGCCATTTATCTGAATACGCGTAGCCGTCGGTGCTCGTGACAAAAGCGGCGTTGGCATCGCTCTCGCAAAAGGCGGCCTGCTGGTGCCGGACGACGTTTCCGAAATTCCAAACCAGACCATCCTCCGGATCCTGGCCGGAATCGCTGATGCGTCCGATCACCACGGGAAGATCGTCATCGCGCAACGCGGCCCGAAAGAGTCCCACCAGCTGCTCCAAGTTTTCCGCGTAGCGATAGGCCGCGCCGATCTGGTGGCCATCGCTTTCGCCCTGCATCCAAACTATGCCCGCCGGGACCAGCTGATCGTCCTCGCCATCTCCATCGATGTCGCGAGCGGCAAAGGCGTTTCGGATCGTGGCAAGGCAGTGGTCCCACTGGTTCACCCCCTCGCTCCGATCGTATCCAAAAAACCAGTTGCCCCAAGGCTCCTCGCTCAAGGCATCCAGCGAGCTGCCGCCCTTCGCATACTTCACGATGGCGATCGGCGAATCAGGATCGTGGGCGCTCAACGTTTTCGCGAAACCCAGCTCCGGACCGAAACGATTCGACAGCTCATTGGCGCTTCCGTCGGATTTGAATCCGGTGCCGTGGCCCGGCTTCAAAGGCGCCCAGATGCCGCGACCATCTCTGGGCTCGTCGTCATCGGCTGTATTGCCATGGAAGATACGAACCTCGCCCGGAAAATCGGCATAGCCGGGCTCCAGTTCATTCACGTAGCCGTAGCCTTCCATATTCGACTGACCGGCCATGAGGTAGACCTGATACTCTCGAGCGTTCGCGGAGACGATCGAAGCGAAACACAACGTTGCGGGGATAAGATGACGTAACATAGGCGACGACTCTGATTCACCGTCTCGAATCGAGCAATCTCGAAGTAGCGAGGCGTCGACCCGAGCGCCCTACTCGGGATTCCTGATCCGATCCAATTTCTCGCTTCCCAATGGCATGCGCACCTGGAAACGGCTGCCTTCGCCTTTGGCGCTGGTCAGATCGATGCTTCCTCCCACCGCGTTCACCAGCCGCTTCACGATGGCCAGCCCCAAGCCCGCTCCGCCGAACTTTCGCGTGGTGCTGTCGTCCTCCTGCACGAAGTCGTCGAAGATCGCCTGTTGGCGCTCCTTGGCGACTCCGATCCCCGTATCCGCGACCTCGATACCTATGCCCGGCTTGGCCCCGGGGTAGAACGTGATGGACTGGATCTTCAAACGCACTTCCCCCTTGGGGGTGAACTTGACCGCGTTGCTCAGCAAGTTCCAGAGCACTTGACGCAGAATGATGGGGTCGAACTCCATCACCTTGAGCTCCTTCGGGATCTCGGGAGCATGAAAGGCGATCCCCTTGGCCTTGGCTTGAGCCTCGATCAGCTGAAGAACCGGGGCGATCAGCACATCGAACTCGAAGACCTCCGTGCTCACCGGGTAGCGTTCGCTCTCGAGCCGGTTGAGACTGAGGATGTCCGTCAGCAGGTCGCTCAGCGATTTCGTGGAATCGATCAAGGTCTCCGTCAAATCCCGCTGCTCTTCGTCCAGATCCGTCATCTCAAGCAATTGGGCCACCCCGTTGATGCCATTGAGCGGGGTGCGAATCTCGTGACTCATGGTGGAAAGGAAACGCGATTTGGCTCGGCTCACGCTGGCTTCGACTTCGTGGCGACGCTGCAAGGCCAGCACATACACCAGCAGAAGAGCCAGCAGCGAGATGACCAGTCCGCCGACCATCCAGCAGATGACGTTGATGGTGTACGCATTGGGGGCGGTCGTGATCCAACCGTCTTTAGGAATGGCGCCCAGCTCCCATGATCCAGTGGTCAAGCGCACCGGCAGACGGATCGCCTTTTTCTCGAAGAGCGACGCTTCCCCGAAAAAGGTTTCGCCCTCGGAGCCCTTGCCATCCTTGCCCCTCAGGCTGATCTGCAAATCAAGCCCTGGGCTGAACGCGCCGGCCGCGGCCAGGAGCTCCTCCAGATAAACCGGAGCCGACACGATGCCCCAGAATCGCGAGTCTCCGGATTCGTCCACATACACCGGGATGCGCCCGATGATCGCGATCCCGCCCTGCACCAGCTCCAGCGGCCCGGCGACCACAGGCGTGCCCAGCTCCTTCACCTGCATGGCCGCAGCCCTCTGCTCCGGATTTCTGCGGTAGTCCAAGCCGAGCGCAGCTTCGTTTCCCTGCACGGGATAAATGTAGCGCACCACCATGTCAGGCGCCGCGGCGATGTTCACCAAACTGGGCTTGGCCTGCAGGATGGAGCTGGCCACTCGATGGTACTCCTCTATCGTCGGTTCGGGATTCACTCCCAGATAGGTCGAGAGGCTGGTGATCAGGTAGATGGTCGAGAGGACCTCCGCCTCCAGCCTGAAGCGCAGCGCCGCCGCCTCCAGTTGCGCCGCTTCCTGCTGCTGCTCGAGAGCCCGGTGCAAATCGACCTCCAAGGCGGACGAACGAAACAGAAGCACGCCGCTCGCCGTGCCCGCCGTCGCCAGGACGAACACCAGCCAGGCCAGCCAGTGAGCTCTCTTTCTTTGGTGCGGTTCCATTTCGTCTCTCCCCCTACGCCCTACCCCTTTATAGAAGGATCCCTAGCTCTCAAGCCACTTCGGGAAACTTGCCTTCAAACGACGTCGTTTCCCAAACTCGAAAACGAAAAAGGCGCCCCCGAGCCAAACGGGCGCGCCTTGAGAAAACTCGTGCCGTGTCGAGCCTAGGCTCGGCCTTGGTAGCTGCGGTCTTCCGGGCGGATCTTGATGATCTCGCCTTCCTTGATGAAGGGAGGCGTCTTCACTTCGATGCCGGTTTCCAAAACCACCGTCTTCTGCACGTTGCCGGAGGTGTCGCCGCGCACCACTTCCGGGGCCTCGATCACCTTCATTTCGATGGAGGCAGGAAGCTCCACGCCCAAGGCGCTGCCATCCACGAAGAAAACCTGGTAGCTCTTGCCCTCGATCAAAAAGTCCTTGGCGTCGCCCACCACCTCGTCCGGCAACTCGATGGTCTCGTAGGTCTCCAGATCCATGAAGGCGTACATGTCGCCATTGGGATAGGAGTACTCGAGATCCTTGATCTCCTTGTGCAGAACCTCGTAGGAATCGCCCACGTTGGTACGATTGTGGATGACCTTGCCGGTCTTGAGGTTCTTCAATGTCATCTGGCAAAGCGCCGACATGTTTGGCGGAGCGACAATCTTGCACTCGATCACCAGACAGGGCTGCTTCTCGTATTCGATGACGTTTCCGCGGGAGATTTTGTTAACCTTGGTAGCCATAAGAGGAAAAACGACTGCGCATCGCCTCGTTTTTGTCGAGTCTCTTCCGGAAACCGCTACTGCGACGCCTCGCCGCCTCGCAAGGTCTCGCGCAGCGCCTTCATGCTCCGCAACTGAGGTTGCACCTTTTCTCGGGCAATCTTGTGCATCCCTATGGGCGTCAGCACCATCAGGGCGGCCCAAGCCAGCTGCAGCCAAAGCGGCTTCGAGGCCAACTGGAAAACGATGCGAACCAACCCCGTGAGAATCATAGGCGTCAGAGCGATCCAGCAATACTCCCGCAAGCGCATCGCTAGCGACTCCAAGCGCCAGATCGTCAGGTCCACCTCGCCGCATAGCGACGTGTCGAACCTCGCCTCCTCCCGAGCCCGCTGCCGATGGCGGACAAACATCGCCACCGCCGCCGCTAGAAAAAGGGCCGCCTCGTAATACTGAAAATACTCGTGCTTTTCGAAAAACGGCTCCGACGCCACCGCGATCGCGATCCCGAGAATGCTCAGCATCGTCACGTACTCGAACGCGCGCAGATCCAGGCGAGCCTTTCGCCCCGCCTTCCCTACCAGCTCGCTCAGGGCAGCTCGATCGATCGCGAAGAGCGAATCCTTCTCCTGCTCATCCCAAATCATCTGAAATCGGCTAAAGTCCATTTCCATCCTCCTTTTCCAGTTGTTCCGTAAGCTTTTTCCGAATACGTGAGAGTCGCGCTCCCACGCTGCTCTCCGTCAAACCCACTATATCTGAGATTTCCCGATAGCTGTAGCCATCGAGCATCAACAACGTCAGCGAGCGATCCACCGCCTCGAGTTTAGCGATCCGCTCGTAGAGCCAATCCACCCGCCGGTTCGGCTTGTCGTTAGCCTGCAAATACACGCCTGCGGTGCCGTTCGCTTCACTTATTCGCTCCTTTGCCCGCTTCTCTTTGCGAGACCAAGCCAACGCAGCGTAAAGAGATATTCGATACAACCAGGTCGTCTCCTTGGACTTTCCTTCGAATTTCGGAATCGATCGCCAAATCTCCAAGACGACCACCTGAAACAGATCATCGCGATCGTGCGGCGAAAACGCGTACGCCCGCACCACCTTGAAAATCACCGCCGAATGCTCATCCAGCCAGTCGTCGAATATCCTTTTCTGTCGTTTGAAGGTCACACGTAGAGTCGCTCACCCATACTAGTGAACCCCGCCGACGGATTTCTTACAACAATCTGAAAAAACTACCACACCACCGACCACAGCGCCTTCAAGTAGCGGCTCTCTGGGCAATTCGACATCACCGGATGGTCCGCCCCGGCTCCGGTGCGATCCAGAATCTGCAAGCGCCGGCCCGCCCGATGGGCCGAGCGAATGACCATGGCTTCGAAGTCCTCCGCCGAGAGTTGACCGGAGCAGGAGTAGGTCGCCATCACCCCGCCGGGCTTCACCAGCGTGCAAGCCAGCTGATTGAGATCTTCGTACTTCTTCATGCCCTCCGCCTGCTGCTCCTTGCTGAAAATCAGCTTGGGCGGATCGAGGTTGACCAGATCCCACTGATTCCCGTTTCGCTGCATCTGCCGCATGAAGGAAAACGCGTCGCAGTGCGTCCAATTCACCCGGGCCTGCCCGTTGAGGTTGGCGTTGCGCTTGGCTTGAGCGATGGCCTTCTCGTCGAGATCCACCGCGGTGACGCTTTCCGCTCCACCGTTGACCATGGCGTTCAGGGCGAAGCCACCGGTGTAGCAGCACACGTCCAGAACATCCTTGCCTTTCGCCAACTGGCCGAAACGCAGGCGATTGTCGCGCTGATCGCAGAAGAAACCGGTCTTGTGGCCATCGCGAAAATCCGCCTCGTAGCGAATGCCATGCTCTTCGAACTTAGCGAAGCGCGCTTCGTCGCTCAAAGAGGGATCGATACGAATGCCTTCCAGCATCGCGATCTTCTCGTCCACCTCCACCACCACGGATTCCGCTCCCAGCTGCTCCTTCAAAAACGGTATCCATTTCGGCAGACGCTGATAGATTCCCAAGCTATGAACCTGGACGCTCAGGCAATCGCCGAGCCTGTCGACCACCAGCCCGCTCAAGCCGTCGCCATCGGAATGGACCACGCGATACGCCTGGGTGCCAGCCTCCAGGTTCAGCGTATCCTTGCGCAGCGCGATGGCCCGAGACAAGAGCTGGAGAAAACTCTCCTCGTCGAAGGCATCCTCTCCATGCTGATACACCCGCAAGGGCACTCGAGCGCTTGGATTGTAAAGCCCAGAGCCAAAGATCTGCCCCTTGCGGTCGTAGACCGTCACGATGTCGCCCGCGCCTGCGTCCGGCGACGCCTTTCCCAGCATCGTCTTGTAGATCGTCGGGTGAAAGGAGAAGGTCTTCATCTCCACCCACGGGGTCTTCCGACTTCCGTAGTCGATGCTTCGATACGGGCTACGCCCCGAAAAATTGCGACTTCTATTATCCGCCATATTCGTATCCAAACTTTAGCGACACTAGTCGCCTTTCGTTTCCTGTAGAAATTGCTGACGAGTGATGTCGTGCAAGGTCACTACCCCCACCACGCGTCCCGCGTCCAGACGACTCACCACTGGCAACGCGATCCACTCCGTATTCACGAATTGCTTCGCCACTTCTTTAATCTTCGTATCCGGATAAACCCTCGGAAAGGTATCGGATATGAAAATCTCCCGCACCGTCTTGTCCGGCGACTCCTTGCTCACGATGCGCACGCCCTTGCGATGCACCAGCCCCACGTAGCGATTGTTTTCGTCCACCACCGGGTAAATCTTGAACCCTTCGTCCTTGATCGCTTGATACGCATCGGAAAGCTTCATGTCAGCCTGTAGCGTGTGCACTGTGTTCGTCATGATCGAACTCACTGGCATGGACTGCCAACCATGACTCGGACTGAGTATGGGAAACTTGCGCAGATTCACCCCGTCCTGCAACAGCAGCGCTTCGTAGATCGGCACGTGACGCAGCTTGGTGGCGATGGCGTAGGCGCTTAGGTTCGCCAGCATGATGGGCAGGATCAGGTTGTAGTCGCGCGTCAGCTCGAAGATGATCAATATGGAAGTGACCGGAGCGCGGATCACCCCTGCGAACAAAGCCCCCATGCCCACGAGCGCCAGCACCTCCGGCATCATTCCCGAACTTTCCCCGAGAAGATTCGCTAAAATGCCGAGCGAGCCGCCTAGCATCGCTCCGATGAAGAGCGTGGGGGCGAAAATGCCCCCCGAACCGCCGCTAGCATAGGAAAAGATGGTAGCGGCGAACTTTCCTACGAACAAGGCCAGCAGCACCCAAATGGTCAACTCACCCGCCAAGGCGGAGGAAAGGTCCGCGTATCCAATTCCAAATACGCCGATGTGTCCCAACTGCACGAATACCAAAGCTCCCACGCAGCCGGTGGCGAATCCACCCACGCCGGGCATCATCCAGCTAAACCGACCGCGAACCAGTTTCACGCGCTCGCGGGCTCGCAGCAGGGCTCCCACGAAGGCGTGGGAAACGAAGCCCGCGATCACCCCGAGAGCCAAACTCCACACCAAAGCCATCCATGACAGGTTCTCAGGATGCATGGGCACCTCGAACATGGCGCTCGAGCCGAGCAAGGCCCGTTCGATCACCGCCGCGATCACCGCCACCATGACGATCCCCGCGAAGGCCTTGTGCTTGAGGTCGCCCATGATCTCCTCGATGGCGAAGACGATGGCCGCCAACGGGGTGTTGAACGCCGCCGCGATGCCGCCCGCGCAACCCAGCGGGATCAGAGCCATCACCTGACGCGGGGCTAGACCAAACCAGCGGCCGACCCACGAGGCGATAGCCGCGGACAAATGCACCGTCGGCCCCTCGCGACCCAAGCTGGCCCCCGATCCAATCGATATCGTTCCCAGCACAAACTTGCCCAGAGCCGCTCGAAAGCGGATGCGCCCGAACTTCAGAAAATACGCCGCCTTGACCTGGGGAATGCCGCTGCCCGCCGCCTCAGGTGACCAGTACTTGATCAGAAATCCCACGATCAATCCCCCAGCCGTTGGCAAAGCGATCAGCAGAAGCGCCCCCAGCCAACCGGGTACCTCGCTCGCTCGCCCGATCCAGCTGTGCTCCGCCCAATGAATCGACTGGTGGAACGCCACCGCCGATAGACCGCTGAGCACCCCTATGACCACCGCCAGCAGATTGAAACGACCCTGCCTGCTCAGAGCGATTCGCTCCATCAGGCTCGCCACAAATCGACGGTTATCTCGGTAATGAGATCGAAACGTTTTCGACATAGGCCAGCTATAAAGAAGCTACGCCAAACTGGGTTTCAACGAATAAACACCTAACAGCGGAGGAATTAGGCAGCCAAACCGCTCCGTCCCTGGGTCGATCTTCTGTTGCAAAAAGTTTCCCATGCCTCAATTAATTGCCTTCATCCTAGTCGTCCTAGCCAAGGAACCTCTCCTGAAAGAGACCATCCACTAAATAGTTATGAAGCAAATCAACCGGCTCGCACTCCTTTGCATCGGCCTAATCATCGCCGTTTCGGCCTCCGCCGCACCTAAGCGGGAGCGCCTCGTCGAACGCATCGTCACCGGAGAATACGTGCTCGAGGAAATCATGGCCGATCCGGCCACCGCAATTCCCGCCGAAATTCTGCAGGATGCCAAGGGCATCATCTTCACGCTCAACTACCGTGGCGGCATCCTCATCGGCGGCCACGCCGGCAATGGGGTGCTCATCGCCAAGAATCCCATCACCGACGAATGGGGCGTGCCCGCCTTCGTCAAGACCGGCGGAGCCAACATCGGCTTGCAGCTGGGCCTGAAGGAGTTCGACGCGATCTACGTCATCATGGACCTCGATACCTTGCGCGGAGCCTACACCGGCCGCTTCGATCTGGGCGCGGACGCCGCCGCTGTGGCTGGCCCGATCTCCCGCTCCTCCGAAGCCCGTAGCGACGAGGACTATAAAAACGCAAAGATCCTCGTCTACACTACCAAAAAGGGGCTTTTCGCCGGCGTTTCCGTGAAAGCGGGCTGGGTCGCTCCAGACACCAAGGCCACCCAGTTCTTCTACAATACCAACTACAAGCTTCCGGAAATCGTGATGAGCGACTGGTTCGAAGTCCCCCGCGAAGCCCGCGCCCTGCTGCAGCGCCTCAACTACTACACCGAGGGCGGCAGGTAGACGCCTTCCAGCGATAGCAGCCGAAACCGCTTCCAGCCCATTCGCGCCCCGCGCCAGATGGGCTTTTTCACGAAAGCAGCGCTCGCCCCCCCGTCGGACGCTCCGCCCCTCGACTGCCAGCGTTCGCTATTCGACCCTCACCAGCCGGACCATGCCGAGCAAAGCGCACAGAAGCAGTCCCGGCCAAAGCACGAAACGGGCATCGTTGAGCAACAGTTTCTGCCCCTCCCGCATCAAGGTGCCAAGCTCAGCCCAATTCGGATCTCCCGCCAGTCCGAGGTAAGTCAGGGCGCTGAGCTCCAGCAGGGCGTAGGCGAAAACCAGCTTCCAGATCTCCACCAGCTGCGGCAGCAGGTTCGGCCAAAGCGTGAAGCGAAACAGGTGCCAGCTCCCGCCCCCGATCGCCCGACTAGCCTCCACGTAGGCGGCCCCAGTCAGCTCCATCCAGAGCACCCGCAACTGGCGAAAGGCGAACGGCACCCCTGCCAGACTGATGGCCAGCGTCAGCGCTCCGGCCGATCGCTCCATGAAGGTGGCGATCAGCAAGCCGATGAATATCGCCGGCAAGGCGATGCCGAAGGCCACCCAGGCTCGAGCTGCCTTGGCCAGCAATGGACCGCCCCTGCGCTCCAAAACCAACAGACCGGCCGCAAGCGTCAAACTGCTTAGACTGCCCGCCAACGCGAAAATCAGAGAATTGCTGGCACCGCGCCAGACGCGGCTGAAATAATCCTGCCCCAAGCGATCCACCCCCAGCCAATGCTGCCAACTGGGACCGGACAACCGCAGCTCGAAAAACGCCTGGGCATACGGGTCGTAAGGCGTCAGCCCTAGCCCCGCCAAACAACAGGCCGCGCCGCACGCCAGCGCCCAGAGCCGCCACCGCTGGCTCAACTCGCGCCCCCTTTCCGGCCATGGCGCTTCGGATCCAGCCGCCAAACCAGCAAATCGGAAACGAACGCCACCACGATCACCAGAAGCACCAGAAAGGTCAGCAGGTTCTGAGCGACAAAAACATCCCGCGAAAGGATAGCGTTGACCAGGTAGCGCCCGATGCCAGGCCACGAAAAAACCGTCTCCGTCAAAAAGGCCCCGCCCAACAGGGCTCCAAAGGTGGTGCCGATCACAGTGACGACGGGCGTGGCGGCGACGCGCAGGAGATGTCGCCCCAAGATTCTCCCGCTCCCGAAACCACGGGAGCGCAAAGCCGTGATGAAGGCCTGCAACTCGGGCTCCTTCAAGCGAGCGTAAGCCACCGAAGTCACGCTGGCAGCTGGAAAAAACGAAAGGCAGATGGCCGGCAGAGCCAAGTGCCTCAACACGATCGCCAAGGCGGCGAAATCCGCCCTGAGCAGGGCATCGACAAGAAGCAGCCCCGTAGGTCCATCGGGCGCCACGGCCATCATATCGAACCGTCCTCCCATAGGAAACCATTCCAGCCAAAGCCCTCCCACCATCAGCAAAGCAATGCCTATCCAAAAAATGGGTACGATCAGTCCGATGGACGCCAGCAGATGGGCCAGACGTCCAACCCATGGATGAGAACCCAAGGCTGCGAAGAGAGCGACCGTCATGCCCACGCCGATTCCAATCGCCATCGCCAAAGCGCTCAGTTCGATGGTCGCTGGCAAAAACAAGGCCACATCTTCGCTGGTTTCGCGACCCGTGCTCAGGCTCCTGCCCCAATCGCCCGATAAAAAGCGCCCCTGGCTCGCGAGGTATCGCCAGAGGTAAGGTCGATCCAAACCAAGCCGCTCCCGCTCCAGCGCCACTCTTTCCGGATCCACCGACTTGCCGAAACGCAGGGCTATCGGATCGCCGGGGATGGCCTCGATCGCAGCGAAAATCAGAAAGCTCGAGAGCAAGTAGAGTCCCAAAAAGAAGGGCGCTTTTCTCAACAAAGCCATGTCCGCTACGCCGTAAAAGCTATCCGGCTCACTCTCCCTCGTACCGCAGGTCCGTCAGACGCAGGTCGCCTATCTTCTGAAGCTCGAAACCTGAGAAACGCGCGTCCAAGGCGACAATGTTGTCTCCGTGACAGAGCGGCAGGATCGGCAGATCCCGTTTCCACAGCTTCAAGGCATCTTCGTAAATCTTCGCTCGGCGCTTCGTATCCGTTTCTTCGCGACCAGCCTGCAGCAAAGCATCCATCTCATCGTTGCGATAAAAGCTGTAGTTGGTGGCGGACCCCTTTTCCGCCGCCCAACTAGCGAAAAACGTGCTGAGAAAATTGTCGGTATCGCCGTTGTCCCCCACCCAGCCGATGAGACCGACCTCGAAATCTCCATTGCGCAGCAAATCGAGCTGGGTCTTGAAATCCAAAGCCGTCACCTTGGTCGGTATTCCGACGGCCTCCAGCTGGCCCTTGAGAAACGTCGCCGCAGTCACCGGATCGGGCAGATAAGGACGTGGCGCATTCATCACGAGAATCTCCAGCGGATTTCCTTCAAACAGATTAGCGTAGGGCTCCAGCAATTCGCGAGCGCGAGCTGGATCATGCTCGAACGGGTCCTCGTTTTCCGGATACCCCAGAAATCCCTTGGGCAACGGGTAGCGGGCCGCCCTGCCCGCTCCCTCCAATGCCACGGTCGCGAACCGCTGCTTGTCGATGGCGAGAGAAATCGCCTCTCGCACCTCGGGTATCGATACCCGATCCGTCTCCAAGTTAAATGCTAGGTAGCCTACGTTGAGCCCGCTTTCCTGATACACGGTGATCGACTCGTCGTCCTGCAAGGCTTGCACCTCAGAAGGTTGAAGGCCATCCATCCCGTGCGCCGAGCCCGACTTGAGCTGCAGCAGGCGTGTGGTATTGTCCGGAACCACCGTGAAAACCATGCGCTCAAAGGCCGCTGGTTCGTCCCAATAGTCTGGATACCGTTCCAAGACGATCGCTTCGTTCGGGCGCCAGGCTGCGAAGCGATAGGGACCGGTACCGACTGGTTGGCGCTGCATGTCAGAGCCATACGTCTGAACCGAATTCGGGCTGACGAGATAAGCTGGAAAAATCGCCAGCGAATAGAGCATGGATGCGTTCGGCCGCGAAAGACGGATTTCCAAGGTCATATCGTCCACTACGGCTATGTCATCGATATCCTGATACAAATAGTTCCAATAGGAAAAGGCGGCCTCGGGAAAGTGTCCTGGATGATCCTCGTCCATTTGACGAAGAAACGTGTACGCCGCCGCCGCCGCATCCAAAGGAGTCCCGTCATGAAAGCTCACCCCTTCTCGAATCTTAAACGTGTAGACGAGTCCGTCGTCGGAAATGGAATACGAGTCCGCCAAGCATTCCTCGATCTGCAAAGTACCACTCTTGAAACGCACGAGTCCTTCGAAGATCTGAGATACCGTGTTGACCGACTCGCCGTCGTCGATGTCGGCCGGATCCAGCTTGTGGGCGTCGCTGCCCCGAGCGAAGACGAAAGTGTCAGGAGCCTCCGACTGGGTCGACTGTTTCGGACTGCAGCCGACCAAAACCAAAGCGAGAACGAGCAACAGGTGTAAAGCGCCTCTCATGCCGCCCTACTTTGCCCGATCCTGCTTGGTGGGCAATCGCAATGCGTGCCGAATCGCTCTTAACGATTGTAGCTGCCCCCGCAACCGTTCAAGACAATCACCTACCATGGAACTCGCTCTCTACACTGTAAACGCTTTCGCCGACAAGCCTTTCACCGGCAATCCCGCCGCCGTTTGTCCTCTGCAAAAATGGCTGCCTGACGAAACCATGCAGGCAATCGCGGCCCAAAACAATCTGGCGGAAACCGTGTTCTTCACTCCAAACCAGGATGGCAGCTACCAAATCCGCTGGTTCACGCCGGCTCGCGAAGTGCCGCTGTGCGGACATGCCACCCTCGCCAGCGCCTTCGCGCTTTGCGAGGTGATGGGTCGAACCGATGCGGAGCAGATCGTCTTCCACTCCCGTAGCGGACGGCTAGGCGTGTCGCGGCAAGGCGTGCGCTACACCTTGGACTTTCCCACGCAACCCCCGCACTCCGAAGCCACACCCTCTTGGTTCACCTCGGTCTTCGGGGCCAACCCGAGCGAATTCTACGGCGGACCCTACAAGATGGCGGTGTTCTCCAGCCAGAAGATCATCGAAGCCATCGAGCCCGATCTCAGCCAGATGGCTCGCATCGCCGGTTCGACCTGCATCGTCACCGCACCTGGAGACGATCACGATTTCGTATCCAGATTCTTCGCGCCTTTCGATGGCATCGACGAGGATCCGGTCACCGGATCCGCCCACTGCATGCTCACGCCCTACTGGTCCAAACGCTTGGGAAAAACCAAGCTGCGAGCCCGCCAGATCAGCCGGCGCGGCGGCGAAGTCGGATGCGAGCTCAAAGGTGAGCGCGTCGCCATCTCGGGACAGGCTGGCTTGTACAGCAAAGCCACGATCTTCGTTTAGGCCAGCATTCGACTGGCGAGCTGCTGGAGCCGCATGCGTTTCTCCAAAAAAAACAAAGCGCCAAGCCGGGTGGCTTGGCGCTTCGTTTTTTCTATCAACCTATTCAAATCGGCACCCGCGTACGAGTAGACGAAAGATCCGGATCATTAGGCCCTTCGCCTGCCGCATATGGCAACAGGCCGGCAAGCGAAGGAGCATTGATCACATAGCAGAGTTAAGCTTCCCTTGAGCAAATTTGAGCGTTTCGTAGCATTTCTTTTGATACGCTTACGATAGCATCGGGAGCGCCAACCCGGCCACGAAAAACCTCCATCAGGAATCGCTCTACATAAAAAGCGCCAGCCTCCCTGAGGAAGCTGGCGCCTGAATTGAAACTCGTTTCTCCGTTTCGGGACGAGCGCGAAGCTCTATGCGTACAGATTCGGATCGACTCCGATGCAGCCCTTGAGCTTTGCCCGGTACTCGGGGGAACGGAAGGTCTCCAGACGGCGGGCGATGAGGCGACGCAAGCGCTCCTCTTCGATCTTGTCTCCCATGCCTTGGTTGAGATCGTTGCTCAGGTACTCGTCCAAGTACTTGGCGTGACGCTCCCAAAGGGCCACGTCCACCTTCTGCTTGGCGTCGAGACGGGCCTTGTACCAGTCGCTCTCGATCACCGCTTCGTAGGTGAAGAGATCGCGCACTTCCGGATCGTCGATGCCCTTGCCCTCGTAGCTTCCGTAGGCCATGATGTTGAGCAGGGCCTTGAGCGGGGGACAAGCGATGTCGATCGATCCGTCTTCGAAGTAGTTGAGAGCCACGCGACGCTGCGTCTCCACGATGTTCTTGATGCCATCCACGAAGATCTCCAGGTCCTGCTGCTCCGGACGCAGTATGTGTTCCGGGAATACAGAGCTCGGGTTGGAGAAGACGCGCCCGCCGAAGTCCTGCACGAACTTCGCGGTGATGCGGTAGCCGAGGCGATGCGCCTCGACCTTCTCGCCCTTGTGCTCGAAATCGTCGCAATGCTCGAGATAGCCGTTTTCGATGAGGTATTTCGCCTTGCGCTCGCTCGGACGCATGCGGCACCAGATTTCAGGCACCAGCAAGCTGATGTCGTGATCGGAGCGGAATTTCGGGCCAACGCAACCTGCCGAGGAAACGAAACACTCGTATCCAGAAACGATATACGAAACCATCGCAGCGTTCAGATCCACGATCGGAAGCAACGCGTTGAACGGACCCTTGGTCAGAGCGCCTTCGGACCCAGCTCCCGTGGTGGAGGGAGACTTGCCGGTCAAGCTGGCGATGAAGTCCATGAAGATTTCCGGCAGCTCCTGATAGTGAACCGGACCAAAGGGAGCCAAGGCGCGGATGCCTTCGCTCGGCGGGTTGTTGCGACGCCCTGGCAGGACCGCGTTCACTGGGAACGGCGGCTTGGTAGCCAGATCCAAACGACGGTGCAGGCGAGCGCCGACATCGGCCACGTACACGCTGCGCTCGTCTTCGAGGTCTAGACGATTCTGCAAGTAGCGCGGGTTCTTGGATGGCTGACCTTCGAAGATGCGCGGATTGGAGGACGACACCACGTAGTCGGGCTTGTCCGAGCGATTGAACTCGCGGATGGTGCGCTGCATCGGCTCGGTGAAGTTTCCGAAGCGGATCGCGTCCTTCTCCATCTCCAAGGTCTCCTTGCGAGTCATCGGCTCATAGTTGGAGAAGAACAGGCCCTTGCGCGAGAAGTCCCACTCCGTGGTCTTGTCGTAACCGCGGTGAATGGCTTCGTCGGGGCGCTGGAAGAGTCGATACTCGCAGTTCTGGATGAACTTGATGGAGCGGTAGGATTGAGCGCTGTCGTTCAAGCCCTTGGCATGTTCGCCGGGGACCATCACCGCGGCCGAGATATCGTCTTCGTACTGGATCTTGGAAGCGGGGAAGAAGTCCTTGCGCAGGCTGAACACACGCCAGGAGCCGTCCGCCTCGAAGCCGACGCGAAGGTATTGAGAAATCAACTTCAGGTCGCGGTACTTGAGCTCGTTGCCCGGCTTGCCGTTCACCACGTCCACGCCAAAACGGTCGCGCCAGTTGGTGCCCCAGTCCTCCTTGTAGAAGCGCTTGACCACCAGAACAATGTCGATGACGTAGCCGGGGAACTTGCTCAGCCAGGCGTTGTACTCGTCGGTGTAGGCCGGCGAAGGGGAAAGCAGCTTGATCACCGAACCCAGGGACCGAGCCGAACTCAGCACCTTGCGGCTGTTCACGCGGTTGAGGGACTCGTCCTTGAAGCGCTTGCTGTAGCTGTAGTTGACGATTTCTTCGACCATGTCGAAGTCCTTCTGCAAGTCCGCGGTGAATACTGGGCCAAACACGATGGCGTCCATCAGAGACTTGGAGATCTCGGACTTGCCACCGCCGGAAACCGTGCAGGGCTTGTGACAGAAGGTCCCGTCTGGGGCCGTGCCGAGCAGACGCCAGCGGCGACCGGACATCGGACGACGCATCTCCACCTTGTATCCATTAGGCAATACATAGGTCGTATCCGGTTGCAGCTGCAGGGAGCGGCTTTCGCCATTGGCAGTCCACGCGATGGTCTGGTCGTGCAGCGTGATGCGAGAGTCTTCGGGGATGTAGTAGATATCCGAATACTTCTTGTCGACGGCGTAGCCTTCGGGCATCAGTTCGATGGTATCCCCCATGGCCTTTACGGTGTCGGCGAAGGAGTGCTCGATCTCCTTGACGTAATTGCTCAGGTGGAACTCCTCGCCGAGATCGTAGCTCGCGAAAGCCAGGGCCCCGCCCGCGTGTTCCTCCTCGACGTTTCCGTAGAGATTGGAGGCGTAGGAGATCTGAGTCTTCACCTCCTTCTTGCAGTAGCCGTAGTAGTTGTCCGCGATGATTGTGACCACTACGCCGCGATTGTCGCGGGAGGTGATCTTGAACGCGCCGCCGTCGTTGTAGAGCTCGTCTTCGCTCTCCCAGCACATGCCGTCGCGCTTCTGGCGCTCGGTAGCCTCGGAGATGTGCGGCAGTCCCACGTCCTTCTTCTTCAAGCGGATCAGATGAGGGGCGAGAATCACGCAGCCGGTGTGTCCGGACCAGCCCTTGACGTCGAGGCCCGCGTCGTTCTCCGCCAGGAAAGGATCCCCTGCGTTGCCGAAGATCGATTCTACGAAATCGAGATTGCTGGTCAGGTTGCCCGGAGCGAAGAAACGCACTTCCATGCGCTTCTCTTCCGTGACGCCCTGCACTTCCGGCTGAACCAGCGGGCGCAGCATGATGGAAGCGAACAAGCGAGCCTTCTCCTCCTGCGAGGAAGTGAACGGCAGCTCGAGCAGCTCCTGCGGTGGCTGCAGAGCGGCGGCCAGCAGACGGGCGAAGGTGATCAGCGGCACCTGCTTCTTGTCCGCCGGGATCGGGAGGCCGCCTTCGGCCACGTGGAAGACGCCCTTGGTGGTGCGTCGGTCGCTCTTCGGATTGTTGATGATGCCCTGCTTCACGCGGAAGGCGCTCACGATGTCCGACTCGAACTTATCCTTGTCCGGCGGCAGCGAGAGAGCTCGCGCCATGCCGTGACGTTCCAGCACCAAGCTATTGGTAGGAAGCCAGATCTGGTCGGGGACATCCAGGTCGGCGAACAAGCTCTCCAGATAGTTCTGGATGCGCTGGTCCACGGGGCAGAGGTGCTCCTTCAGGAGACGGTTCTTCTCCTCGACGCTCTTCAGCAAAGAGTTGCCCATCTGCAAAAATGGGTAGTCCTCCTCCTTGCCAAAGATCGGGCAGCCGCGGGAGCGAAGTTTGATGTTCAAGTACTCGATGAGCTTCTCCTCGTCGTACGAGTTCTCGCCCTTCACAGGGTCGAATCCTATTCGAGTTTTGAGGTCGGTCCAATCCGTTTTCATGGTTATTTTCTTTTCGCTATTCGGTTCTGTTCTGTCAGGAGCAGCGTTTCGAGTACCAGCACGATCATGCCGCTAAGCGCCGTCTATGCTAGGCATAGCAGGCACGGCGTTTAGCAGCGCTTTCGTATACTCCGTTTTAGGGTCACTGTAGATGGTTTCTGAGGAGCCTTGCTCGACGATCTCGCCGTTCTGCATGACCACCACCTGATGGCTCATGTGCTCCACAATCGCAAGGTCATGGGCGATAAAAAGATAGCTCAGTCCGAATTCTTCCTGCAAGTCCTGCAGCAGGTTCACGATCTGGGCCTGAACGCTCACGTCCAGGGCGCTCACGCATTCGTCGCAAATGATGAACTCCGGTCGCGAGCTCAATGCCCGGGCGATGCAAATGCGTTGCCGCTGTCCACCGCTGAACTGATGCGGATAGCGCCGCATGGCATCGGCCGGCAGCCCAACCTTATTAAGCAGCTGCGCCACCCGCTCATCGCGATCTGCCCGCCCGAGCCCCTTCTCGTGCACCAGCATCGGCTCGGCCACGATGTCCCCGATGGCTAGCCGAGGGTTAAGGGAGGCGTAGGGATCCTGAAAAATAGTCTGAATGCGTCGCCGGAAGGGCTTGAACTCCTTCTCGCTCATGCCTCCGATCGCCACGCCGTCGTAGACGATCTGGCCCGAGTCGTGGGGGATCAGCTTCAGTATCGCTTTCCCAATGGTGCTCTTGCCGCTGCCGCTCTCGCCGACCAACCCGAGGGTCTGTCCGCGGGTAAGAGCGAAGGAGACGGAATTGACCGCTCGAAACGAGGCTCCTTTTCGAAACAGGCCGCCGTCGCTCAAAGGGTAGCTGACGCTGAGATCCCGAACCTCCAGCAGCGGACGCGAATGGGCGGATGCGTCCCTATCCATGACCGACCCCATTTCCGGTCTCGCCGATCAGGGCGTGATCGACCACTGGAAGACGCTTCCGCTTCACCCCGAGACGTGGGATGCAGCGGATCAAAGCTTTCGTATACTCATGCTGCGGAGACGCCAGCACCTTGGCTGTTTCCCCGGACTCCACGATCCTGCCCCGATACATCACAGCGACCTGGTCTGCGAAACCATCGACGATGCCGAAATTGTGGGTGATCAATATAATGGACATGCCTTCCTTCTCTCGAAGCGAACGCAAAAGATCGATGATCTGAGCTTCGATCGTTACATCCAAGGCGGTAGTCGGCTCGTCCGCCACCAAAATGTCCGGCTTGCAGGCCAGCGCCATGGCGATCACCACCCTCTGCTTCATGCCGCCGCTCATCTGGTGCGGATAATCGTCGCAGCGACGGGTGGCATCTCGAATGCCCACCGTCTCTAGCAGACGAATCGCCTCCGCCCGAACGTTCCTCACGTCCTTCCGGTGAAACCTCAAGGCCTCCTCAATCTGGCTGCCAACGGTGAAATACGGATTCAACGAGGTGGAAGGCTCCTGGAAAACGTAGGCGATGCGGCGGCCGCGCACGGAACGCAACGCCTTCTCCGGCAGCGCCAGCAGATTCACGCCATCCAATAGGGCCGAGCCCGAGACCGAGCAGCGCGGAGGCGCCGGCAACAAACGGGAAAGCGACATGGCGGTCACGCTCTTGCCGCTGCCGCTTTCGCCAACGATAGCAAGCGTTTGCCCCTTCTCCAAGGAAAAGGAAATCCCCCGAACAGCCTCCACGCTTGAATGGCGGCTGCTGAATTCGATTCGGAGGTCTCTCACTTCGAGCAGCATGGTCGGGCGTCCATCCTGCAAAAGGCTACCACTACAACAAGTTGAAAAAGGGAATTTCTCATATTCCAGAATCTACTCTTTTGCGCGTATCGAATCAGCTCTCCTAATGCACCAAAAAAGCCGCGGCGGCCTTACCACGACCTACTGTTCGCGCCTCAGCGGAGAAGCGCTCCAAGGCGCTCCCACACCGCTTTTCGGCGGAGCAAATGGCCTGCCAACAACTCCCCAACAAAGACATTGCTCGTTTTCTCAACCCTCTTACGCTATTTTTCCAAAAACAGCTCTCAAAACCTCCCTATCCGTCGTCTTCGTACGAACCTGCATTCGCGCAGTCCCCATCGCGTCATTTCGTCCGAGGCGCTGCTTTCCTGGAACCGCGTCGGGCTGAAGTCCGTTCTTCCGGCGGCCTGGAACCGAGGGAACGGCAATCGAAAAGCTAAAAGCGAGGCGCTTGCGCAAGGAGCGAATCGCAAGCGCCCTGAAGCAAATCGCCCGCAGCTGGGAGTTCGCGAAGGTCTGCCGGGAGATGGGGGACGCCGAGCAGAGCTGCCTCCTCAGAAGGACGAAAAACCGTCCCTGATGCCTTTGGTTTCCGATCTAAGCTAGAGCGAACCGCTTGGCGCCAGAGCTGAAGCCTTAGGCTTCGAGATCAACTGGATCGAGATCCGCCGATGCGGGGAATCAAATTCAGAGACGCATGCTGTCCATCGCTAGATTGCAAAGGTATCAAATAAGCGGGCGCTCGTTCCGGACATGCTCTTCCCGTTTCAAGCCGAGCGCTTGCAAACTCAATCGCAGCCGATTCCAAATCCGGCCTTCCTCCAGAAGGCAACGAGCATGCGACCGCCTTTCGAATGCACCGACTGACAATCGATATAGCGACGCTCGAATGCGATAAAAGAAAGAAGTCAACTCGCCACATACCGAAGGCGACCCTCCAACCAAAGAGGGTCGCCAACTGATATACCAGAGAGCATGCAGGCGCTCCTTCGCGCAAGGCGTTCAATGTCTTTGTCGCTAGGCTTTTAGCGCGCGCATGCCCGTAAACAAAAATACAAACAAACAGCCTGTAGGTTGTACGCAGCGCGGTGTTAGTCTAGGCGGCATTAGTGAAGACTTCTCTATAACCTAAGTATTGGAGACAGCTTCTAGACCGTGAAAACAGCAGCATAGGGACGAGAGTCTGATTGATTCAAAACAGAGGGGATTATCCAAAGTCAGTCTCCGACAAAATGCTATAGCGAGCTGCGCCACTCTCCGAATCAGGACCGGTGTCGTCGAAACGAAACAGACGAAGGGGCGTAGCATTCGCGATGAGGAGCAGCGTTCGAATAGCAGCCTTCCCGTTCTTCCGAACAAGGCGCAGCCCTCCCGGCAATCGCTACGGTCCAGTCGCCAGAAGACCAGCGAAGCTGCGAACAACACAGTCGCTCTCCCTGGAAACAATCTGCCTGTCGGACAACGGAGGCGATCAGTCGAGCCGCGCATGCATTCCGACCGTAGCCCCGACGAATCCACCCGCGACAGCAGTCGTTATCATTCGAGCATCCAGATTCGCCGCCAGCGTAAGCCAGGCGTCCGGCTTCACCGCGTATTCAAAGGAGCACAGATCCTCGTCTCCTTCCACTCGAAGAGCGATCTTGTCCGTGTTCGCGACCTCGACCTCGTTCAAGACCTCCGTTTCTCCATCCTTCACGCGCTCCAGGCTGAGGATGCTTTTCTGCCCGAGCCTCCGCGCCGCGAGGAAGTAGTGGAAACGATCGTTTTGAAACAGGGCAAGCCCTGCGGATACGCCCTCTTCGCTCGGAACCTCCATCAAGGTTTCAGCGTAGAATTCGTGATGCTGCACGCGACGAGCGAGATAGCTGGGGTTTTCCTTGCTGCTCAGGGTCGCCTTCCTCGGAGCGATGGCCACGCTGCCCTCCCAGCCCTGCTCGAAGCTCCACCATTGCTCGGAGGGCGCGCGGAGCATGATCCAAGCCTTCGAAAGCGTGCCGCTGTCGAATTGGTCGCGCCAGGTGAACGAGCCAGACAGCGGAAGCGATTCCGATGTCTCAACCACCGCCCCTCCAGGAGCGTCGAGATAGAGAGGCACCCGTTCGTCTACGGGCAAGATCGTCGGCCAGCCGTCCTCGGTCCACTCCACAGGCATGAGAAAGGTCTCACGTCCCATAGGCGAAGCGGAGCCGTCGTAGGGGCGGACTCCCAAGAAGGTCGCCCACCATTTGCCGTCGGGCCCCTCGACCAAGTCGGAATGGCCAGTGCAAGTCACCGCTCCGAAAACCTTGTCCGGCAGACCGCGCTGGGTGAGGATCGGATTCCGGTCCCAAGGCTCGTAGGGACCATCCACTTTTTTGCTGCGGAAAACCACCTGCGAATGGCCTGGACCGGTGCCACCTTCGGCTGCCGAAAGGTAATACCAGCCGTCCTTCTTATAAAGGTGCGGCCCTTCGATCCAAATCGGTTTGGTCGAAATGTCTACACCTCCATTCACCAGCACCTTGCGCGGACCCTTGACCTGCATGGCTTCAAGATCGAACTCCTGGATGCGGATAGCTCGATGGCCCTCGTACAAGGGCTCGCCCTCCGGATCGTCGTTGTTCACGATCCAAGCCCGTCCATCGTCGTCGAAAAAGAGCGATGGATCGATACCGCGAAACTTCAAGACGTACGGGTCGGACCACGGTCCCGCAGGATCCTCCGCAGTCAACACGAAGTTGCCCTCGCGGGTCACATGAGTGCAGATCAAGTAGAAGAGCCCGTCGTGATAGGTTATGGCAGGTGCGAAGATGCCCATAGACACCTCAAGCCCATCGTAGGTCAGCTGGCTCGGTCGATCGATGGCGTTCCCCACCTGCTTCCAGTTCACCAGGTCCTTGCTGTGAAAGATCGGGAGTCCTGGAAAATACGCGAAGGTGGAATTCACCAGATAGTAGTCGTCGCCCGCCCTGCAAATGCTCGGATCCGGGTAGAAACCTGATAGAATGGGATTGTGAAACTGGCCAGGCTCCACAACGCGACTGATCGTCTTGTCGTGCCCCGAGTATTCGAACCAGTCAAATGCCACCGCTTCAGGCGTCGCCATCGAACTCGAAATAAAGACTGAACTCAACCCAAGGCTCAGCGCGAATCGCTTATACTTTATCATAATATATCTTAAATCACATTCATCTCGAACAGAGAAGGTCACGTCCACAGCCGTTACAAGCGACTGCAGCCTTCGCTCGCTTACGAAGACTGCAGCATTTATACTTGGGGCAACCGATAGGAACCGAGAAAAGCAAACTCGACCTTATCGTTAAGAAGTCTTTTCACTATATATATTTTATATAAAACAAGAACCAGGCTCGCGATTCTAGATTTTCAAAAACCATTAAGAACTGCGGCATTTCACTAAAAAGGGGGGAATACGCTACAAGGCCTGCACGCGAGAGCAGCGTTGTGACGAACGAGGAGGGAAATCGAAACAGAGAACGAACCCCCTGCTCCGATGTGAAAACGGCAGAAATCATGAAGCGAAATGAAACGGAACCACACAAGCCAATGATCGTAATCATCTTGTTATAACCTTAGTCATAGCGATTCGAAGGCCTTATTAGAAAATTGCCTTAAAGGTAGCGAAGTCCCTTGTTTTCCGTTTCGGAAATGACGATGCTGCTACGTTCATTTCCTTATGGGATCCACTTCCGAGGCCTCCAAGCCTAGCTTCAGCCGTTGCGCTTTCTTATCAGTTTAGGAATCGTTTTCTCTCATGAATAAAGCAACTCCGCTCGCCCTGCCGCTCCTTTGCGTCGCCGCACTGACTCTTTCCACTCCCGGGCTGTTCGCAAAGGAAGTGAAAAAAAAGCCACCACGCACCGTCGCCCACTCGGTGGTCAGTCCGCTCTACCAACGCGAGCGGCTCGAAGACGGTCAATGGAAGCCGGAGACCTACGCTCTGGGAATTGGCAAACTGATCGACCCCACCGAAAAGGACGAATCCTTGATCGCCCTGAGCCAGGAGGAGTTGGCCAACCATATCGCGACCGCTTTGGCGGAAGAGAACTACGTGCCGGAAACCGACCCCCAAAAGACCGACCTGCTCATCGTCCTGAACTGGGGAAAGACGATCCCCCATCACGACGGCTTCAGAAACGTCGCCATCGACGAGATGGCGAACGCCATGAATTCGATCAACAGCATCAACAGCGACATCGGATCAGACGGAAGCCTCACAGCGGAACAAAGCTCCGAAATGAGCCAGTCCATCGGAGAACTGGAAACGATGCTGCTCCTGCAGGACATGGCGGAACGCGCCAGGCGCAAGGCCAACGAGTACAACGCGCAGCTGCTCGGATACGCGCCCACGCTGGTCGACTACTACAGCATGGGGCCTATCCTAGGGCCGCAACGCAACATCCTGAACGACCTCGAAGCCGAGATCGAGACCGAGCGCTACTTCGTAATCCTGCAAGCCTACGACTTCAGGAAACTTGTGGAATCCAAAGAGAAGAATCTGCTCTGGATCACGCGATTCAGCATTAGGGCGAGGGGCAGAAGTTTCGACGAGGAGTTCGCCAACATGGCTCGAGCGGCGTCCAGCCTTTTCGGAAACGAATCCGGAAGACTGAAACGCAACCTGTTGCCCGGCGACGTCTCCATGGGCGAACTGGAAGTCGTCGACGTCATGGAGGACGAAGCGGAAATCGAGGAGTGAGCTCTTCCGATCGCTCCCGGCCGCTGGCTATGCCTCGCGCGCTGGGCGAGGCGTAAGCCAAGGTCCATGCGGAAACGACGCGCCCGAGGGGCGTCTTCAAACGGGTTTGGTCGCGAGGTCCCTTAGAGCTTCTCTGAGACCTCGATGAGCTCGCCCTTATCGGTATTGAAACGATGGGTACGATCCCCAATCTTCACCACCAACGAGCCGCCTAATCGCGATTCGATTTTGGCGGATACGCGAGCTCCCTGCTTCCAAGACATATCGACCTCGAAACCGCCACGCGTTCTAAATCCGCGGATTTCACCTTCCTTCCAAGCCTCAGGAAGAGCTGGCAGCAAATGAATGACCCGAGACTCGCCTTCAACCAGATGACTTTGTAACAACATTTCAACGACACCGCTTGCGCCACCGAAATTGCCGTCGATCTGAAACGGCGGATGAGCGTCGAACATGTTGGTGTAGCAAAATCCCGGGCTGATCAGCAGCTCCAACAGATCGTGAGCTCGTTCGCCCTCGAGCAGGCGGGCCCAAAAATTCACCTTCCAGGCCAAGCTCCAGCCCGTTCCTTCATCTCCCCGCAGCTCCAGCGATTTGCGAGCGGCTTTGGCGAGCTCCGGCGTCTGTACGGGAGAAATCTGATTGCTGGGGTGCAGCGCGTAGAGATGGGAGACATGTCGGTGGTCCCTTTCCGGAGCCTCTAGATCCCAGTCGAACTGCCACTCCTGCAACTGCCCCGCCTCACCGATCTTGAAAGGAGGCAAGCGTTCAGCCGCAGACTCCACTTCTTCACGAAACGCCTCGTCTACGCCGAGCTCTTCGCTGGCTTGGACCACCGCAGAAAACAGGTCGCGCAGGATGGCGTTGTCCATGGTCGGGCCCGCTGCATTGGTCACACCTGGATGGTGGGCGTTTTCCGGCGAGTTCGAAGGCGCCGTCACCAAGTATCCAGTTCTTGGATCCTCCACTAGCGTATCCAAAAAGAACCGTGCGGCCCCTTTGAGCACCGGGTAGTCCGCCTCCAGCGTTTCGAGGTCGCCGCTAAACTCGAAGCGCTCCCAGAGAAAGAGACTCAGCCAAGCGCCACCCGTGGGCCACATGCCCCAGAACGCCCCATCGATCGGGCCGGTCGCTCGCCAAAGGTCCGTATTGTGATGGGTCACCCAACCGGATGCGCCATAGAAGTTTTTCGCGGTTCGCTGACCGGATTCCGCCAGGTCGTGCAACATGGAAGCCAGAGGCTCGACGCATTCGGCGAGCTGCGTGACCTGGGCCGGCCAGTAGTTCATCTCCGTATTGATGTTGATGGTGTACTTGCTGTCCCAAGGAGCGAAAAGCTTGTCGTTCCAGAGCCCTTGCAGATTGGCTGGTTGCCCACCCGGACGCGATGAGGAGATCAGCAGATAGCGGGCGAAATTGAAGTAGAGGGCCGCCATCTCGGGATCCTGATCCTGCGAAAAGGTTGCGATGCGCTCGTCAGTGAAGCGCTGGCCCAGTTCCGGATCAGCGCCCTCCAGTTCCAGAGAAACGCGCTCGAACAGGGATCGATAGTCTTCAAGATGCCGCTCTTTCAGTTCGTCGTAGGAATAAGCATTAGCCGTCTCGAGCTGCGCTTGATTTCGAGCCATCGGGCTGCCACTCACGTCCTTCCAGCTCACATGGCTGGTATTGGCGGCAATCAGCAAGGTCACCGTATCTGCATCACGAATACGGAGGTAGTTATCTCCCGGCAGCGCCCAGCCGCCTTCGCGTAGCACCGACGCTTCCACCGACCAGCTCAGCTGCCCGTCAATCCCATGCCGATCGCTGTTTCGCCCAGTGATCCTAAACCCATCCGGCCAAAACTCCCGGCGAACGCGTTCATGCAGCGAGTCGAGGTGCAGCGTCACATCGATGCTCCCTGGCCTATCCGCTTGAAGGCGAACCACCACGACACCGTCGGGAGCGCTTGCGAAATGCTCGCGCGTGTAGGTCACCCCATCGATCTGGTAGCTCACCGTAGCTACAGCTTCGCTCAGATCGAGCTGACGCCCGTAGGACTTCGCTTGATCATGGCCGGGGAAACTCAACATCAGATCCGCCATCGCTTGATAGCTCATCTGGGCCTGCGGCTTTGAGAGAAAGGACTCCTGCACGAGGGCCTGAGCCTCGCGATGCTTGTTCTCGAAAAGCAGACGCCGGATTTCGGGCAAGGCTTCCTTCGCCTCTGGATAGCTTGGATCGTAGGGCCCTCCCGCCCAAAGCGTATCGTTGTTCAAGACGATACGCTCCTCCGCCGGGCGCCCCATGATCAAGGCGCCGATACTTCCGTTGCCGATGGGCAGCCCCTCGGAGAGCGGTTCCATCTGCCCTGGCTCGTCGTATTTGAGCAGATCCGACGCAGCGATGGCCGGATGGCAGAGAAGCAGCGAGAGCATGGCGATTTCGTTGAGTTTTCGAATCATGTCGAGGTGTCGAATGAGGGGTTACGATTCACGAAGTGGGAAAGACGAACGATGAGGCAGCGCGCTCGGTCGCTTCCGCCCATCATCGAAGAGTGGGAACCTTACGCGGCACCGGCTGATAAAATCGAGCGTGTTCGGCCCTGACGTTGAAAACCGACGCGCATCGTCACTTTCGTAGTCGGACTCTGAAAAATCCTGCTACGCGTTCCTCAGTCCAAGGCATTTCAAGCGTCAGCTCCTCTCCGTCGCCGATCTTGAACCCGCCGACAGCTTCCCAAATCGGATCGCTGATGTCTTGGCAAACCTCCAGCTGGTAGCCGCGGCCTGGAACCGTTTCCTCGATGATCACGTAGGCCACGGAGTCATACACGACGATGCCCGGAGACGCCAGCTCCTGCTCGCTGATAGGAGGACGCGGCTCTTCCTCGAACAGCGCCAGAACCCCGTCCGCATCAAACGCGTTCGAGTAGATGCGAAGATCGTCGACCTTGCCATCGAGATGAGGATCGGGCCATTGAGACTTGCCAATGTAGTTTTGCGTGGTGACGCCCAAATCCTGGGGAGTGATCGACATCTCCTCGTTGCGCCCCACTTCCTCGCCATTGACATACAGTATCCCGGTCGAGCCCTGCAAGGTCACCGCCACATGGACCCATTCGCCGATTGGCAGCGCCTCGGGCCCGTTGATCAACTGCTCTCCAGAACCGATCGTCATAGCGAACCGCGCGACACCTCCCGCCCCGCTCGGGGTGATGAACATGTAGTTTCCTGTTCCCGAGCCAAAGTCGATGATGCGCGACCAAGTCGGGGTGGCATCGAGATACGTCCACACCGAGAGGGTGAGATCCGTCAGCTCGCTCATAATCCCTTGCGAGAGTAGAATGTGGTCGTTGGTCCCGTCGAACTCGACCACCGAGCCGCCTCGGCCCTCAGCCCAAGTCGCCCCATTCATGAGCTCACCCTGCCAACCAGAG
Organism: Pelagicoccus sp. SDUM812003; assembly: GCF_031127815.1. Lineage (NCBI taxonomy): Bacteria > Pseudomonadati > Verrucomicrobiota > Opitutia > Puniceicoccales > Pelagicoccaceae > Pelagicoccus > Pelagicoccus sp. SDUM812003. The sequence continues at coordinate 287,853 of NZ_JARXHY010000006.1, read as the reverse complement.
CCGGAGTCGTCATAAACCGCGACGCCACTGCCTTCATCCAGCGGGAAGCTCGCGAACAAGCGAGGCGGATTGGCCACTACCTCAGCGCTGATGGGGCTTTCCGTAGCGCCGCTCTTCGAACTGACCACATAGTACCAGATCTCGCCGATCGTCACGTCCTGATCCTTGTAGCGGGTATCCGTCACTCCTTGGGCGATGACCGCATAGGGTCCGCCGGGCGTACTCGAACGCTTGACCGAGTAGCTATCCGCTCCCTCCACCGCGCTCCAGCTCACTTCGTATCCGTCGTTCGCGACGTCTAACGTCAGTCCCGTCGGGAAAGGCGCTTCGGATCCGCTTTGTATCGCCCAATAGTGATGCGGCTTGCCGTCGAAAACGTATTGCACCAAGCCAGCGTCCTGCTCCACCGAAGCGCCTAGAGGCACGGTTTCCAAACCGCTCGCGGCATTACGGATTCGATAGTAGCCGTCCGTCGAAGGCACCACCAGCATTCGCCGGAAGCGAGTAAGGTCGCTCCAAGGCACCACCTCCACCGGATCATCGTTGTTTTGCTCGAGTCCAATGCTCCAGTTCAAGCTCTGGTTCACCCAGGTCACGCGATAGTTGCCCGCTCCCAGATGAGTCACCTCCCATTCCTGGGCGTCGCCCTCGTAGGCCTCCTGAATCAGCTCGTAGGAGCCGAGGTCGACACCGGCGGCAAGCCCGCTTTTTCGATTCACGAAGCGGTAGGTTCCATCAGCGATCGGCCCATTCGAAACCGGAGTCAGCTCGAACCAATTCAAACGTACTCCCCCAGACTCAATGCTCAACCGTACCTTCTGCTGCCCATAGTCTAGAAAGACCTCCTCCTCGATGGAGCTCCAATTGCCAGAGCCGCCGGTGCTGGATAGATCGACCACTCCCGTCGCATCGACGCCATTGAAATCCGCTCGTATCGCTCCGTCGGATACATTCGAGGCATAGCGCAACCTGAAGGTGTACAAGCCAGGCTCCTTGGCAAATATCGTATACTCCAACCACTCGCCGGACTCGGTCGAAGTCACCGCATAAGCGCTGCCTCCATCGCTCACGCTTTGGATATCGACCCCTTCTTCCAGCCGGTACTGACCGCCGCTATTCTCGGAGTCCCGATCGTTGTACGCGATGCCTTGGCCGCCGGTGTCGAAATCCTCCGCTTCCACGCGCAGCGTTCCAGTCAGTTTGTCATTCACCCACTCGCTCGTTGTCTCTCGTGGCAGTCCTTGATTTCCGAATACGCCGCGTTGTTGCGGCCAATCCCCATAGTCGGGCACCCATCCGAGGCCGGAGCGATTGACAATGTCCGAGTAGGCGGTGGGGTCGCTGATGGCTTCGTTGATAAAGTTGGGCGGAACATGGAGAAAGTTTAGCCAGGAAATCTGCAAGCGCTCCAGGGTGGCGGTCATTTCCAGATCGATGTGATCCAAACTGTAGCCCCACTCAGAGGTGGTGAACTCCGTCATAAACATAGGATAGCCCGCGTCCAAGATCTCCTCCAAGGCAGGCGGCGTCTCTTCGTGGCCCGCGTATCCATGGAAACCGACCGCCGCATTGCTCCAATCGATGTCATCGTGAATCTTCGAAAGGTCGCTCAACGCCGCGTTCCAATTCGACAAGACCGCATAGGTCATGAGCAGAACCGGCGTATCCGGCGCGTGGCTACGAATCGTATTGTAGGCGTCCACCTCCATATCAAGCACCGCCTGTGAATACGGTGGCGTCCAGGCCACTGGCTCGTTCTGGATTTCGAAAATCACATGGGTTTCGTCCGCGTAGCGTGGAGCGTAGAAATCCCAAAAATCGATGATGTAGTCGTAGTTGTAGTCTCCGTTGTTAGCTCCGTTTCCGATGGTGATGACCAGGTAGAGACCCAGCTCCCGCGTCATTTCCACCATGCTATCCATGCGGGCAGCCGAATAGCCTGGAGCTTGGCTTCCTTCAGCGGGGTAATCCGGATCGAAGACCTCGCCGTAGAGGTGCACCGCGTTAAGTCCGAGCTCTTTGAGTTTGGCGAGATTCTCTCGTGGCGGCGGGTTACCCCATTCGGTAGAGGCGAAAGGTCCGCGTATCAGTTGTCCGTTATCCGCCACGAAGGTGGTGCCCGCTTCGTTCAAAACCGCCCAGCCGCGCTGCAGCGTGACCTGATCCGCGGTTTCGCCAAAGGTGAACGAGTCTACATCCACGTAGCCGGGGCTATCATCGGTCTCCGTATTATAGCAAAAGAGGGCGAACTTCTGGCCCTGAAAGGTGGCGTGAGTGATGTCGAAGCCCAAGGTGAAGATCCCCCCGAAACGCGTCCACGACTCCCCATCGTAGCTATAGGAACACATGCCGAGCTCCTCCACGAAGTCCAAGTCGACGCGGAGATAGACCGTGTCACTCTCCAGCGCGATCGGCACCGCTCCATCATGGGCGCCCACACCACGGTGATCCATGCTGGATCGCAGCGTCTTGCTGCCCTCGCTATCGACACTGACGAATATGTTGCTGTTGACCTTGCCTAGCGTGCCGATGCCCGCCCGATCGCCCGACTGCAAGGCGCTCACATCCAGCTTCACGATGCCGTGACTCTCTGGACCCTGCCCCTTTTGAGTCAGCGTATTCCTGGCTGTCCAGAAACGATCCGCCTGCGAAGGTTTCAGTCGCAGGTATCCAGATCGTTCCGACAGGGACCACTTGCTGGCGTCGGGGTTGTGATTCCATTGCCATTGCAGACCGAGTTCTGAGGAAGTAAAGTCATCGGAGGTCGCAGGCTGGGCAATCGCCTTGCCGAGTATCGGCTTCTCGTAGGTATCCGCGATCTGGTCACGCGCGTCGGGCGTTCCGAACACTGGCCAATCGTCTTCCCAAAACACAGGTCCGATATTGGGCATTCTGCCGATCGCTCCGCTGTCCTGGTGCACAAAGCCGAACCAGCTACCATCCGCCAACTCCACGACCGAGCCCTGATGCCCGCCGGTGGTCGCGGTGAGGACTACATGCCCCGTTTCCCAAGGTCCCTGCAGGTCCGTAGCTCTCGAGCACCGTAGTTGAAATGGCCATACAGTCGGATTGGCGTTGAAAACGTAGTAGTAGTCGCCGCGTTTGATCACATGAGCGCCCTCGCCGCCTGCGTCGAAGACATCGTTGGTCTGCGACACCACGCTGGAATAGTCGGAGCTCAGTTCCATCAAGGTCATTCGAGAGTGGCCGCTGACGATGTAGCCGGTACCGTCGTCGTCGAAGAAGAGCCCCGGATCGTACGCGGGGCGATCAAGCTGATGATACTGCCAGTCTCCGCTCACGTCGTCCGCATAGTAGAGGCGAGCATTGCCGAAGGTGGGATTCACCAGCACATAGAAGGTCCCGTCATGATGGCGCAGACTGCAAGCCCAATAGCCGCCTCGGTAGGCGGTATCGCCCTCTAGGTCGTAAGCCTCGCCCCCGTCGACCTCGATCGCTGCATGGCCTGCGATTTCCCAGTTCACGAGATCTTGAGAGTGCAGTATCCGAATTCCGGGCACATCGACAAAAGTGGTGGAAACCATATAAAAGTCGTCGCCGACTCGAATGATATCCGGATCGGGGTAATCCGCGTACAATACCGGATTGCTGAACGTTCCGTCCCCGTTGTCAGATTGCCATGCCAGCAGCGACGGGACAACGAAGAGAGCGGATACCGCGAGCGCGATCCGCCCAACGAGCGGAAGCGCACAGCGATCGACGAGACACGACTTAGCAATGATTCGGGATAGATGGGGCATGATTGTAAAAACGCAAAGAACCGAGACGCCCAGGCGGGCCGATACGCCAAACCGCAGCCTGGTTCGTTCTATTAGGGGGTGAGAATAACCAACCCTACAAGCGGGCTGGAATCGGGCGATTCCCTCAAGCCCACAATGGTTAGCAATTAACCCTTACTTAGGTCATAATAGGATCCCCAACGAGAGCCATCAAGCATTGGACCCGAAACGAACAAGGCGTTGGCATAGAGTATCCACTCAACGCCTACGGCCGCTCTCACCCACTTCGCCCCACCGGCTATAACCTCAGTCATAGAGCTTTCCTAACCATCGCTCGCTTGACCACGCCTCCCCCCATTCGGTCATTATAAAGACGCTGCTAAAATCGGATTCGACACGGGACTTGCCGCTTAATCCGAAGAATCAAACTACACCCTACCCCATGAACGCAACCGGTATTCCAAATACTCCAGTTGCCAGCAACGCCATCTACGCCCCTTCGATCGAAGTGTGCGATGAACGCCTCACTGCCAACTGTTTCGCCGCGGACGACCGCGTCTCGATTTCCCACCGCTCCCCCAATGTTCACCAGCAACACCGAATCCTAGTCGCCACTCAGCTCACTCACAGCGGATTCCTCAAAGGGATCGCTCGGTACGCCCGCGAAAGCGGATGGCAACTGATCACCGACATGCTCCACACCGGGGTGCTCCCACGTAGATGGGACGGAGATGGCGTTCTAGCTTTCGCTCCCTACCAGTCGGACATCACCTCCTATGTCACAGGTACGGATATTCCCTGCGTGACAGTTAGCATGACGGACGAATGCAAATCCGTACCGCGAATCGAACCCGACAACATCGCGATCGGAAGGCTGGCTGCTCGGCACCTCATAAGGCGCAACTGCCGCGAATTCATCTGGGCCCCCTTCATCAACGATTCGCAAAACCGGGATCGCTTCATAGGATTCCAGCGGGAAATCGAAAAGCTCGGCTGCCGCATCCAGCAACTGCCGCCGGCCCACAAGAGATCCGGTCACCACTGGCAAGATGACTGGCAGGATTGGCGATCCAAAGTCGGAAGTCTATTTTCAACCCTATCCAACCGGGTAGGCCTTTTCGCTTTCAACGATTGCCTGTCCGCGGAACTCGCCACCATCGCTCGCGAAGTAGGCCTAGAGGTCCCGGAACAACTCGCCATTCTCGGCGTAGGCAACGAACACGTCGAATGCGAGTCCTCACCCGTAGCCCTCTCCAGCGTCGACCCAAACGTCGAGGAGATGGCCTATCAGGCGGCGTCCCTGCTGTCAGACATCTTGAATGGCCAGCCCAGCGCGATCGAGAGTATCAAGATCGCACCCAAGCAGATAGTCGCTCGCGATAGCACCGCCCTATCGGCGGAAGAGAATCCGCGCATTCAGCAAGCGATGGTCTTCATCGCGGAAAGCTACTCGGATCCTAGCCTAAGCGTCACTTCAGTCGCAGATGCGCTCGGAATTTCCCGTAGACAGCTAGAACGCGATTTTCGTACGGAAAAAGGGTATACGATTCGCGAATACATCGAAGACACTCGCATGAGCGAAGCCTCGCGACTACTGATCGATCAACCCGATAAGAACGTGGGCGAGATAGCCCGCTTGGTTGGAATCTACTCTTCTGGAAATTTCTTCCGTATCTTCCGAAAACGGTTTGGACACACGCCTGCTTCCTACCGCGAGAAGACCACCAGAGAAAACACTCGCTAGCCAGCGTCCTTACTTACCTGTTTCCGGGCATCGAACAGCCCATTTCCCAACTCTCGTAACTCCCTACCTAACCCTGACCTCACATAGATGAATAAGCCGAGTCGCTGGACCCGACTTGTCTGCATCTTTGTCGGTTGCTTGCTCTGCGCGGGTCTAAGCCTTCGCATTGCTTTGCTGCAGCCACAAACCGAGACAGACAATCTCAATTCAAAAATAGCCAGTCCGGGCACCTCTTTAGAATTAAGAGGAAACGTTGACCACGTCGAAGAAGAGGCTAGTTCTATTGCTAGCGACTCCTCGGCTAACCCTGCCCTAAAAATCCGTACGGAACAGCTTGAACGCCTTACGAGTGAATCGCAGAAACGCGCCGACATTCGCTACGCCGACCTTCTGTCAGAGCTTGACGGATACTCCCCTCAGGCCTTGGAAGCCATTCGCCTCTCTTTGATCGAAGCGGAAACGGAACTCAGATTCCTATTCCAATCCATCGACTACACATCGCCCAGCATCAAGGAGGAGCTGAGAGCAGCTGTCGAAACCATCGAGAGACGTAAACGCGAGCGCCTTGAGGCTCTTATGACCGAGCAGGACATTTCCCGTTTCGACACCTACGTCGCTTCGCTGACCTTCCGCGAAAAGCTTCCGGAAATCCGTAGCCAGATGAAAGCGAGGCAACGACACCTAAGCGAAGAAAAAGCCGCGGCGGTGGCGAGAAGCTACGAGGAATCGATAACGAAATATCAAGCTGCTCTGGAAAGCGACAGCCAGCAATCTGAAGACTCGTCCAGCAACGATCTGTCCTCCTTCGATAAACTGTTTCTGGAGGAGGTCGCAAGCATCCTAGAAGAAGATACATTCACCGCGTTCACTGACTTGTATTTGGATTATCAGTACGAATGAGAACCGAAGCAAGAAACCTAGATCCTCGTTGGCCGAACCCGCTTTTTAGCTCCTTGGTCGTTTCCCTCGTAGCGTTCGTTGCAAGTTTTCTCATCTTGCCCTCCGGACGCTGTTTTACCAGCGACCCTAAAACAGTCGATCTCTCAACTGCTTTGAAATTCGATGGCTATGCTGTTTCGCAATACATCGTAGACAAGAATTACAACTTATTCCTATCGTCCGCCCCCCAACCTCCATCCACCCGGGAGAAATCGGAATGGTTTACTCGTTTTATCGCCGAACAATGCTTGATCGCCGAATTGCGTAAGGAAGGATGGTCCGAGCGACCTGAAGTCGCACTCGCAGTCGACTCCATGGAGCGCTATTTGCTGATTCAAGACGATAGCCCTGTCCTGAAAAGGACTGTACCCACCATACCGATACATCCCGAAAAACTCGAAGAAACCCGTCTTCAAGCTAAGACCAAGGTCACCGGAATCTTCATTGAGTTGGATGCAGCCGAGTCGACAAGTAGCCTACAGGATTTCAAAGCGCTTTCAGAGCTCGAGTCATACATAACGCGAGAAGAAAGACCGGGCAGCAAACGTTCCGTCGCAAGCCTAAATTGGCCATTCAATCCGCACATGTCGATTCGAGAGGAAATCTCGAAAGCGGAAACCGGAAAGCTCTATGGCCCTTTCTCCCACTTAGGAACCCTCCTCTACTTTCAACTTACCGCTAAAGAGTCGTCCAGTACTCTCTACGACCATCTGCATGACGCGTCATTTTCTGAGCATGCTTCTCTAATCGATCGAGCCGTTAGATTGGAGAAATACAAATATCTTCTCAAAGATCAGGCTCAGCTCAGGATCCAAGGTCAACTCCTACCCACGATTGCGCAAAGCCTTTCTATAGACGATCGAGGCAAGTTGAGCTTGGCAGACAGGAATTTAGGAAACAGTCGCCTCTTCGAATACAGGCTGGATGAAAGCGTACACCCAGTGAGCGTCAACGATTTCATCGCAGACTATAACCACGCTATTCAACGCCAATTGCTTGACCATCCAGACAAGATCGAAAGAGCGATCGATTTCTACGTGCTCTCGAGGCTGTGTCTGCGACTTGGTCGCTCGGGCGGGATGACCTCCGAACCCCGATTCTCTCAGAATCGTTTGAACTACGAAAACAACTGCATGCTTGAAGCGTACAAAGCGGAACTCTTCGAAGGCGAAGGCCGCATTCGCGAAACGGAAATAATGCAAGGGTTTCAACAAAGGTATAGCGATATGACCAAAGCATCACGAATCGAAGGAACCCTCCTGATCTTCGATTCCTGGAAATCTTTTTCCGACGGGAACCCTCCATCGAAATCTCGACCAAACCTGCAAGTCACCGAAGATTCGCCACCGATCACCGATGCCTGGCCCAACAGAGCGCTACTCGCTCTTGCCGATGGAGCCAGAACCGGACCGGCCCCCTATTACGATGGGGTCGCGATATTCGAAAAGGCGAAAACTCTCGAGCTGCGATCGGTCACACTCGAGGAGCTACGTCCACGTCTAGAACGGGAAATCAAAGAAGAACGCTTCTTGGAACTGATTTCTAAAGACGTCCAGCAACGGGCCCGAAAGCTGGGATTAAGACTGCAAATGGACTTCTCGCGATACGGTTTGAAAGAGGCTCCCACCATCCCATAGCGGACAGTTTCGGACATCATAACTTTTTAGATAGGAATTCAACTCTCCGCCGCTGAAGGCTCGCTAGCCAGAGGTGGCACACGTGTATAACTAAACCCAAAAGATAGTATATGAAACGAAAGATCCTAGCTCTCATCACCCTCATCGGATTCGCCACTTGCCTGCAGGCCGGCAGCAAAGTCTGGCAGTGCTCAGCTTCCTACTCCGGGCAGCAGCAAAACGGTGGAGGAGGTTCATTATATCCCACAGCTACAACACAGTTCGTAGCCCAAATCACAGGATCTGGTTCCATCAGCGGGACCGCCAACGCCAATTCGCAAAATGGGGAAATTGTCTTCATCGCTGGGTGGTTCTCCGGTTCAGTGAATGAAATAGATACTGGAACCGCGTATGCGGGCGATAGCGTCGGTGTCTATCTTGCAATCAACGCTCACTACGCACCCGGCTCGTACGGCACGTCCAAAGTGACAGCCACCTGGTAGAGATATTCTCTAAAAAAGCTCATCAAAGGCTCTCGCGACATGCGAGGGCCTTTTTGTTCTCAAGCTCGTTTCGAGAATCGGAAACGGATCTCATTTTCCGCCCCTGATAAAAGCGGATGACTGCTGGAGTCGGACATCCAGTTTACGCTGAAGCTGGGACTCCTGTTCACTCTCTCCAAGACGCCCCAGAGCGATTCGCCAATGAGTGCGGGCTTCCGCTACCTTGCCGCTTCGAAATAGAATATCGCCATAGATGAGCAGCATTCCCGGTTTCTCTCCTGTTACCGAAAGCAGTTCTCGCAGGGCGACCTCTGCTACCTCCAGACGTCCACTTTCAATCGCCAATTGAGCTCGGGCTCCGAGAACATCAAGACGCCGCGGTGCGAATTCCAAGGAGCGGTTGTAGCTCTCCAAAGCTTGGTCGATCCGTCCTTTCGATTGCGCTACTCTACCTATTTCGAAGTAAGCATCCGCAAGGAGCTCGATCGCGTCCGCATAATAAGGACTAGCGTTGCGAGCCTGATTCAAAAACGGCAAGGCTTCATCGAATCTCCCCGCTTCCATCAACACCAAAGCTGCCCTTACCTGGGCTTCAGAATCCATGGGTGCCAGCTGGCGCACCATCTTCAGACTTTCCGATGCCTCTTCTGTCTTTCCCAGCTTGAGGCCAAGACGGGCCCTGGTGAAATGAAGCTCAAGGTCATAGGGTTTCGCTTCCAGACCCTGATTTAGCGCTGTCATCGCCTCCTCGTACGATTGTTTTTCCATGAGGAGTCGGGCCCATTCCAGATTCAGCTCCCCACTCGGCCCAAAGCGTTCGATAGCTTCCCGGGCCACCGTCTCTGCCTCAGAAGACTGGCCGCGCAGACTGAGCGACTTGACGAGCAAGGGATAAAAAACATCCACCTCACCGCCGTTCTCGAGTCCCTCGCGAATCTCTGACTCGGCTTTCTCAAAGTATCCAGAACTCATGTACATGATCGCTCGATAGCGCGACCAACGAGGGTTTTCGGGCTCGATTTCCTCCATGCGTTGCAGGTAAGGCTCCGCTTCCTCGTACAGCCCAACCATGAAGTAGTCGAGGAACAGGAAATCCAGGCGCTGCGTATCCAGTATAAGTTCCTTCACTTCCTGAAGCCAAGGGTCCGACTCGGGAGGACTGGTCGAATACGCGATCGACTCAGAGATCAGGTAGGCTTGTCTCTTGTCTCCAGAACGAGCATACAACTGGGATAGCAAGGCCTTGGCCGGAGTATTTTCGGCGTCGAAGGTCAGGACCTTTTCCAGGGCCTCAATCGCCAAATCTAGTTGCCCTCGCTGCTCGTGGACCCTCGCGAGTCCCAGATAGGCCGAAACCAATTGAGAATCGTTAGCCATGCCTTTTCGAAAAAGGGTTTCCGCAGCCTCCAGATCGCCAGTCTTGAGCCTTGCTTCGCCGAGTTGAACGATGGCCTGGCCATAACCGTCGAAGGCGGCCACGGACGCTTCCAGATAGGCTAAGGCTTCTTCTGAATACCCGCGCTCCTTAACCAGCTGGGCAGCGAGGTAGTTGAGACGGGCCAAGGTTTCTGGATCCGACTCGCTCTCTATCAGCCAATTGTAGAGAAACTGTGCCCGATCATCGTATTCATTTGCATGGTACAGATTCGCTAGATCGAACAGGGCCGTCCGATTCTGCGCTTCTTCATCGAGAGTAGACGCAATTGAGGCGAATCGTTGCCCCATAGGGTCTTCCGAAACGAATGCTTCTGGCGCGGAGATCGCCCACGTTAGCGTTTCTTGTTGAGCATCGCGTCCATCAGAGCACTGGCCTTCCATAACAAAGGCTCCAGAGCCGAGGATCAGCGAAATAGCTGCACTGCGAAAGAGGATCATCTTAACGATTCTTGCTAGAGAGAGGGCGGTCCCAGTAGGTCACGCGGCTAATGTTGTCAAAAGGTGGATAGTACATGAAAGCTCCGGTGACGAATTCCACTTGTCCATCTCCATCCATATCCGCCCCATCCACCGAAATCAAATGCGTTGGTTCGTGAGCTAGAACCGTTTTCTCGAACTCTTTGTTCGCCATCTGCAAATAGCAGACTAGTGACACCGCATCGGGCGAACTCCAGTCGTTGTAGGCGCTGACGACCACGATGTCTTTTCTTCCGTCTCCATCGTAATCCACTACCAGCGGGCTGTGAGCTCCCGGCAGATCCGCGATGCGCCGATATTCGAACTGGCCCGTGCCATCGTTGCGCAGCCATTGCAGTCCGTGCCAAGATCGCGGTCCAGGAGTGGAATAGTCCAGACCGTCGCCATTTGTATACACAATGTCGATACTTCCGTCGTCGTCTACGTCAGCGACGCAAAGGCCGCTGCTTCCAAAATCCTTATTGAGCGCGCCGTACGCGACTCTTCCCTCGAAATTGCCGGCTCCGTCGTTCTCAAAAACATGAATTTCCTCCCAGTCCTGAGATACCAGGGCCACGATATCCAGGTCGCCATCTCCATCCACATCGCAAACGGGGGCGTGGATAGTGCCCGAAAGGTCAAGCAACGGGTGGCTCTTAAAGGTGTTGTTTCCCAAATTCTCCATCCATCGAATTTCCCCATCGAAGAAGCCGAAGGCTCCAACGACCAAGTCTTTCAATCCGTCGCCATTCAAGTCGCCCCAAGTCACATAGGTGACGCGAGGGACATCCTGCAGCAACGTGCTCTGCTCGAAAGTTCCATCTCCTTGATTTTCCAACAGGAGAACCGAGCCGATCCGGCCATTATTCGGTATCACGATTCCCATACAAGCCACCAGCACGTCCATCAGCCCATCGTCATTCAGATCGACGATTTCCGTAAAAACGGGTCCGGGAGCGAGCTCTGCAATGATGCTTTCCTCGAACACGCCGGGAGACTCTTGGCGAAGCCAACTCACCTGGTTGAGCCGTCCTTCGCAGGCTAAAATATCGGGCAGGCCATCCTGGTTCAAGTCCGCGATGCGCACGTTGCTCACCCATGGTTCGCCTTTCGCCTCCATTCCCACCGCTAGGGGCTGCAAGGAGTCCGACCCCGCTGAAACGGAGTTTAGGCATAACGCCCCTGCTATTACGCCGAGAGAGATCTTAAACAACTGGTACTTCATCTGAGGCATCCCTCCATCGAGGAGTGTATCTAACAAACAAGTTTAGATCAGCCATGGTAGTTGTAATTCGTATACAGCCAATCCTTGAAAACTAAAATCGCCCCCGGACGGATCCGGGGGCGAGTAGTAATAGCGTATTTTCCTAGACTAGAACGAGAATGTATTGGTCAGGAAGATCTGCTGCGGAGCTTTGATGCGATACGCTGCAGGGGTGCCGTCGGGCTGTACCGTGATGGGGACGAGTTCGTCTCCAACACCCACGTTGGCTATGTTGAGCTGTACTCTCCAGTCGATCTTGTCGTTCATGATCGGCTTTCCATAACCAACCCAAAGGTCGAAGTCCAACTGAGCATCGTCCTTGTAGGGAGTGTCCAGATCGTACGCGAGGAACTCACGACCAGTGAACTCGGACACGTCGTAGTATGGCTTGTAGGCGAGCGTAGCCGCGGACTGGTAGCGAGCGGAACCACCGATGCTGAAGCCCTTGAACTTGCCGTCGTTGAAGTCGTAGTTGGTCACGAAGTTCACGTGCCAGAGACGGTTTTCAGGAACAACTGTTCCTTCTTCCGCCAGACGAGCCTTGATGTCGCCATCTGCATAGCCATTCCAGTTGTCGCGAGCATTTGCGCCACCGGGAGCCCAGATGCGAAGATCGCCCATAGCGGTGGTGTTCAAGCGTTCGTTGAAATCGAGCAAATAGTCGATCATGGTCATTTCACCACCAGGGGCCAATGTCTGACCGAGGTTGTCGCGGTAGGACTTGATGCGAGAGGCATTCATGGTCATGCGCCAGTTTTCGGTGATCTGAGCATGAAGCTCGAGCTCGTAACCTTCGGCCTTGATGTCATCCGTGAAACGGAATGGAAGTCCCTGCTCGGTGAAGTCGGAACCATCCCAAGCGAAGCTCCAAGCTTCCGCCATCAACTGCGGCAGAGGAGCCATCTCCTCAAGCCATTGGTCATAAGCATTGATAACTGCGATTTCGAGGGCTTCGGCTTCAGCCTGAGTTTGTCCGTCCAAAGGCTGGTAGTCGAAGTTCCATCTCCGGTTTGGATTCTCGTTAGTAGGAGCTGGCAGATTTGATATGATGCCATCTCCATGACGAGTGCTATCGGGATTACCGCGAACCTCGTAGTTGTACTTGTGCTGGTGATACGCAGAAGCGTAGATGCCGATGTTGTTTCCGTAGAGCCAGAAAGCCAAACCGGTGCCCACGTTGTTCTGCACGTCAGATTCGAACTTGTTGAGCTTAACCGAGTACTTGCCGTCTTTGGTCGCGACCATGATGCCCATATCCTCGGTGTTACCCTCAGGAAGCGGCAAAGGTTGACCCCAATAGTCCACGTAGACCTGACCGGTCTGGAAGTTGTTGGACTTGTTGTACGACACGCTGACGTTGACTGGCAGCTTGTCGACCACCTCGCCAAGGAATGGCAGATCGTTCAAGTGAGCAACCAAGCCCCAGCTCTTCGACTCTTCTTCAAACGGTCCCGTTTCGTTCACCGTGTAAGGGATTTCAGTTGGATAAACTGCGGAATCGTCCGTTTCCCAAGTGGTGCGTACCTGCCCGACTTCGTCGTTACGAATACCAGCAGTAGCTACGAGGGAATCATCCCAGAACTTACCCTGCCAAACAAAGGCGTAGGCATCGTTGTAGCGATCGTCCCAGGCACGGCTTTCGGTGAGGAAATCGCGATTCTGAGCGGTCGAATCCGTCATAAGCCGAACTTGGCGTGTGCCCCATCCGACATAGTTGGCGGGGTTCTCTGACTGTGTTGACTCGACTGGACCACCTTCAGTACCAGCGGATATTTGGTTATACCAAACTGCGCCCGGGTCGACATAACCTGCCGCTTCCGGATCCGTTGGGTGAATCCAAGTGGAGTCGAAGTAACGCAGGTTCATGGTGTCCGCAAACTGCGGAGCTGCGGTCGGATACCGAATTCCGAGATCTTGTCCAAGCGTCGCTCCTTGCAGATTTCCACTGAGGTAGACATTCTGCATCGGCACGAAGTCCGCCCAGAAACGGCCGTTGTTGTCCTTGATCTCTGCAAACTGTGGATGCTGGTAGTAATCACCGACAAAGGTGCTGGAACGCCATCTTTGCGAAGTGTTCAGATACTCGTCCTTGGAGCCCATTCCGGTGATGGTGTGCTTGCCGAGGAAGCGAGTCAGCCAGTTTCCATCTGCCTTGTTGAAGTCGTGTGAGAAGAAGGCAGTCGCTCGCCAGCTTTCGCGATCCGTAACGGACTCGCCCTTGGCATTGCCGAGACGGACGAATGCGCGGCCCGCGCCTGGGTTGACGGTGCCATCGGTATACCAGCCCGTTTCTGGGGTATTGGAACCATCAGCAAAACGGCTGTTAACATCGATGTTGAGTGTATCTTGCACCGGGTTGTATCCACCAGAGAGGTAGCTCTCTTTATGGTAACCGATGTCAAAGCCCATGGTATCGCCGAAGAAGGTCTGGCTCAAGGAAGCTTCCACGGAATCGAAATTCTGCCACTCACGCTTGATGTCGCCATCGAGCAGGTTGTTGTAGAAATCGAATATGGAGGGATCAGTGATGAACTTGTCCTTGGTCAAACTTGCGAATGGTAGGCCTTTGTACTGGGCGTATTCGCGATAGCCACCGAGTCCATGAGGATTTCCATTGGCGAGACCGCCAATTGTTCCGTCGCGTTCTCCAGTAGAATCTAGCCCGAGGTAGGAAACGGCATTCGGGGCTAGTCCGAACACCGGTTCTGACTCACCCGGCATGTAATAGAAAATCGAGCCACCAAAGTAACCAGCGTAGCCAGTGCCATTGGTTTGATTTCCGATTCTCTCTACGTAATTAGGATTCGCATTGTTGTCCCAGTCCTGACTCTCCGCAGCGCCACGTCCTGGAATCTCTAACGTGCGGTCATTTCCCCAAGCCACGTCGAAGAGTTGCTTGTCCAGATCAGTGAAGAACGGAGTGACGCGATCCTTCGGCGGCATGTTGCGGGGACGATTGCTCTCCCCGTCGCCCATTTCGACGCTCGCCTTGAAGATCGAGCGGGCGTTTTCCGATTTCAGGAATTCCGGCTCGTAGCGGACAGTGAAGTACTGGCGCTGGATGTCATCGAAGGCCGGGTCCTGCTTGAACTTGGCATTGTTGTCCACTGCCGCGAAGCGCACCGCCAGTTGATCCTCGATCAATACGCGGTTGAGGTCGACTGAAGCGCGCACGCTACCGTATTCGTCGATACGGATGGAAACCTGGTTGGAGTTGTCCCACTGGGCTTCCTTCATGCGGGTGTTGATCACACCGCCGGGGCTGCCTTGTCCGAACAGGATCGCGTTAGGACCACGCTGGATGTCTACGCCATCCACGTTGTATCCATCCCAAGGAATGCTGGAGAGGTAGAGGTTGCGGGTGTTGTCAGCAGAGACCAAGCCTCGCACGCGGTTAGTCGACTGAGGGCTGAGGGAGGCGCTGGTGTTAGGATCGGTTCCCCCTCCGGAGCCGGAGTAGTTGCCATACACGCCGCCGACTTCGGTTCCGAGCGTGTACTTCAGCAAGGTGCTGTTGTCGGTAGCGCCAATGTCGTTGAGGAACTCCTCGGTGTAAACCGAAAGGGAGGTTCCCAGGTCTTTGAGCTCAGTCTGCAGACGGTTGCCAGCCAGGGTAGTGGCAGCGGAGTAGCCGGAATTGGCGTCAGCGGATACTTCGAAAGGAGACAGTGTGAACACTTCTTCTTCGTCGACTTCGCTGCCACCACTCTGAGCCATCACCGCCACAGGCAAAACTACCGAAGCGAGGACGCATCCGGCAGGCTTTATAAGCTTATGAGGCATATTGTTTATCATCAGGTTTTGCTATATTTAGTGAGTAGTTCAATGGTCCCAAACGCTGACGAAACAAATGCGACCCACCGGACCTCGAGTTCCGTTTGAGGGGAATATAATCAAGTAAGGGCGGGGCGAAAATGAATCTGCCGGAGAGTGAAAAAACAACCATCCAGCCACACGTATAGGGACCGCTATCATACCAAGCCCCTTCCCCTCCGGTCTACGGGCTTTTTGCGACATCCAAGCGCCCGATTGCGACCTAACATTACCAGTTATACGATCGATATAACCTAGGTCATAAGTTAAGATATAACCAATGTCAGGTTGCACCTAAATGCGGCATTTTCAGCATGCCAATCATTCACCGCCTACATCGTCGCGAAATGCTGGCCGCCCCGCTCCAATCCAGCCTGATTCAAGCGTCGATTTTCCCTGAACCAAACCACATGAGATTCACCCCAGGCGCTCGCTCTATCCTTTTCGCAGGCTTAACCGCCGTGTTCGCTTCGCCGTCGAGTGCGACCATTTCCCAGGCTCCTCTGAAGTCTCGTATCGAGAACGACGGTGGCTCGCTGTTTGCGAAGCGATCCGCGGAGTCCACCGGCATCCAGGCCATGAATCCCTACGACGATCCACTGATGTGGTCTAGTCGCTACCGCGAGTACATGGGTGGAGCCATGGGCTCAGGTCTAGCGGCAGGCGACTACGATGGGGACGGAAACGTCGATCTGTTCGTGAGCATCAAGACCAAGCCCGGAATCCTCTTTCGCAACCGAGGGGACTGGACTTTCGAAAACGTCACCGAAAAGGCCGGCCTGGACGAGGGACGCTCCCTCTTCAGCTGGTTCAAGTCGGATGATTCGGTGATTTGGCGGCAGGGTGCGACCTTCGTCGATGTCAACAACGATGGCTGGCTCGATCTCTACGTCTGTCGCAACAACGCCTCCAATCTGCTCTACATCAATCAAGGCGACGGCACCTTCGAGGAGGAAGCGGAAAAGCGCGGCCTGGCCATCGTGGACGGCAGCGTGGTGGGAGCCTTTTCGGACTACGATCGCGACGGTTGGGTGGACATGCTACTGCTTACAAATCAAGTAGATGGAACCGAACCGACGGGTCGTCCGGACCGGCTGTTTCGCAATCTGGGCGACGGTCGTTTCGTGGAAGTCACCGAGCAGGCGGGCATCGACGCCATCACCTTCGGCCATGCGGCGACCTGGTTCGACTACAACGGGGACCTTTGGCCGGATCTCTACCTTTGCAACGACTTTTCCGAGGGCGACTACTTCTATCGTAACAATGGGGATGGCACCTTCACCAACGTTCTAAACCAGAGCTTCCACAACACGCCCTACTCCTCCATGGGAGCCGATATCGGCGACATCAACAAGGACGGAAACTTCGATTTGCTCGCCGCCGACATGGCGACTACGACACGTGAGCGGGATCGCCGCGGACTAGCCGCCTCGCGCAACGATATGCTGCGAGAAGGCACCACCGAGGGCATCGCTCCGCAGTACACCCGAAACGCCCTATACATGGGCACAGGCATGGACTTTTTCCGCGAAGCGGCCTGCTGGGCTGGACTGGAAGCGACCGACTGGACCTGGTCCGTGCGTTTCGAGGATTTCGACAACGACGGTTGGGAGGACCTGCATGTCACCAACGGAATGATTCGGGAAGCGAACAATAGCGATCTGCTCGCTCGCATGATGCGTGGTTTGTCGGACATGCAACGAATCGGAATCATGAAGCGCTCTCCGGTGCTGAACGAAGCCAACCTTGCCTACAGAAACCTTCAGGGAGAGGGCTTTCAGAACGTCGCTGAGGAATGGGGGCTGGATGAAGTCGGCGTGGCCTTTGGAGCCGTGACCGCGGACTTCGACGGAGATGGCGACCTGGACATCGCCTACATCAATCTCGACGACAATCTCAGCCTCTTCGAAAATCGGTCTACCGACGGGAATCGCGTTAAGATCTACCTGCAAGGGGATCCTTCGAACCACTTCGGGGTGGGCGCGGTAGTGCGGATCGAGAGCGCGTCCTGCGGACAACAGACCCGTGCGATGGTCGTGACCCGCGGATACGCTTCGGGCAGCGAACTTGTGGCTCATTTCGGATTGGGCGACGATCAACGCATTGATCGCCTCACCGTTCAATGGCCATCTGGGACGCTGCAAACGTACGAGGATCTCCCGGTCAACCATAGTTTCACCATCAAGGAGGATAAAACGACGCAACCGCCCCCTCCGTCGACAGAGCCTCCACTCTTCGCAGAGACGAGCGAGAGCTTCGGCCTCAAATTCGAAGATGCCTCAGAGCCTCAAGTGCCAGACAGCGAGCAAGCGTTCATCCCTTTTCGAACCGATCGAGCTGGCCCCTCAATTGCAGTCGGAGACGTCAACGGAGACGAGATCGATGATATTTTCCTCGGCGCCACGACTGGCTCGCCCGCCAGACTGCTCGTGTACGCAAAAGGCGGATACAAAGAAATGCCATTGCCTGCAACCTTCAAGACCTCTCTGGAAACAGGCCCCAGTCTTCTCTTCGATGCAGATGGAGACGGTAGCCCCGACCTGCTCGTCACGACATCCAGCTCTCAGGGTTCAAAATGGCCCGACGCCTTTGCGACCAAACTCTACCTGAACGATGGACGCGGCGCTTTTTCAAAAACCGACTTCCCCTCCCTTCCGCTCAATGCGGGCGCGGCCGCTGCAGGCGACATCGATGGCGATGGAGATCTCGACCTCTTTCTGGGCGGGCGCTCGATCCCCGATCGCTATCCGGAGACGCCTCGCAGCTACCTTCTCAGAAACGATGGCGGACGATTCACCGACATTTCCGATCAGAGCCGAGGCTTGAAAAACGTCGGCTTGGTCAAGGATGCCCTGTTTCGGGACGTGGATCGGGACGGACGAATCGACCTGATCGTCTCCCTGGAGTGGGACAGCGTGCGCTTTTTCAGAAACGAGGGAGACGGCGCCTTCGCCGACCAAAGCGCGGCCGCCGGCTTTCTGGACGGGGGCAAAGGCTGGTGGAACGGCATCGCGGCGGCCGATTTCAACCTCGACGGCCGACTGGACTTCGCGGTGGGAAACCTGGGCTTGAACACCACCTATGAGGCCAGCCCCGAGGAACCGGCTCTGCTTTTCTACGGCGATTTCGCTCAAAACGGCACCCGCATGATCGCGGAAGCGGAGCACGACGCCGGAAAGCTCTATCCGTTGCGATCGCTCAACGATCTCGCCGCCTACCTCCCCTTCGTGAAGCGCGCCTATCCGAGCGCCAACGACTACGCGAAGGCCACTTTGGCGGAGGTCTTCGGCTCATCCGCTCTGGAAAAAGCCCAGCGCTTCGAAGCGGACAACTTCCAATCCGGTCTCTTTCTCAGCCAGGTCGGTGGCGACTACCGCTTCCAGCCCTTTCCTCCCGTAGCCCAAATCGGTCCCGTGATCGGACTGGTCGCAGCCGACTTCGACGGGGACAACATTCCAGACCTCGGACTCAGCCAAAACACCGATACCACCATGCCACGCTCCCAAGGCGGGGTCGGCCTATACCTCAAAGGCCTGGGCGACGGTACCTTCGCCGCCCTGGAACCGCTCGAATCCGGCTACGTCGTGACTGGAAATGGTCGAGCCCAAGCCATCGTGGATCCCAACAAGGACGGAAAACCGGACCTGTTCATCACGCAGCATGCCGGCAGCAGCCTCTGCTTGATCAATCAGAGCCAGACCGATGCGGATTGGCTGACGATCGCCCTCCAAGACAGCTCCGGCAATTCCAAGGGCGTAGGAGCCAGCATCGAGCTTGAATTTGCCGATGGTCGCGCCCGCTACTACGAAATCGGGCTGGGCGGCGGCTGGCACAGCCAAAGCGCTCCTCGTCTTCATGTCGCCAGCCAAGACGAGAATCCGCTGGTCAGAGCGCGCGTCCAGTGGCCCGACGGCTCGCAGTCCACCCACCCCGCGCCGGAGAACGACAAAGACTGGCTCCTGATCAAACCGAATCAGCCATAGCTTCAAAAAAAACGACGCCTCGCCCTCCCTCCTCCCATGAAACGCACCTTTCCCTGGATCCAGACTCTCTGCGCCGCGGCGATGCTGCTGACGCTGATGTTGATGCTGCGCGTCGACCATTCGCACCTCCGCTGGGCCAGCGACCTGAGCCTCGAAGGCAACCCGCCTCCGGAACTCGACGCAAGCTCCCCCACCGGCTACCAATTCGGGCAGCGACACTTTCTGGGAGTCACCAACCGCGGCGAAACCTACCGCTGGATCGCCTACGCCCAAGAGCTCTTGCAAGAAGGCTTGCTCAGCTCGGACCCCTACCTGGGAGACTCCGCGCAAGACGGTCGGCCGCAGTTGATGCCCAGGCTCTACGCCTTCTGGCTCGCGAGCATCGCTTGGATCATTCACCTGATGACCGACCACTCGCTCGGCATCGCGGTAGAAAGGGCCGCCTTGTGGGAGCCGCTTATCGCTCACGGCATGGCATTCATCGGACTCTCGGCGTTCGTCTGGAAACGATATGGAGCGATCTTCGCCACCGCAGCAGGCCTCTTCTTCGCCCTTTTCCCTCCCTTTTCGGCCCAGTTCATACCCGGTAGCTTGAGTCCGGAGATCGGGGCGTTTCTGCTCGCTTCTCTGGCTCTCGCTCAACTGATACCGACCAAGGACTCCACGCAGCCTCCTAAGCCAGGTCCTCTCAACGCCCTGGCAATCGCCCTGTCCCTGTGGCTTGATCCCGCGATCGGCTTCAGCGTCCTGCTGGTCATCGTCGCCGCCAAAGCCGTTGACCTGCTGGCTACCAAAACTCCAAGACCGTTCTGGGGGTGGACGCTTTGCGGCGTCGGTCTAAGCCTGCTGGCCTGCCTCATCGACGCCAATCCCCTAGAGAGCTCCGCGGGAGAGTTGCGCTACCTGCACCCCGTCTACCCCCTGGCCTGGCTCGGACTGGGCATGCTGCTAGGGGCTTGGCAAAGCATGCTGCTTCAAAGCTTTTCCCGCGTCCGCTCCATCGCCTTGGGCGCCCTCGGCCTTCTTCTGATGGCGCCGCTCGCATACACCCAGTTGAGCCACGGCTACTCGGGTTGGCTGTTTTCAAGCGCCTCGCTTCTTCGGCCCAGTTCGCTCGATCAGACCCGCATCTACGGAAACCTATTCAGCTGGATCGCGAGCGCCGAATTCACCACGGTCCTCCTGGCCGGACTGCCTGCCCTGACCGCCCTCGCGGCCATCGCCTACTGCTTATCCCGCTCCAAGACAGACGCCTGGGGGTCACTGAATTCCGCTCTGCCCGTCGCCACAGGCTTCGCGGCGGTCGGGCTGCTGACGGTTTTCAAGATAAAATGGGGCTTCGCCCTTTCCCTGCTCGCCCTGATCTTTCTTTGCTCCTTCGTGAGCGCTGGCTTGCCCCGCGCCGCTCGAAGCATCGCAGGCGTGATCGGGTGCGTGCTTCTCTTCGGCTTCTTCGCATGGGGAAGATCGCTGCCCGCTTACCTGAAGAGACCGGACCAAGAGTCGCTGGCCCGCCCTTCTGACGTCGAAACCCTGATCCAACGGCATTTTTCGCACTGGCTGGCGGTCCACAACCCCACGCGTGATCCGATCGCGCTGGCTCCGCCCGAGTTCTCCGACTCCATCATCTTTCATGGCGGTTGCCGCGCGATCATGTCCACAGCCTGGGAATCCTTTCCTGGGCAGCTCGCGGCGGTCCGCGTGCTCAGCTCCCCAGAATCGACGGAAGCGGAGGCGGTGCTCGACGGTCACGAGGTCACGCACATCGTCCTGCCCTCTTGGGACCCGGTGCTGCCCATGCTGGTCAAGGCTCCGGCAACGGAAGATCAGAGCACCTTCTACCATCGGCTGCTGCGCTGGCTGCTCCCCCTTTACCTCCGACCCGTTCCCTACCCGCTTCCTGCGATCCCGGGCTACGAAACCGAAAAGCTCGCCGTCTTCGAAATGTCTCCGGACCAAGACTCGGCCCTCTCCTTGAGTCGCCTCGCGGAATACTTCGCGGAGGCAAATCGGGACGAGCCCGCGAACCTCGCCGCCAAGGCCTTAGCCGAATCCTACCCCAACGATCCCAACGCCGCGATCGGACAAGCGTTCGCCTACGCTCTGACTCGAGACATGAGAGGATTTCGCATGAAACTGGAGAGGCTGGCCCGCGATGCCGAAGAAGGGTTCGCCTCCAGGGATTGGGATCGGCGCGTGCTGAGAGCGATAGTGTTCGCCCTAGGCAAACGCCACGAGCTCGCGAAACAGGAATTGCAGGCCTGTGTCGATACCATGAGCGAAGATGGACTTTATCAGCTGACCCCGCTGCAAACCTATCATCTGAGACGCCTTCTGGAACGCTACGAGCTGGGCTTTCCAAACCTCGAACTCCGCGAGCTGGCGCGACTGCGCTCCTCCGAGTACGGCGGCCCTTGAACCATAAGGCTGCCACCTTGCTCTGCAAGCGACCGGCAGCATCGACCAGAAAACGAAAGAAGCCGCGGTTCGCTAGAACGACGAACCGCGACTTCCGATATATTCAGCGGAAGATCTTACAATCAACAAACCGAATAACCTAACTAGAAATATAATATCATTATCCAGCGATCGACGGGCGCATAAAGCAAGTGACTGCCGAACACGAAACCCGAACCCTGAATGCGAACATATGATCTCTATAAAACTCCTTTCGCTCAAGACATTTTAGCGGCGAATACCTATAGCCTAAGTTATATATAAAGCAACCACCCCCTCCCGAGGACGCCATTCCAGACCACTCCCTATAACCTTAGATATAGAACAGACTCCTTGCCAATCGCATCGCAGGCCTTTTCCTTGCGATCAGACCTTCTGTCAGCGGAGACCGTCTCGCCCCATAGGTCTGTATTCACCCTCAACACGAACCGCATCGCCCGCCACCGTGCCCCAGCGCAAAACACACCCCTCCATTTCGACATGGCGAGCGTTCGCAAACCCCGGACGATCTCTCTTCGCCACGCTGGCTCGCGCCGGGTTCGGGCTAGCGACCTTGCTCGTCGCGAGCGCGCTTGGAGCTTCCACGCCGACCATCGGGCTACCCGTGACGCGCACTTACGCCATCGAGGAGATCGGAGTCTCTCGCGGACCCAAGCTTGGCTTCGACCACATCGGACGCCTCGCGGTGATCAGCGGAGCGAACTACGTGGTCTTGAACGACAACACTTGGCTGGATATTTCCGACAAAGACGACCGCAACCCCCCTCTGATGGAAGTCATCGAGGACGACGGCGAAAACTACTACTTCGGCGCCCTCGCCTCATGGGGAAAGATCGAGTTCACCGAACAAGGCAGGATCGACCCCCTCTCCTATCGTCCAGAGCAGTACCCGCGCTGGATCAATACCACCAATTTCACCAAGATCGTCTTCACCGACGACTACACGCTTTTCACAGGACAGAACGGCCTCGTCTGCCTGAACCGGCAAACAGGCGAACAGAGCTTTCATCAAATGTCCATCGCTACGGTGTTCACCTTGGGGCAGCGCGTGTTCGTTTCCTCCAACGCCTTCGGCACCATAGAGTTCGATCCAAAGAGCGGCGAATCGACAAACGTCGCCCCGACCGTCTCGATCCACGAGGTCGCCTACCTGGACGACACCACCATCGTGGGGGCGACCAACGACACCGGGTTGGTCAGCTTCGATGGCGAGCAATTCAGTTTTTTCGACTTCGGGTTCGGCGAGAACAGCATCGTGCGCATTTCCTGCCTGGAGACGCTGCCCGACGGAGGGTTCGCTGTCGCGGTCGACAGCGAGGGCGTCTTCGTCTTTTCCGCAGATGGAGAACGAAAGCTAGCCCTGACCACCTCCGACTATCGCCGCATTTTCGCCATCGCCTCCCGGGAGCCGGGCATCCTTTGGATTTCCAGAGAAAGCTCCGTGCAGAAACTGCTCTACAACGATCCCGTTTCCGTGGTGGATCAACGCTCGGAAGTCGTCATCGGCTGGCCGCAAGTGAGCCAGTGGGGCGATAAAACGGTCATCGCCTCCAATGGACGACTCTACGAGATGCGGCTGGCTGAGACTGGTTGGCAGTACACCTTCGAAGAGTTCGAAAACGTGCCCATCTCCGGAGCCTGGGCCATTGCAGGAAACGAGAAGCACCTGCTCATCGGCAACAGCGAGGGCGTCTTCAGACACGACGGTAGCGGCTTCGAGAAGATTCCCGGCATCGAGGAGGCGAACCGCCTGGTGCTGCAAGAAAAGGATATCTGCATCGTGATCGGATCGCGAGAAATCGCCGCCTTGGCTTGGGATGGCAACCGATGGTACGAATGCGCCCCGAAGCTCCAAGGCGTCGGCTTCCCCGCCATCATGCACAGCAGCCACGACTCCGTCTGGATAGAGCTCGGCCTCGACTTCATCGCCCGCGTGTGGTTCGAAAACGGTCAGCTGCGAAAACGCGTATTCCAAGACCACCCCTGGGAAGAGCCGGTCTGGATCAATATCGGCCTGCTCAAGGATCACGTCGTCCTCAGCGGCGCCCACAACCAACGCATCTACCGCGACAAGGAAACGCTCGAGGTCGTCGAGCCACCAGACATAGAAAAGACGCTAGCCGAGATTCCCTACGTTCTCCTCCGCGCGACCGAAGATGCGAACGGAGTCATTTGGGTCACCCACCCGAACGGCGTGCTCACAGTATTCCCTGAAGGCGACGGCTATCGGGTCGACACCGACTCGCTCACCAGCATCCGCGATCAGTATCCCGTCATCACTCTGATCGATGAAAAGCACGCGTGGATCTCCACCGAATCCGCCCTCTACCACGTCAACCAGGATTTCGAGTCGATCGAAGGATCCACGCAACAGCCTTTCCTCGTCTCCGTTTCCGACGGCAAGACGGAGACCGAGCTCATCTCCGCTCCGCCGGCCAACCATTCACTCGGCCGTCTGCCCTATTCGCAAAACCACCTCGTTTTTCGGTATTTCGCTGGCGGATACATGCCGCTTCAAGATCTCGTCTACGAGTTCTCCATGAGAAACAACTCCAGCGACTGGAAGCTACGCAGCGCCGATTCCCTGCTCACCCTTCCGAGCCTAGAGGAAGGAGAATACCAGCTCACCGCTCGACTTCTTAGCAGCAACATCCCCGTTGGAAATCCGATCGTCACTCGCTTCACCATCGCGCCACCTTGGTATCGA
The DNA here is from genome assembly GCF_031127815.1 of Pelagicoccus sp. SDUM812003. NCBI lineage: Bacteria > Pseudomonadati > Verrucomicrobiota > Opitutia > Puniceicoccales > Pelagicoccaceae > Pelagicoccus > Pelagicoccus sp. SDUM812003. The sequence continues at coordinate 263,194 of NZ_JARXHY010000006.1, read as the reverse complement.
TCCGCCTTCGCCTACTTCGGCTACTGGAGCAGCGCCATCTTCAGCTGCCTCGCCATCGCTATTTGGGCCGCTCGCCGAGCGAAGAGCAAACAGGACTACCTGGAGAAGCTCGTCCGTGAACGAACCGAAGAGCTCAGAGCTACCATGGAAAAACTCACCGAAGAGGCGCGAAACTCCGCCACCTTGGCGGAACGCAACCGCCTCGCGGGCGAGATTCACGACAGCCTTCAGCAAGGCCTCAGCGGACTAGCCCTTCAGCTGGACGCCACGCTGAAGCTAAACCATCTCGACCCAGATCTCGAGTCCCGCCTATCGGTCGCCCGCCGCATGGTGTCCTTCACTCGCCAGGAAGTGCAGCAGGCGGTCTGGGACCTCGAGTCTCCTCTCCTCCAAAACGACGATCTCGCAGAAGCACTGCGCAGCATGGCCGAGCTGCTTGGCACCGGATCAATGAGCCTGGAGGTCAAGACGACCGGGAAGCCGCTCGAGATCCCCTCCACCACCAAGCACCACTTGCTCCGAATCGCTCAGGAAGCCATTACCAACTCGGTACGGCACAGCGGCGCCACCCGCATCCAAGCTTGCCTGGAATTCCAATCCGACAAGGTCACGCTTACCATCAGCGACAACGGAAACGGCTTCGACTCGAGCGAAGTCTTCTCCAGCGGAATAGGCCATTTCGGTCTGCGAGGCATTCGCACCCGGGCGTCCAAGATCAATGGAAACCTCACCATCTCCAGCGTCCCCCAAAAAGGGACGAGCGTCCAGCTCGTCGCGCCTTTGAACCAGACGCCACAGCATTCTAGCAAAAATGGAAACGACCCAAACGAAAATTAGAATCCTCCTCGTCGACGACCACATCGTCCTTCGCATGGGGTTGGTCACCGCAGCGAACGGCGAGCCCGATATGGAAGTTGTGGGCGAGGCCGAAAACGGACGGGACGCGGTAGACGTTTATCAACGCCTCCGTCCCGATGTAGTGGTCCTGGATCTGCGCATGCCCGTTCAGAACGGCGTCGACACCATCCAGTTGATCAAGAAGATCGAACCTGCGGCCAAGATCCTGATCTTCAGCAACTACGCCAGCGGAGACGAAGTGCTGCAAGCGTTCAAGGCGGGAGCGCAAGGTTTCGTGGTCAAGGAGATGCCGCTCGAAAGCCTGCTCGAAGGCATACGCTCCGTGTATCAAGGCGATCAATACATGCCCCCCGAAATTTCCGCGCGCGTGAGTCGCCGCGTCGTATCTCAACTCTCGCCGCGCGAGCTCGAAGTGCTTGGTCTCGTGGCCAAAGGTCAGAGCAACAAGGAAATCGCTTCCAATCTTTGCCTAGTGGAAGGAACCGTGAAAGTTCACCTGACCAACATCCTCTCGAAACTCCAGGTATCGGACCGCACGCAAGCCATCCTGGCTGCGGTCAAACGCGGCATCATCCAGATCGATTGACGAAGACGAAAGTCGATGCACTTTCGCTTTCTTGCGCGAAGGGAAAACCCAATTCCGCAGCGAACCGCGCCTCGAAGACGGCCGGCGCTATGACGCGAACCGAGCGGAGGGAATCGGGTCAATCACGTCCGAACGCAAACTGAGTTGCCCCCTTCGCATCGACTAACAAGCCTCTCCCAAAACCTGTGTTATTCAAAACGCCTCGCTTCTAATCCGTTCATACTGTGTCACCTGTAAAAACCTTCTTTCGCTCCCTGCCCGCATGCCTGACCCTGGCCGCTTCCTTGCCTGCCCTCACCGCAGCTGAAGCGGTTGACGAAAGGCCAGACCCCATCCGTTTCGCCAAAACCTCGCTATCCAAAGGCGAGTTTTTCGAACCTATCGAGATGGCGATCCTGCCAAATCTGGATGTACTCATCGTGCAGCGTCGCGGCGAAATCCTTCACTACGACCAGCAGGACGATCAAATCTACCGCGTCGGCTTCTTGGACGCCTACTACTCCAGCGATGCCCCGGGAGTGAATGCGGAGGAAGGTGTGCTCGGCATCACCGCTGATCCGGATTTCGAAGAGAACAGCTTCATCTACATCTTCTACAGCCCGAGCGACAAGGTAGTGAATCGCTTATCGCGTTTTGTATTCAAGGATCGGATTCTGGACATGGAATCAGAAAAGGTGATCTTAGAATTCTACTCGCAGCGTGACATCTGCTGCCACACCGGAGGCTCGCTGGCCTTCGGACCCGACCGCTTGCTGTATCTCTCCACCGGCGACAACTCCACCCCTTTCAACGAACGCGACGTAGAGCACACCACAGACGGCTTCGCTCCGCTGAACGACATCGAGGGCAAGGACCAGTACGATGCCCGTCGCACCGCCGCGAATACCAATGACCTGCGAGGAAAAATCCTGCGCATTCGCATCCTGCCCGACGGGAGCTACGAGATCCCGGAAGGAAACCTCTTTCCCGCGACCGACAAGACGCGTCCCGAAATCTTTACCATGGGCCATCGAAATCCCTATCGCATTTCCGTCGATCCACTGGATGGCACCGTCTACTGGGGAGATGTCGGTCCCGACGCTTCCTCTGACCAAGAAAATCGAGGTCCTCGCGGCTACGACGAGATGAACCGTGCGTCAGAGCCGGGCAACTACGGTTGGCCGTTGTTTATCGGCGATAACTACCCGTATCGCGATTTCGACTACGAAACCGGAGAAAGCGGCGATCTCTTCGATCCGCAAAATCCCGTGAACGATTCGGTGCACAATACAGGCTTAGAGGAGCTGCCACCGGCGCAAACCCCGTTCATCTGGTATCCTTACGCCGAATCTGAAATGTTTCCTGAAATGGGATCAGGCGGGCGAAACGCCATGGCGGGGCCTGTGTATTACGAAGACCTCTATCCTGAGTCCACGCGCTTGCCTGCCTACTATGATGGCAAAGTCATCATGCACGATTGGATACGTAACCACTTCGTAGTGGTTGACTTTGACGAGCAAGGTAAACTCGCCAGCGTCGAGCCCTTCTTGGAGAAGCTGGAATTTTCGGGTCCTATCGACGTGGAGATGGGGCCGGACGGCAGATTGTACGTGCTCGAATACGGAGCTGGCTGGTTTTCCAGAAACCCCGATTCCGGCCTGTCGCGCATCGATTTCATAAGGGGCAACCTTCCTCCACAGATCGAATCCGTTTCAGTGGAAAAAACAAGCGGTCGACTGCCTTTCAGACTCTCCGCCACCGCTGATGTTTCAGATCCAGAAGGCGATGCCATGCAGTTCGAATGGCAGATCGGTAGCAGGGTCGTGAAGACCGAAGGGCCTGAACTGCGCACTGAGCTAACGACCCTTGGCATGCATCCTTTGACGCTTCGAGTCACAGACTCCAACGGGTCAGTCAACGAGTCGGATCCCATCGAAGTCTATGCAGGCAACGACCAACCGAAGGTCACGGTCACCGTGGATGGAAACCAAAGTCTTTATTTTCCGAATACACCCGTTTCCTATCAGGTCTCCGTGGAAGATGATAGCGAAGTCGTCGAGGAGAACATCTTCATTTCAGCGTCCATGGAAAGCTCCAGCCCGATACAGCAGGTAGGCCACCAAATCCTCACGCGAGAGGAACAAGGACGAATCGCCATGACAGAGTCGGACTGCCTCGCTTGCCACAAAGAGCAGGAAACCTCCATCGGTCCGTCCTTCGAGCAGATCGCCCTTCGCTATCGAGACATGGACGGGGCAAATTCCTTGCTAGCGAACAAGATCATCAAAGGGGGCGCCGGAAACTGGGGCGAAGTGCCCATGCCAGGGCACGCCTCAATGAGCGAGACCGAAGTGTCTAAGATCGTTGATTGGATTCTATCCAAAGCCAAAACGGATGAGGAACTGCAAAGCCTTCCCCTTAAAGGGAGCTTCGACCCCGCGACGCTCGACAGCAATCCATGGCGACAGGTTTTCACGATTCGAGCTTCCTACACGGATCAGCCTGCCGCGGGCATTCAAGCCCTTCCCGGACAAGACGCCGTGGGGCTTCGCCCTAGCAGACTAACCCGTTTCGCTTTCGAAGAGATGGAAGGCATCGAACAGGCGGGTCGTTCGGCGCGATTTGCCGACACCCTCTCCTCTTTCAAAATCGAGCAGGTCGATCTTCGAAACATCGCTCAGGTGGCCCTAAGCCATTCGGAACTATCTTCACTGGGTGTATCCATCGAACTGCGACTTGCTTCTCCAGAAGGGTCGATGATCAGCTCTGCGCCAGTGAACGAAGGGGAAGAAACCGTTATCGACTTGGGGAGCTCCGCGTTCAGCGATGGCCCGCAAGACGTCTACTTCGTTTTCCGATTCGAGAAAGAACCGGCTGATGAGTCTCTCCTGCATTCCGTCGAGTTTATACAGGAAGCTAAATAGCGGGTCTTTATTCGTATAGGGGTCAGCTGAGTTTCTAACCGAAGAAAGAGCGTGCCCGGAGGTCCCGCTCCACCATCTTGACGGTGCATAAAGGTGGAACGTGACCTCCGGGCACGTTTAGAATTCGGTTCCCTCTCTCTCACATAAAAAGATCCTCGCCACAATCGCGGCGAGGATCCCGAAAAACGAAACTTATATTTAGGCTTCCTATTCAGCTTCGAGAAAACCGTTCACATCGAGCCAGTGCATGAACACTGGGAACCAGCCATTTGCGGTGTTGCCAGGATAACCGAGACCGAATCCGTGTCCACCGTTCTGATACAGGTGAAACTCCACCGGAATACCCGCGTCGTACCAAGACTTGATTAGCCCGAACTCGCCGTTGAAGAGGAAGTCGTCGGTAGCAATTGCAGCGAACATGGGAGGCGCATCTTCGGGCACTTCTTGCGGACCCATACCTCCGTAAATAGGCCCGATGAAAGCGAGGTCCATAGTATCCGAATTCAGGGTACTGTGCATGGTTAATCCAGCGCCAGCGGAGAAGCCGATCATGCCCAGCCGATCAGTATCGACGCCCCATTCCTCGGCGTTTTCGACGATGAGAGCGTAAGCGGCTTCCGCATCTTCGAGCTGATTGGAAAGGTCCCAGCGAGGACGCGGCGGTGGAGCCTCTTCGCCTTCAGCGGGCGTCACGGAGGAGAAGGTCCGATTCATCGACTCTCTGAGGCCATCGAGCGTAGGCGGCGTTGGCTGTAGTCGGTATTTGAGTACGAATGCTGCGACGCCTCGATCAGCGAGGGCCTTGGCGACCTTCCAACCTTCGTTGTTCATAGAAAGCCAGCGGAAACCACCTCCTGGGGTGACGATAACGGCGGCGCCATTTGCCTTGTCCGGATCGGGCAGAAAGGGAGTGAGCGTGGCCGTGGTTACATTGCGTGCCATGGGCTCGCCCCATTGGCGAAACCAGCTCTCCTCGGAGGGCTGATCCTCGACACCACCAGTGCCAAGAACGATGGCATTGGGCTCCTCGGGAGCGTCGAGCGGATAGATGGTGCCGTCTTGGGCATTTGCCGATACTGCCACCGCGCAGGCGAGCGTGAGAGCGACCGATTTAGTCAGGTTCAGAAACGTATTGGGTACTGTCATAATGTTAGGGTTGGTTATGGTTTGTAAACTCGGAGCAGTTCCAGAGCGATGGCGATATCGGGTGGACGTCTAATCGAGATCAATCGATAGATTCCAGTGCTCGGCGACGGTCTTTAGCTCGTCGAGAGTCAGGTAGGAAACGGCGCCGTGCTTGGGCCGGTTGAAGTTGGTACCGCGCATGACGCCTTCGTTGAAGCGGCCGATATCAGTGAAGGTTTCGAAGTCGGTGGTTTCACTGAATCCCATGTTGTTGGGGCGACCGCCGTAGACGTCGTACATGAGGACGTAGGTGTCGGTACCGAGGCGCTTGAATACGTTGGGAGCTTCGGTAGAAACAGTGTTGGGATCGATGCGTCCGGGCGTGGTTTCGTAGCCGGACTTTATGTCGTCCGAAACGGCATGGCGTATGGTGGCGCTGGATACGTAAAACTGGTGCCAGCGGCCATTGGCGAAGGTGATATCGCTGTCAATACCACCGATGTTGGGAATCATGGTCGGAGTGGTTTCCAAGGCGGTGAAATCATCGTTGGCGTAGGAAGTGTAGATGTTAGCTCGAGCGTTTTCGTATCGGATGGTGAAGTACACCATCATCTTGTCCGCGGCTGGATCGTACACCGTTTGCGGAGCCCAGGAGCAATCGATATCGCCCAGCTCAGGAAACGCCAGATCGACGCGGAAATCGGAATGCGTCCAATGGATCAAGTCCCACGACTTCATCATCACGATCGCTCGATTGTTACCCCAGCCGTGCTCTTCCTCGGGGCGTTGCCAGCGGGTTTCGCGGAAGCCCATGCGGTCCCCGAAGATGTGCAGGTCGGTCATGACGAGGTAAAAGGCACCGTCTGGTCCACGCGCGATATGCGGGTCGCGCACGCCTTTCTGCTCGGCCAGCAAGGTGCCGTCGAAAATGGGGTCGCCTTCATTGACATCGGTGAAGGTGTATCCATCACGACTGACAGCCATGTAGGCCGATTGCGTTTGGTCCTTGAAGTAGACCATGACGTATCCACCGAAATCCTCTTCAGACTTGGAACCGGCGTAGGCGGGCTTCTCCAGTTTAGAAACGATTTCGATGCCGGTGGGACGACGCTCGGAGCTGGTGTCCCAAGAAAACGCGGGCGAGTCAAAGGCGCCGGGATCCGCCGCTGTATTTTCGTCAGCGACTGCCTCCTCGATGAGCGAGGCTACACCACGTGGATCTTCTTGGTGGGCCACATGGCCACCAGGGAAGGTGCGGATGGTCCAGCCACGCGCCTTGGCCCGTTGCCAGCTCTGGTCGGTCTCAGCGCGCTTTTCCGCGTCTTGCCCTTCGGGCACGAAGGCGACGTAGGTAACGGGGAGTTTGAAGGTTTCGGAATTGTCGTAGGAAACGCGCTGACGGAAGGTTCCGACGGGATGAGCAACACCGGTTGGCGGAGTGGCGTCAGGGTCGTACCAGGGAAACTGCACTAGGCCGTTCACGACCTTGGAGCCGGGTGGCGTTCCACCAACGAGATCGAACATGGACTGATTGTGGTTAGGAACGGCGGCGTCGAGAAAAATGACGTGGCTGATACGCTCTGGAATACGATTCATGACACCGGTGATAACCATGCCGCCGTAGCTGTGGCCCGTGAGCACGATGTCGTGCAAGTCTTCGAACAGGATCAGATTGACGACATCATTGATGTGGGTATCGAGGTCGACCGTCGTATCCGCGAGGTGCGTACGCTCTCCAAGTCCAGTGAGCGTGACGCGGTAGACGGTGTGTCCGTCATCCTGGAGAAACTGCCCTGTTCGTTTCCATTCCCAACCACCAGCGGTGGCTCCATGGACCATGACAAAGGTAGAGGCCTCGGACCGGGCGAATCCGGCGAAGCATACAGCGGCGATTAAGAGAGTGAGTAGTGACTTCATGGGTACAATTTAAAAGTCTAGGCTAGTCGTCGGCGATTTCGCCTTTGATTTTCAGCGTATCGCCCAGGTCTTCCATTTCGAAGAAACGGGCCCGTTCGACTTTGCGGTTCGGTTGGTGAATAACCATGACGAGACGTCCGTCGAAGGTGTTGAAAAGCATGGGGTGACCGCCGTCGTCGGACCAGATCGGATCAGGCAGCTGTTCCCATGGACCGAATACGCTGCCACTTTGCGAGCGGGCAACTCCCACCGCGTATTTGGTGGGGCCGTAGCTGGACCACAGCATAAGCAGCGTGCCGTCTTTGGTGTAGTGGAGCCAGTTTCCGTCGCTGACGTAGGCGTGGTAGCGCTTTCCTTGATACAGCTCTCCGATATCGCCGCGACAACGCACCCAAGGCGCTGCGGACGCGTGAAAGAGGAGCTGCGGTTCGCCCACGGGATGCGAGAGGTCTTCGCTAAGTTGCACGATGTCGAAACTGCCATCGGTGATTTGAGCCCACTCATGGCAAAAGACCATGTAGGGTACGCCCTCTTCGACCCAAAGACTCCCATCGAGAGCCATCCAATCGTGCGGCGTTTGCGGTCCGTTTTCAAAGGGTTCGAACGGACCGAGCGGCGAATCGGCCACTAGGATCTCGGTGCCGCGGCGCACATTTTGCGGGCGCCCAGGCGGCGTGGGCAGCGTTTCCTTGGAGGTGACAGTAGCGAAGAGATAGTAGCGTCCTTTGTATTGGTGGACTTCTGGGGCCCAGACGGTTTCACGGCCCCAATGATCTTCGGGGATTTCCCAAACGGGTACGGGGTCTTCCCAATTCTTGAGATCTTTCGATTGGAAAACCATCACCGCTTTGCGCTCGATGTCGCCATCGAAAATGCCGGAAGTGGTAGTACCGTAGATGTAGTAGGTTTCTGAGGACGGATCCGGGAGCACGAAGGGATCGCGGATGCGTATTTCCGAGCGGTCGGTGGTGTCGGCGAACGTGACAGCGGAGCACAGAAGCGCGAATACAGAGACAACTAAACGTCGTCGGAGTGAATGCGTCATAAGAAAAGGGGTAGTACGATGTAGATGGATTTAGGTCACAAAGAAAGCGACTAACTGGCAGCGAGGATCGTTCATGCGTGATCCGCTAGCTAACGAAACTGTAGTCGTAGGGAGCGCGCATCTCACGGGCGAGATAAGTGTTGGCCTCGGCCGCGTGTTCGCCGATGAACCGTTCCGTGTGTTCGTCCCAAGTGAGCGATTTGCCCGTGCGGAGCGAGATCGCGCCCAAGTGGCACATGTTAGCGGAGAGGTGGCCAGTTTCGACGTCACAGATGGGAATCTCGCGACTTCGCATGCAGTCGAAGAAGTTGCCCATGTGGTGCTTGCTTTTGTAGAGACGCACCGCGTCGTCGGAAAGCTCGGCTTTGAGAATTTCCGGGTCGCTGGCTTCGATGCCGTCACGGTTGACCCAGATAGTTCCTTCCGTGCCCACGAATTGAATACCATTTGGCTGACCATCCGGATTGAGATGCTCGCCGTAGATGCTATCATCACGCGTGGTACGAATGTTCAGGGCGATGCCGTTGGCATAAGTGTAGTTGACCACGTAATCGCCATAGGCGTTGTATCCACCGGGAACAGGCTCGCTTAGGCGCTTGGACGAAACCTTGTTCGGGGCAACCAAACCGATCGCCCAATAGGCGATGTCATTGTGATGAGCGCCCCAGTCAGTCATGGTGCCGCCCGAATATTCGTACCAGAAACGGAAGGTCGCGTGGCAGCGTTGGGGAACGTAGTCCGCGGCCGGAGCCTGTCCTTGCCAAAAGTCCCAATCGAGCTCCGCAGGAACGGGAGCTACGCTAAACGGCCCTTCGACCAGCCCCGCAGGCAGCCAGACGTTGGCTTCTTTCAGGTCGCCAATTCGCTTGTTTCGCACCAGCTCGCAGGCGAGACGGAACCGGGCATTGCTACGCTGCTGGGTCCCGGTCTGCAAAACCGCGTTGTTTTCTCTAACCGCTTTGATGAGATGGCGTCCTTCGTCGATAGTCAGCGTGAGCGGTTTTTCGGAATAAACGTCCTTGCCCGCTTGGACCGCCCCAAGGTTGACCAGCGTATGCCAGTGGTCTGGCGTCGCATTCACGATGCAGTGCACGTCCTTGTTTTCAAGCAACTGCCGAAAGTCCGAGTAGATTTTTGGCGCGCGTCCCTTGTCGGTGAATCGTTTGGCAGTTCCCTCGGCGTGATTCTTGTCGACGTCGCAAACGGCCACGATGTCGCCCCAATACGAGGCAGCTTCCGTATCCGCTCCGCCCATACCGCCGCATCCGATGAGGGCGACGCCGGGTCGATCATTTGGCGACTTGTTACCTTTCGGGTCGGCAGCGCCAAGTTCGCGTTGCACGAACCAAAGCGGAAGACCTGTGGCGGCCGCTACGGTGGCGCAGCGTTTTAGGAAGGAACGGCGCGAGACGTGGAAACGATTGATTGGGTACTTCGGGGGCTGTTTCATTTTCTCGGGGGCTGATTAGTTCGCAGCTGGGACGAGCATGCATTCGAAGACGTTCGCGGTGGTGGTATTCCAGGAGCCTTCGGTTTCGTAGCGAATGGTGATCGTATCCTTGCCTTCCGCGAGTTCCTGCGGGATGGGAACGCGGATCAAGCGATGCTCGCCGGGCGCTGCGTCTTTCCACTCTGGCAACTCGAGCTTCGTATCGTCCGCCAGGATGAAAAACGTGCGATTTTCATCGCGAGCTCCGATCACGCTGAGGAGTTCGAGGTCGCCCTCCCCTTCCGTTTTTAGCTGGTAGCTGAAGAACCCTTCGCGCAAGGCGCGACGCCAGGCCTTGCCCGACAATGCTCCACTCAGGGTATCTTTGCCTTGGTAGGCGTGACTGGACTCGGAGGCCGGGTCGCCCACATCGACATGATCGAGGGCGGACTCGCGGGCCGATGCGAGCTCGGCCTCGGTTGCCGCGATTTGATCCTGGCGAGCTTGCCATTGCGACGGCGAGAGGAGCGGCCAGTAGATAGTCAGGCGCTCATGATGGATGGCGTAAAGCGGACGCAGGGTAACGTCGAAGGGACGGGCGAGGTCGCGCGTCTGGAAAACGAGCGGCGAGCTGGAAACCTTCTCGATCGATGCTAGCCAATCGTCACTATCGCTCACCAATGCCGACCCCGCTGGCTCCGGATCGCGGAATTGTAGATGCGTATCGGATACAAAGGGAGCTGGCAGTCCATTAGTACCATGGGTGCCCGCCAAAACGATCGGTCCATAGAGAATGGCCACACGATCGTCCACGCCCGGCAGCGGCTCGGAGTGCAGCGTCATGGGCAGATGGATACGAACCGAATCGCCAGACTTCCACTTGCGTTCGATTTTGGCGTAGCTACCCGGCTCGCTTTCGAGCGTAACGCTTTTCCCGTTTACGGAAACATCTAGCGGTCCTTCGATCCAGCTCGGGTGACGGAGGCGGAGGGCGAAGCGAGTTGGTCTTTCGCATTCAACCGTCAGCTTGGTTTCTTCGCTGTTGGGAAAGTCCGTGCTTTGAGTGAGGATCACTCCCTGCTCCTTCCAACTCACCGTCGCTGGAATGAAGAGATTCACGAAGAGCTCGTCGTCTGAATGATGGAAAATGGTGTCGCCGTACTTGGTGTGGTTTTCCATCCCCGTGCCGACGCAGCACCAGAAGGAGTTTTCCGGCGTGGAATAGATCTTAAAACTCGCTGACTCGGTCGGCATCATGTAGATGAACATGCCTTGGGCCGGCTCCTGGGAAGCGAGGATGTGATTGAACAGGGCACGCTCGTAGAAGTCCATGTGAGCGGCGTCCGGCTCTTGAGCGAAGAGCTCGCGGGTGAGCTTGAGCATGTTGTGCGTGTTGCAAGTCTCTGCCGACTCCGGACCGGTATGATCGCCGAATTCGTCAATGGGATAAAAATGCTCGCGGTGGCTGTTTCCGCCAAAAGCGAAGCTGCGCTTCTGGGTTACGCGATCCCAGAAAAACGCTGCGATATCCGCGTAGCGCTGCTCGCCAGTGAGAACATACTCGCGGGCGGCTCCGAGGATCTTGGGGATCTGCGTATTGGCGTGCAGCCCGTTGAGCTCGTCCCGGCCCGCGGCAAGAGGATCGAAGCGGACTTGGTGGTCGAATGCTTTGGCGAGGCGTAGGTGCTCTGGATCGCCGGTCAGTTCGTAAAGGTTGGCCAGCACTTCGTTCATGCCGCCAAACTCCATGTCGATCGATTTCTGCATTTGCTCCTCGCTGATGCCGTCGACGCGGATCGCAATCCAGTCCGCCATCTTGACCAAAACGTCGAGAGCCTGTTCGTTGCCGGTCAGCCGGTAGGCGTCGTACAAACCGGCCATCACCTTGTGCAAAGTGTACCAGGGAGCCCAGACCCACTCGCCTTTCTCCACCCGATCGATGAACGATTCCGGAAAGGCGGAGAGGTAGCCCTCATTGAACCCAGCGTCGACGGATGCGGCCTGGCATTGAGCGAACCCCGAAACCATGGCGTCAGCCCGTTTCTTGAACGTCTCGTCTCCAGTACTTCGATACATCAAGGAGCATGCGGAAAGATAGTGTCCAGCGGAATGCCCACGCAGCTCGACGCCCGGACTTTCCCATCCGCCATATGGGCGGGCGTCGGACGGCAGACCGACATTGAGACGGAAGGTGTGCAGAAAACGATCCGGATCGAGGCTGAGCAGGTAAACCTTGTCGCGATCCATAGCGTCGCGAAACGGACCGTCGCCCAGCGTGACGTCCGCCAGATCGAACGCTTGCAGCTGATAGGAAACAGCAGGCTCGACCGCAGCTTGCGGCAGCGGAGAAAGCTCGGACGCTCCGTGAAGTTGAGAAACAATCAAGCCAGCGATGGCGATAGGTACGATCGATGAGCGTAGTTTACTTTTCATTACGAATTGGGGTTTAAGGGATATAGCCTCAGTCCTGGGGAATCAAACGGATCAGCACCACCCCGTGCGGAGCGACGGTCGCATCGAAGCTTCTGGAGAAGTCGCCAATATTTTCCTGTCTCCAAAGATCGCGTACGGTGAAGGTTTCGCCCGCATCGGGAGTGGCGAGCGTGCCCCACGGACCCCATTTCACCTCAACCACCTTTTCGTTTTCGCTTCGGTTGAAGAGCCCGACCGCGTAGGAACCGTCTTCCAGGGTTTTGGCATAGACGACCTTTCCGTCGTCGTTGCTGATCTGGGTCGCTTGCTTGCCAAGCACGTCCTGGTTGATGGCCAGCACCTCGTGATTGGTCAGCAGACTGATTGTAAACTCGTCCAGCTGAGCGAGATCGCAGCCAAGGATCAGAGGTGCGGACAGCAGACTCCACAGGCTGATGTGCGTGTATTGCTCATCTGGAGACAGATGCGTGTCGTGCAGACTCGGTCCCCAACCGACCTTGCCAAGCACCAGCATATCAGGATCGCTCCAGTGCCCCGGCCCGGTGTAGCCCGCCCAGCGGTCTTGCAGAAAGCCGATGCGCTCCACGCTTTCCCAGCGATCGATGATGTCTCCGGTGGTGCGCCAGAGGTTTGCCAACTCCACGTAATCGGGAGCGTAGTCGTAGATGCCGGTGTTGGAAAGGCTGTAGATCATGTCGCGACCCGTAGCTCTTAAGGCTTCCGACATCTCGCGCACGTGCGGCGGGTCGTTGGGAAACCAATCGTATTTCAAATAGTCTACGCCCCACTCCGCCCACTGCTTGGCGTCGTTTTCAGCGAAGGAATATTCGCCGAACTTCCAGTTGACCCAGTTCGGCTTGGCGTCGGGCGCGTCGGGGTCTTTGTTGAGCTTGTAGAATTCGTTGACGTCGCCGGACTCCACCCAGTCGTAGGTGCCGTCCGCATTGTCGGAGGAGCCGCCGACGTACCCCGCGTAGGTGCCGCGCCAAGGACCGGAGTAGATGCCGAACTTCAGCCCGAGCTCGTGAATCTCGTCCGCGAGCGCCTTCATGTCGGGAAACTTCTTGTTAGGCTGGATGGCGTTGAGCGGTCCGCCGCGCTTGCCCTGCCAGCCATCGTCGATGTTGATGTAGGTCCAGCCGTACTGGCTGAGGCCTTTTTCCGCCATAGCCCGAGCCGAGCTGAGCACCTTTTCCTGGCTGACCGCATCGCCCCAGCAATTCCAGCTGCTCCAGCCCATGGGCGGGGTTAGAGCGATCTTGTCGCCCACCACGATTCGAAACGATTTCTCGTCCTGACCCAAATCGTTTTCCGCCCGCAGCGTCACCGTGTACTCGCCGCGTTCAGCGATAGCACCGGTGATGTGGCCCGAATCAGCGTCAATGGACAGTCCTTCCGGCAGGCCGTCCACCGCGAAGCTCATGGGACGCTCTCCACTGGCGGGGATGTTGTAAAGAAACGGAGCTCCCGGGCGCACGCCGAACACGCTGGGACCGTTGACTCTGGGCGTCGCGGGAGCTGGCGGGGTCAAAATAACGGGTTCCTCCTCGGGTGGAAGATCGAGGGTCGGCTGGGCGTCGCCGAGCATGACGATTTTCAAATCCGCCCAATCCGCGTGGTCGTAGTCGGTGCCATCTCCCGCGTCTCCGGCCACCAGCTGCAGCGAGTTGACTCCCGAAAGATCGAGGGCAAACGGTTCCGCCTGCACGCCCGGCGTCATGACGCCGCTTCGCCACAGTTCGATTCCGTCGGCCACGATGCTGAAGACCACCGAGCCGCGTCCTTCCGTCTCATCGTCCAAGCCAACCAGACCGGAAATGCGAACCGCTTGTCCGTTCAGCGCCAGCGGGATGATCGACTCGGAATGGGTGCCGATCCCGCGATCGAAAACCTGGCCGGCGATGCTGATCTTCTGCGAGTAGACGGTGGCGTCGCTGGTGGCGGTGCCCCAGCCTTGCTCGATGCGGGAAACGTCGAGCTCGGAGAGCCATAGCTCGGATTCCTGAGCGGCGTGACTCAGCGCTGCGGCACAGCAGGAAACGAGGCCGAAGAGGGCGTTTCGAAAAAGGGGTTTGGATGGACCTGGGGTCATTGGGGAAAAGGGGTTGAGGTAAATTAGGGGGTTGAATGAAAAAACAGGCGTCATGCTTCCACGACGCCTGCGATAAAGTGTATTCTATTTTTTGGGACTGAACTGCCACCAATCGAGATCGGCGACATCGCCATCGCCCACGAAGGAAATATAGAGGTCGTGCACGCCTTGGGCTCCGGACACCTTGGCTTTGGAAGCTTTCCACTTCCCTTCTCCGCCGGTCGGCTGAACCGCGATATCGGCGATAAGCTCACCGTCTGGACTATCGAGTCGCATCTCGATGCGTGACCCCTTGGAGGCCGCGGAAGCCATGACGGATACCTTGGATGCTCCGGCTTCGCCGAAATCGACACCTGCCACCTTGAACCAGTCACCGTTTTGCGTATCCGTTACTTTCATACCGCCAGCGGAACTTGGCTCGGTCTCGATGCCGCTCTGCTCAGCGAAGGTTTCCGCCTCCACGCGAACGTAGGGATCCAAGGAGCCGATCTGCTCCACCCCATCGCGGGTGTACTCGACTTCGATGATGTTGCCTTCATCGTCGTATCCAAATTCCTCTACCGCGATGTTGCGACGGAATCCCGTGGGGATGCCAGCCTCGGTGGCCACGATGCGGTTGTGATATACGTGATACCAGTTTCCTTTGAAGAGAAACTGAGCGGCATGGTTGTTGTTGTTATTCAAAGGCGGCTGAGCCCCAACGATGCCCGCGTACTCGAACCCTTCCGTCGGGTGATCGCTGGTCATGTAGTCGATGCGCATCTCCGCTCGCGGCGTGGTGGAATACGAGAAGTAGTAGGTATCCTCGATGCGCCACACCCAAGCGGCTTCGAAGAAGTTGGGAGCGTGCATCTTGATGACGTCGCCATCGAGCGAAACCATGTCCTCGTTGAGCTTGGCGGCTCGTACGTTGTCATCGCCATTTCCGCCGAAGTAGATGTAGGCCTGCCCATCGTTGTCGATGAAGACGCCGGGATCGAAGAGCCACATGTTCTTAGCCGGTTGCACGCCCGGCGTGCCGTGGGTGATGAGCGGACCGCCCAGCACATCCTTGAATGGGCCGACGGGGCTCTCGCCTTCAACTACGCCGATGTTGGCCCCGCTGTTTCCAAAGTAGATGTAGAACTTGCCGTCACGCTCGATGGCGCAAGGAGCCCAGGTTTTCTTGGACCAGGAAGTGTCACGCTCCGCATCGAAAACGACGCCATGGTCAGTCCAGTTCTTCATGTCGCTGCTGGAGACGCAGACCACGTTGGGGATATTGTAGCCGCCTTCCAGCGGGCTCAGATCGTCATTCGAACAGTAGACATAAACCCGATCCTCCGTCACCAAAACAGAGGGATCCGCTAGGTATCGATGCGACACGATCGGGTAATCCGCGCTCGCTTTGGAGAGAAGCGCCAAGCCCGCTATAACCAAGGTAAAACCTTTTATATATCTTTTGTATATCATTTCTTTATAACTCATTTTATATTCGTCCAAACAACGAATTCAGAGTATAAATAACAATCCTTTTCAGCGTCAGAGTAATGCCCCTTCGAATACTCGAGTTGCGCTTTCAGTAGAGCGCGATCGCGAAGTCACACTGGTTCTCTCTTACGGTGATCGGTTTCCCGTCCCGGTAGGCAGCGCCCGCGGAGTAAACGTCCTCATCACTACGACGCCAGAAGAGCGGCGCAGTACCGGGCTCGCCCTGAAGCTCGAAGGCGTAGACGAGCCCCTTCTTTAGATGAACGCGTTTCTTCCCGTTGAAGTCGATGCGCAACAAGCCGCGGGCCTGAGGCGTGTAGGCGATTTCGACTCCGCTTTCGCCGAGCAGGTTTTCTCCGGGTTCGTAGGCTTCTGGGGTGGAATCGCCCGGACCGAGATCATAGAGGGCCAAGCGTACCGGCTCCTCTTTGGTTGCCCCCATGCCGTCACCCGCATAGAGCAGTACGCGCGTCAGACGGAAGTCTTGATCTACGACGAAGGTTTGCCCCATGCGCGATGAGCCCCCATCCATGTTGAAGCCAAGCACTCGCGGAGCGTTCCAGTAGGGGTTGGCGACCGATGCCAGCCGAGGGGCGCCTGGCCAGGATTTCGGATCCGGCTCGATCGACTGCATCACCTTAACCCCTGGACTCGACTTTTGAAAGGATGGCTCCTCCGCGACTGATCCGCTCGCTGGCGAGGGCGGCACGCTGATTCCCTCCTTGGTGTGCTCGATGGGCTGGATGGTACCATCGGGGTTGAAATAGAGGTACTCCACGCATACAGAGCGTCGCCCGAGCGTGCCTTCCAAGCCATTGAGCGAGAGCGTGGCGTTATGGTAGAACAGATAAGTCTGTCCTTGAAACTCCACTACACCGGGATGAATGGTGTAGCTGTTTTCCGCTTGGTCAGTCAAGATGCCTTGGTAGGTCCAAGGTCCGGTGATATTCTCCGCGGTAGCGTAGCAGATCTTCTCCCACATGCCTTGATGAGCGAAGGCTGGATAGAAAAGGTAGTAGAGCCCATCGCGTTTGTGGAACCAAGGCCCTTCGGTGTAGTTGGGCACGTGAAGTTTCTGGATCGGACCGTCGAGCTCGATCATGTTGGGCTTGAGCTTGACTAAGTAGCAGTTGGGGTTCCCCCAAGCCATCCAAGCAGTGCCGTCGTCGTCGATGAGCACCGTGGGGTCGATATCATCCCAGCCGTAGGGCGACGGGGTGTCCTGCTCCGTCACTAAAGCCGATCCGCGAGCGTCCACGAACGGACCGGTCGGGCTATCCGAAACCGCCACCCCGATGGCCTTGCCTGCATGGGTATCGTCATGCTGTACGGTAGTGTAGAAATAAAACTTCCCATCGCGCTCCACTACTTGAGCCGCCCAGGCGTCGCGAATGGCCCACTCGAAGTCCGTCGGCTTCATGATCGAACCATGAGCGGTCCAGGTCTTCATGTCCTTGGTCGAATAGCACAGCCACTCGGTGATGTTGAACATCTCGCCTTCCTTGGCCTCGTCGTGACCGACGTAGACGTAAAGGGTATCGCCCACCACCAAAGGCGCGGGATCGGCGGTCCAAACATCGCGCAAGATGGGATTGCTCTGCCATTCATACTGCGTCGGCTCCTGGGCCGAGGCGTATCCGGCCAGGGAAACGGCCATCGCAGCGATTGCTCGTACTAAGTTTCTCAGCGTCTTTCTCATAATCATGCGAATTTCAACGGCCAAACCAGAATGTCGGGGCAAAAGGTCCCCCTGCCCGCATCGGTTGGGCGACGAGCAATCGAGTTCGTCTCGCTCGACCGCCATCCCGCTTGGCCTCATATCCCGCATAACGAAACGCGCCCCGCAAATCCGCCAGAAAAAGGCTTTCTAGCATGCGAACGCCCATACGCTCGACGCCAGTCCGTGCAGCCTCCGGCGGGAGTGGGACACGGAAAGGCCCCTGGAATCTCCAGGGGCCAACCGATCAAGCGATACTCTTGAACATGCTACCGTGTATCGTTGATAACTAGAACGAAAAGGTATTTCGTATGGACCAGGTCTCCGCTGGAGCGATTCTGTACCCGGCCGGGGTGCCATCCGGTTGAGTGGTGATTGGTATCAAATCGTTATCCTGGAAGGCGTTTCGCACGTTCACCTGTATTCGCCAATCCAGCCAATCGTTAATCGGTCTCCCATAACCGACCCATAGATCGAGGTTCGTCTCGGTGGGTCCGGTATAGGGGTTGCCCAGATCGAAGGAGATCTCGGCGTCGGTCTCTCCCGGAATCGGCCGGTACCCGATGATCACCGAGTCCTGCCAGCGCAGACCTCCTCCGACGCTCAAGCCCTTAAATCGTCCATCGGAGAACTCGTAGTTGGATATGATGTTCCAACGCCATTCTCTCAGCTCCGGCGCGTTTGTGCCTTCCTGGAGCTTGCGGGCGGTCCACTCGGATCCCACATTCGAGTTCCATTGGAAGAGCGAGGTCTCGTTGCCGGCGCCGCCCCACCAGATGCGCAGGTCTCCGGCAGCGGTGTTGCGCAAGGCGTCCTGGTAGGAATTGATAAACTCGCTGAGATACACCCCGCCGATGTTGTTGCGGGTCGCTTTGGTCTTAGCGGCATTTATCATGATGTTCCAGTTGTCGACCGGCCGCAGCGCGAACTCGAACTCGTACCCCTCCGAGACGCTATCCTCGGTTATGGAGAAGTTCTGAGGTCTCACAGCGTCGATTCGCGACGGGTTGTCCAGACGGAACGGAGCGTCCAGATCGATCTGCCACGCTTCGTAGAAGCGAGGATCGACCTGGGCCTGCCACGCTCGCCATGCTGAGACGGCCGCCGCCTCGCGAGCCGCCGCATCCGCAGCCGTCTCCCCTGGAGCGAGTCCGTAGTTGTACAGCGAGCCTCTTCCGCCATCCACCGGATTGCCGTTGATGTCGTTTCCTTGCCCGTCGTTCCAAACATCGACTGTGTCGAGCAGGCGATCTTCCGAGTAGTTCGGGGGCACGGCGGCGCCTGCCGGACGATTGCGGGCCACATGGGTGACGATGTGCGAGAAGTTATCGATCGACATGTCGTACTCGTACTGATTCGCCCAATTGGCTCCCCACGCTTGGGAAGCGCCGATGAAGCCTTCGTCGCTGAGGGCGGTGCTGGTGGCGTTGGTCACTTCCGTCTTGTAGCTATTGGCTTTGAAGGAGTAGCGACCATCCCTGGACTGAATGAGGATTCCCTTGTCGATGGTCTCCCCGGACGGTGGAGCAATGGCTTGTCCGTAAATGTCCACACGAGCCGACTCTGGCTGGAAGTTTGTGGAATTGTTGTAGAACAAGCTCAAACGGAACGGCAGGTCCGCGAACGTCTCGCGCAAAAACGGCATGTTGTCCAAGTGCGCCACCACGCTGTAGGCTCTGGATTGAACGGTGAGCTCGGTGTCGTTCTCGTCAGGCAACCTGTAATACGAAGGATCGAAATTCAGGTGGCCTAACGTGTCCGGCCCTGTGTGGTTGCTATTGGTCTGGCTGAAGCCCCACGACTTGGTGGTGTCCTTTCTCCAGCCGTAGGTGCCTACGATCGATTCGTGCCACAAATGTCCCTGCCAGATCAAGGCTTCGGACTTGGTCTCACGCTTGTCCAACCTGGCAGAACGGCCCAGCAGCTCGCGATTTGCCGCCGAATCCTCGGCCGCCGTCAAGGTGTAGGGCACCTCTCTAAAGCCTACGTAATTGGCCGGATTCTCAGCCTGCGTGCTCAAGCGACGATCCGGCCACAATTCCATTTCCGCTTCGGTCAAGTTGTTTGGATCAACCGGGTTGTAGTCAGGATACTCGAGTTCCGGTGGCAGGTAGGCGTTGTTGATCCACTCCGCCGCCGGATCGATATCGCCTCCAGCCCAAGTGGAATCGAATATGGAAATGGTGGCGTTCCGCGGAAGAACGGCTTTCTGCATGACGCGCGGGATGTTCGCTCCAGCGGCGCTCGACGAATTGATCAGCGAGTCTCCCAAGTAGATCACAGGAGTCGGCGCGAGGAAGTCGGTCGTGAAGTCGGTGAGTCCGCCCGCGAAATCAGCGAATTCGATAAACGATTGATCGAGGATCGCATATTGTTGCCAGGAGCGATCCTCTCGCTCGATGGTTTCGTCGCTGTAGAGCCCCGTGAAGGTTCCCTTGCCCAGGAAATTGGTGAACCAGTTTCCACCATCCCCTTTCACGAAGTCGTACTTCACGAACGGAGTGGCGCGGAAGGCCTCTCTCTCGCTGACGTGCGAATTGTTTCCGAACTGAGATCTGTCCGCGACGAAGGGCCGACCAACGTTGGGGTTGGGCGTTCCGTTGTCGAATGGGATTTCGCCTGGAGTCCAGGTGTTGGTATCGCCATCCGGATAGACCTTCATGATATCGATGTAGATCGCCTGCTGGCTTCCCGACAGCAGCGAGACCTGACCATTGTCGTAGTCCTGCTTGTAATACGACAGATCGAAGCCGACCATGTCATTCAGGTAGGTCTGCGAGAAACTGAGATTCAGGGACTCGAAGTTCTGCCACTCGTTCTTGTTCGGACCGTCGATCAGATTGTTATAGTAATCGAATATCGACGAATCCGTTATAGAATTATTCTTGTAGACGCCGAACTCGCCAAACGGGAGGCCAGCGTTACGAGCGAAAGCGGACTCCGTGGCGATGCCCATGGCTCGGTGGAAGTCATACCCGCCAATGCCGCCGTCTACCTCGCCAGCGGAATTGATCCCTCCAGTCTGCCGAATTTCGAGCGACCAGATGTCTGGCGCGCCCCCATCGGAGCCATAGAAGTGCATCGGGCCGCCGAAGCTATTCGCGAAGTTCCCCAGCCGGGGATTGTAGTCGGGATTGAACGCGCCGCTGAACGGCCCTCCGTTAATCCCAGGCCTGCCCTGTCCATGATTCGGAAAAGCGACGTTGTCCTGCTGCAGCTGGTGCGGATTGAAGGTGGCCCGGTTCAACGCGTTGTAGACGCGCGTATCCCCTTTGGAAACTGGCACGAGTTCGCCATCAACCAGAATGTTTCCATCCGATATATAGGTTCCATTGTACGTTCCAGTATCGAACCAAGGAGAGATACGATCGATCGGAGGGAGGGTTCTGGGATTGTTGCTTCGAACCTCGCCATCCTCAAAGTTGGCCTTGAACATGGTTCTAACATTGTCGCCATTCAAAAAGCTCGGATCCCATCTCAACGCGGCGTAGATGCGCTCGTCGCGACTGAATGCAGGATCCTGCTGATACTTCTGGTCGTTGTAGAGAGCAGCGACGCGAATCGCTAGCTCGTCCTCTAGGATTTGCTTGTTGTAGTTGAGAACGTAGCGAGCGCTTCCATGCTCGTCGAAGCGCATTTCCACTTCCCCTTCGTCCTCGAACGAGGCGCCCTGCAGGCCTACGTTCACCAAACCAGCGGGACTGCCTTGTCCAAAAAGTATGCTATTCGGGCCTCGCTGCAGCTCGACGCGATCGATATTATAACTGTCCCAAGGGATTTCCGAAGTGAAGAAGTTTCGGGTATTGTCGGCGGCCGTCAGTCCGCGAACGCGAGTGTTTTGGTTCGGATTTATAAAATTGCTCGACTCGTCCAGCAAGGCTCCATCGCCAACACCTGCGAAGGTGCCTTGGGTTCCGCCGACTTCGGTTCCAACGGTATATTGAAGCAAAGTCTGGTTGTCAGTAGCTCCCGTATCATCCAGAAACTGCGTGGTTACCACCGACACCGCGTTTCCGATGTCGCGCAGCTTGGTATTCAGGCGATTTCCAGCAAGCGTATCAGCCGCTTGGTAGCCCTCTCGTTCATCCGCGGTGACTTCGAAGGGCGAAAGCTCGAATACTTCCTCTTCGTCTACGTCATCGGACTGCCCCCAGCAAAGAGGAGCGATTAACAGCGCCAGCCCACAGAGTCCCCTCCATGATCGACGCCTTGGTTCAAGGTATCTCATAGTTTGTTCGATTTGTTTGTTCACGGTTGAGGCGTACCGACTTCACCACCATCGCAATCCCATCAACCGGACGCATACCGATACCGACCTAGAGACAGACCACGGGTATCCGAATCCCAAATACATGGACTCAGGGGCGCAATCTCAGCTTACTATCGGGTATGCGAGAACAAGACGAACGCCGGACCGGAACTCGGCAGATTTGAGGTAGATCGTCAGCGAGAAGCTAGAAACCGGACCAGGCAGTTCTCCTAGAGAGGAAGAAAAAGGGAAGGGGGGTAGTATAAAGTTGGTAGGCTATGATACAAAAAGGAGATTCGTGAAGCGAAACTCCTGCGATATCATTACATGGTGACGTCCCAAATCACCCGGTCAAACGGGCAATAGACACACCATAGACTACACCTTTCGACACAAGGCGTTCCCCTGATATTGATGATATGAGCCCAAGACATGAAGCGAAACCGTAAAGATTTATCCTTCAATCTCTTGGCGTCAACAAATAGCGCCCAGCCACGTCGGCTAATATCATTCTAAACTGATGATACCGTTTCTAATAGCTAGAACCAGGGCATGGGTGCGATCCAACGCCCCCAGCTTCAATAGAATGTTCGCGATGTGACGCTTGACCGTGCCTTCGACCAATCCGAGCCGATTCGCGATTTCCTTGTTGCTCCCGCCCTTGGCAAGCTCCTCGATCACCTCGATCTCCCTAGGCGACAGCTGGGCGATGGTGCGCTCGACCACCCTTGCCGCGATGGCATCCGGCAAATAGCGGCCGCCCTTCGATACGCTTCGAATCGCCTCCAGCAGCACTGAGATCGGCATGTCTTTCACGACAAAGCCGGCAGCGCCAGCGGAGATGGCGCGGTAGGCGTCCTCACCTTTCGCATAGTTGCTGAAAACGATAATCTTCGCATCTCGAAACTGCTTTCGCATAACCCGGATCGTCTCCACGCCTCCCATCCCTCTCATCCTGAGGTCCAGGACGACTACATCCGGCCGAGATCGTTCATAGGTCTCCAAAGCCTCCTCGCCGCATTCGACCTCGGCGACCACCTTCAAATCGCTGGTGTCGCCGATGGCGGTCGCCAAACCCATGCGAATGACCATGTGGTCATCCACCAGCATGATTCGAACAGGCGAGCTCTCGCAGCGCTGATTCATACGAAGACCTGGACCTCCTCTCCTATCGGTACGGCGACGCGGACTCGAGCCCCCTCTCCGGGAGCGCTATCAAGCTGGAAGTCCGCCCCGATCTTCTTCGAACGGGACACCATTCCTCTCAGTCCGAAGTGGCCGACACTTTCCGCCAGCCCCTTGCTTTTTTCAAATCCAATTCCATCGTCCTCGATGCAGAGCTCGACCGAATGCGGGGTATACGAAAGACGAACTACGACGTTCGTCGCCCCGGAGTGACGGATCGCGTTGGTGCATGCTTCCTGGGCGATTCTCAGGAGGTTGTGTCTCGTATCGTTGGAGAGGGTCACCGGCTCCCCGCTCCGCTCGATCGAAACCTTGGGCTTGGTCGAATTCAGCGCGCGCACGAGATCCTCAAGCACTTCGCCCAGCTCCGACTTGCTGTTGAGCGTGGAATCCAAGTCCCAAACCAAATGCTGCACCTCCTGCTTCACAAACGTGACCATATTTCGAACCACCTTCAGGCGCGCCGCGGCCTCCTTCGACAGGTCCGGCAGGGTGAGCGTGGCATCCAGCTGAATGATGGCCCCAATTACTCCTTGCTGAAGGCTGTCGTGTATCTCGCCAGCGAGCCGATTGCGCTCCTCGAGCGTAGCCGCGTTCCGCGTGTTCTCTTCCAAGCGTTCCATCGCCGACTCCAACTGAAGCGTGCGCTCGTGCACGATCCCCTCCAGCTCCCGGTTCCTCCGCCGCGTCAAGTAGCTCGGCAGCATGGCCAAGCACGACACGAGCGACAATGCCCCCGCCCCGTAAACGACGAAGGCCGACGAGGTACGATACCAGGGCGATCCTACGGAGAAGCCGAGTTGAAGCGGCTCCGATTTTCGCCCCAATGACTCCACTGTCCTCACTTCGAGCAGGTAGTCCCCCTCCCTCAAATCGCCAAAGGCGAGAAGCGAGCCCGCGCCCAGACTAGTCCAATGAGCTTCGCTCTGAAACCTGTATTCAAAAGTTGGAGGCTCCCTCCATCCGTACGCCCCAGAAAAGAACCTGAAAGACGGACTGTTTTCCTCATAAGACAAACTCACCGAATGATGCGAAAAGGAGACGCCATGATCCACGAGCTCCCGGTTCTCGCTCCCCGCCTTGAGCGATACCAGCACGGGTTTGGCCAGAGCCTTGGCGAGCGGCCCCCGATCCTTTCTGACTTTCAACAAGGAATGCGCCGCGACGATCCAGACTTCGTCACCGGAGCCGAACACCACTCTGGGGTAACGATCGTTGATGACCTCTAATCCGTAGGAGTCCAATTCGAAGCCTTCCTCGGCGCGAGCAAAGAGCACCACCCCCTCGCCATGCGTGGCCCAGATGTCCCCACTCTGGTCTTCCCAAACGCGATCGATTCGCTTGGGCGATCGGTTCAGCAACTCGTCTACCTCCTCGGAATCGATCCAGCGTTCCCGCTCTTCATCGAAGACCTTGCGAGCGTCCAGCGTCGACAGCACCACCCGATCTCCGATCGAACCGACGTTCACCCACCAGGTGTTATTCCAATCCTCGTTCTCGAAGTAGTCTTTGCGAATGGTTTGATCGGCGTCCATCCAGAGCCTCAGAACTCCCTTGCGCCCCAATTCGACCCAGGCGCTGCGATTGGTGGAGTGGGTGATCGGGGCGTAGGCGACACCTTCCGAATGACGGGCCACTTCCTCCCATTTTCCCCGTCGAAAGCCGATGGCGACGATTTCATTGCGGCCGATGGCGAAGCAGAGGTCAGCGCCGACCATGGCCAGATTCAAAAGCCCGTCCATCTTCAAAACAGGTGAAAAACCGCCGCCGTCGCTCGGCTGGAAAACGCCATCGCGGGTGCCCAGCAGCATTCGAGCGCCTCCAGTGGCTACGCTGTAGACGCCTCCCTCCGGCTGGTTGTCCGCCAGTCGAAACCGGGCGCTTCCCACTCCTCGCTCCTTCGCCTCCTCATAGAGCAATCCGCTCGAGACGACGAACATGCGATCTCCGTCGAAGCCGACCAGCGGCCAATCCAAAAACATGCCAAAGCGCTGCCCGTACTCCGTCAGCGGGCTTCCGTAGTGAACCTTGTCTACGGAATTGGAGGTCACCACCCACAGCACCCCCGCCTCGTTCGAGGCCATTTCGCTCACGCGGTGATACTCGGGAGCGTCGAGCGAAACGAGCAGTCCACCCTCCCGATCCACCAGAAACACGCCTCGACCCGATACCGCTACCGCGACACCCCCCTCTTTGAGCGGCTCCAGCGCCGACACCCGTCCCGCGATTTCGTAACGGTCCAAAGGGCTCTCGGCACGCAGATCGCGCCCATCGAAACTCCACGTTTTCCCCTCCCTGTCAGCGAGCAAGGTCCGTCCCTCTCTCCATGGCGCCGCGTCTTCCACCACAATTTCTCGATTCCGCTCGACCGCAGGATGAGGCACTAGTCTCCGGGTCTCCACATCGACGCGAAACAGCTCGCCGTCCGCAGTGGATGCGTACGCCTGGCTCCCGACAAGAAACACGTCGCCTAGGTATTCGAATTGGAAATACGTCGGCGGACCGCCGCCAAACGATTGGTAGGCTATCCCGTTCCAGCTGCTGAAGTACACCCCCTCCGACGAGGCTACGATATCGTCGAAAATCGCTGTGCGTATCCACTCCGGATAGACGTCGCCCACCAAGGAACGCCCCGAAAACCGTCCGTCCACCCCAAAGCGCACCGAACCGAAATCGCCAAAGCCTCCGTAGTACGAGCTCCCATCCGCGCCGAGAGCCAGACTCACGATGTTCGGTCGCCGCACAGCGCGTTGCCGACCAGCGAGGTCCAGCCAAACTTCGTCGTTCAAAACCGAGTACACGCCCTCTTCGACCACCACCAGCCTACCGAAGGAATCGAATCCCAGACGCGCCCCGCGCGAAACCGAACCGATCGTCTCGAAGGGGTGCTTCCGCGTCGGCGGCAACCCTTCCAAAGCGCCGACCCTCGTTCCACCCCAAACCTGACTCGAAAGCGCCAACGCAAGCATCCCCAACACACATCGAGACCTGACCTGCGAGTATCGGGAAAGGGGGTTCATTTTCTTGTTTGAGGGGTAGGGATCTGGGAGCAGATCAACGAGATTATCAATAAGCGCTTTTTCGATGAAAGCGAGTCGAGAGGGGGACTGTATTCGCCCGTGCGCCGATTTCTGATTGGGAACAAACGTCGAAACCGGGAGGTCGGTCGTTTCGCCCCGCGAGGAGGGGCATCCACTGCAGCCTGCTGGCCTTCCCGAAATCGGACAGGCGTTCCGACGTCATCCGTCTTGATCCGGATGGCAGCGGGCTCATCAGTGACTTCAAATGGATGAATCGCTCCGCCCCGAGCGCGCAACGAGCGGATGATCAAATATGAGAAAGCCAGGTCGATGAGGATGTCGTTTCATGATGTAGCGAGGATTTGGGTTGTTGCGACAAAGCGCGGAGCGCACGGCACTCCGACGGGGATGGTTGCGGACCGAGTCAGGGATTCGCAGGCGGCAAGGGCAGAGAATTCGGCCCATTCGCATGAGGTAAGGCGTAGCGAGGAAACACAGGGGAGAGCGTGAAAGGGGTATTTCAAAAAGGATTTATACGAAATAGACCCATCCACTCAATCGCCTTTTACGGAAAAACAAGAGCGGAACCGCCAAAAAGTTGGGACCATCCCAAAATGCTTGAAAAACGAGACTTCCTTGATTCTCGGGCTTCCCTCGGCATAACTGTCACCCTACCCCGCATATGAGCCAACAGCTACCCAACCAAACGAGTCCGGCCGAAAACGTTCACGCGCCTTTCAAGCAACCGGGTAGCCAGTACCGTCTCAGCCACGAGGTCTACGAAAAGCTGCGTCGCATCGCCCGGAGCCGCATGTCGCGCCTGCCTTCCGAACACACGACCCTTCAGCCGACCGTCCTCGTCCACGAGGCATGGTTGCAGCTCAACAAGAACGAGCGCAGCTGGCAAAACCAGGGGCACTTCATCGCAAGCGCTACCTTGACCATGCGGCGCATCCTTATCGACCACGCCAGACGCAAATCCACCATCCGCAAAGCGATAGGCGACAAGACCGAGAACACCGAAGCCATCCACGAGGAGCCGCCAGCGGCCCACCTGCTCGAGCTCGACGAGGCGATCAACGCCCTCGAAGCCGCCCACCCGGTGCATGCGCGAGTCGTGGTGGCCAAGTTTTTCGGCGGCCTGCTGAACAAGGAGGTGAGCAAGGAGCTTGGAATCAGCGAACGAAGCGTGGAGCGCTACTGGGCGTTTTCCAAAGTATGGTTGCTGCGCTGGATGGAGAGAAAGAGCGCCCGCCTAAACGCGGACTGAGTTCGAAACCCCATCCAGGCTTCCCGAAACCAATGATGCTTCCTTCGGACAGAGAAGAAGAAGTCTTTTGCAACGCCCTCGAGATCGCCGATCCCGCTCAGCGGAAAGCCTATCTCGACCAGCATTGCGACCCCACGCTACGCGAAACCGTCGAGTCCATGCTCGCTGACTTCGAGCGGGCGGACACCGTCTTCGAAGAATGCGGAAAAAGCCTGACCTGGACCCCCCAGATGGAAAAGGAAGCGGTCGACGCCACCACGGGGGATGCCTTCATCGGACGAACCGTCGGATACTACCACATCACCCATTTTCTGGGAAAAGGCGGGAGCGGTTTCGTCTACGAGGCGAATCAGGAAGCGCCCGTCAAACGCACCGTCGCTCTCAAAATTCTTCGCCCCGGTCGGGATTCGCAAAAGGTCATCGCTCGCTTCGAAGCCGAACGACAGACCCTCGCGATGATGGAGCACCACAACATCGCCAGCGTCATCGATGCCGGCACCACCGAACAGGGCCATCCGTACTTCGTCATGGAGCGGGTCCGAGGGACCCGGATCACCGATTTCTGCCAGGAGACCAACGCTTCGCTGGAGGAAAGGCTGCGTCTGCTGATCAGCGTCTGCGCCGCCATCCAGCACGCCCACCAGAAAGGGATCATCCACCTCGACCTGAAACCCTCCAACATCCTGATCAGCCAAATCGAGGAGCGCCCCATCCCCAAAGTCATCGACTTCGGGATCGCCCAAGCCATCGCAGAGCAATGCCTCTCAGACGGCGACGAAACCCAGATCAGTCTAGCCGGGACCCCGAAATACATGAGCCCCGAGCAATCTTCGGGCGAATTTACCAGCGATACCCGAAGTGACATCTTCAGCTTGGGCGTCATTCTCGATGACCTCGCAGGCGACTGGGAGAACTCTAAAACCGCTGGCGACCGCGCGAAAAGCGCCCGGATTCCTCGCGACTTGGAAATGATCGTCCAAAAAGCGACCGCCAAAAAACCGGAAGACCGCTACCACACGGTTCGCGGCTTGGCCAAGGATCTCGAGTACTTTCTAGAAGATCGACCGATCGAAGCCCATCCCCCGTCCACCCTCTACCGAGCCCGCAAGCTGCTCGCGAGAAACCGCCTCACCAGCGGGGCCATCGCCCTCGCCATCGTCGCGATGCTGATTGGCTTGACCACCTCCACCGTTCTCCTCTTTAGAGCGAAGGCCGCTGAACGGAAGGAATCCGAATTGAGAATCGCCGCGGAGGAACGCGAACGCGTCACCAAAAGCGCCAACTTCATCATGCAGGGCAAACTTGCCGAAGCCGATCAAGAGATCGAGCAGCTGGCCGGTCCCCTCACCCAAACCTCCGTGGAAGCGTCCTTCGTATTCTGGGAGCTGGGCATCTGGAACGGGTTGCGCAAGAACTGGGAAACCGCGAGCGAACGCCTTCTCGCCCTCGCTCGCGTCAATCGCTTCGATGAAAGCGATCAAAGCGACAACGCCACTCGAAATTACCTACCGATCGGTCCGACTCTGATCAAAGCGGGCCGCAACGACGAGTATTGGGATTTTCATTACGACCTGATCAAACGGAAAGGAAGCTCCGAAAATCCGATCGCCGCGGAACAGATGCTGAAAGGAGGGCTTCTCTTGCCCGGAGACGAGGCGTGGCTCTCACAGATGGAATCCCTTGCTACCGTCGTTGAAGACTCGCTCGCCGCCAACAACTACCAAGCCAAGGACTGGCTGGAGGCTTGGCGCTGCGCCGTGCTCGGCCTGTGGCACTACCGCAAGGGTGAATTCGCGAAATCCATCGTCTGGTGCGACCGCGGAGCGAGCTTCGAGGACGAGCAGATCAGCCGCCAGGCCTACTGCCAGACCATCAAAGCCATGGCTCTGTATAAGCTGGGCCAACTCCCCGAGGCGCTCACCCAGTTTCAAGACGCTCAACACCGCATCGAAAGCACGCTCGCCGGTCCTCTCGAATATCACATGCAGGGCTTCTGGCATGACTGGATAGCCGCCGGAATACTGCTGCAGGAGGCCGAGCAAACGCTATCCTCAGAGCGCCTGCTCCTCTAGCCCTGTAGAGCAGGGCGCCAACCCGATAGACCAAGGACGCCGACCCGCCTCGACGTATCGCCGCCTCGTGCCACCTCGCCTCTCCGCGACTGCCCTCATTTCGTCGCTCCGCAAAGTTTGGCGGTTTCCCGTGTCCGTTTCCGTAAAGGGAAAGCAGAGAAACCCACTTCCCCCAAAGATTGAAATGAGAATCCGAATTGCAGCCCTATTTTTCGCCGCCCTCGCAAGCTCCGGCCTGAGCGCAAACCAACCCTCTCCCGTCATGACAGAAGCGGGTCTCGTTCAGGGCCTCGCCGAAAACGACCTCGTTATCTACAAGGGCATCCCCTTCGCCGCGCCACCCGTTGGAGAGCTGCGCTGGAAAGCCCCTCAGCCCGTCACCCCCTGGCAGGGAGTGAGGTCCACCACCGATTTCGCCCCCGACCCCTACCAAGGCGATGGCCAAGGAAACGTCAGCGAGGACTGCCTCTACCTCAACGTCTGGACGCCCGCCCAAAACTCCGACGAGAAGCTGCCCGTCCTGGTTTGGATCTACGGCGGCGGTTTCTCCTTCGGCTCCACCTCCACCCCGGTCCACAACGGCGAACACCTCGCCCGCAAAGGCGTGGTGCTGGTGAGCATCAACTATCGCGTCGGCACGCTTGGCTTTCTCGCCCATCCCGAGCTCAGCGACGAATCGCCCCACGGCGTATCCGGAAACTACGGACTAAAGGACCAGATCGCCGGTCTGAAATGGGTACAGGAAAACATCGCCGCTTTCGGAGGCGATCCGGAAAAGGTAACCATTTTCGGCGAATCCGCCGGCGGCATCTCCGTCAGCATGCTTTGCGCCTCGCCTGAAGCCAAAGGGCTATTTCGCGGCGCCATCTCGCAAAGCGGCGGCTCCTTTGGACCAACCCGTCCCACCACCTATCCCGGCGAGAACATGCGCACCCTCGCCATGGCCGAGCAATCCGGCGTCGAGTACCTTAAGAACGCCGGAGCGGACAGCCTCGCCAAGCTGCGCGAACTCTCGCCAGATAAGCTTCCAGGCGGCTGGGGCACCGGCACCGCGTGGCCCATCGTCGATGGATTCGTCATTCCAGACGTTCAGCATGTAATGTACGAGAATGGCAACTACAACGATGTCGACATTCTCGTGGGCTACAACTCCGACGAAGGTCTTAGCTTCTCGCGCGAAAAGACCGTCGAGGAATGGAAAACCAACGTGGAAACCCGCTACGGTCCCTTCGCCGAGGAGCTCATGGCTGCGTATCCACCCGTTGGTGACCGTGTGAGCAAGACCGCCCGCGACCTCATGCGCGACGCCGCCTTTGGCTGGCAGACCTGGGCCTGGGCCACCCTGCAAGCGAAGACTGGCGATTCCAAAGTGTTCTACTACTACTTCGACCAGCACGCGGATCATCCCGCCGACTCCGAAGCAGCCGATCACGGCATGCCCCACGGCGTCGACGTGCCCTACGTTTTCCAAACCCTCGATCCGAACGACAAGAACCTAGACGAGGGCGACTTCAATATCTCGGACACCGTATCAACCTACTGGACCAACTTCGCCAAGCGCGGCGACCCAAATGGCCCAAGCGTTCCCGAGTGGCCCGAATACACGCTCGAGAACCGCAAGGTCATGTACTTCAACGACACCGCCTCCGTCACCGAAGTCCCCAGCGCCTGCGCTCTGGAAGTCCTCGACGACTACTTCGAATGGCGCCGCACCCCCGAAGGCAAAGCCTGGGCCAAGTAGCCCGATTGAGGACCATTGATCTCCCATTGGACCACTGAGCGTCCTCCGATCTCATGACGATGAAACGATCCGTAGACTGGTTGTTCAGCAGCAATACAAGGTATAGATAAAATATAGCCAAATATAGATTCCTATCAATTTGCTCGGAGACTCGCGATGCCGGAAAATTCCCGCAACCAAAGCGCTCACCACTCCAAAGATCGATAGCGCGAATCATTATACCTCATGAAAAAAGCTGTTGCCCCATGGAGGCTCATCGCTTCCACAGTTATATTCTTGTTGCTTCTAGCAACACTTGTCCGGTTTGCGTCCGAACCTACGCTTGATGGCTACTCAGGCCAGCCTACACGCATTTCCCCGAATGAATCGATCGATGGAGGCTACGTCTCCGAAGCCGTTCCGCCGAGTGCTGCTCCATCAGACCCAGAGACTTCATTTGAACAACGAGCTCCCTTGCAGGCAAATCCCGCGATGGACTGGAGCAAGTCTCGGATACTAGAAGAACGCTTTTCCGCCGCGGAGACTAAAGACGCAGCATTGATCATTCGCACACGTATCGTTTTCGATGATACGTTAGGCTTACCCATCGAACTGGAGGAACTGGTCTCCACAGCGACCCCGAGCTCCAAAGTCGAGAAACTGATTTCCTCGCATGTAGCAAATCAGGTTCTGATCTCATTCGAAAAGGATGTATCTGAAAAAGACCTACAGAACATTGCGGAAGCAATTTCATGGGAGGTGCATTCCTACTCGCCAGAATCGTCTCTAGCAGTGCTACAGACTGATGAGACGGGAATCGGCACTACCGACAAAGCAATTTCAGCTTTGGCCGAGTTTCGAGATTTGATTACGGCAGAAGCGAACCCTATCGTCTACGCCCTTACAAACCCGCCAAACGATCAACGATACCAAGCAGACGACCAATGGGGACTTGGCCCAAAGTCGGAATTTGGTATAAACGCATCCGAAGGATGGTCGCTCAGAACGAACACTGACAACGCGGTCATCGCTATCATCGATACGGGTCTTCGCCTCGACCACGAGGACCTTGCCGCCAACCTTTGGACTAACGTATCCGAAATCCCAAACAACGGGAGAGATGACGACAACAATGGATACATCGACGACATACATGGCATCAACGCGATCACCAACAGCGGAGATCCCAGCGACGACAATGGCCATGGCACTCACGTATCCGGCATCGCAGGCGCGGTAGGCGACAACGGGATCGGCATCGCAGGCGTCGCATGGAGCACACGCTTGATGGCCATCAAAGCGCTCAATTCAGACGGTCGAGGTACGACCGCTGATATGATACGCGCTCTGGACTACGCAGGCTTGAGCGGGGCTTCCGTTGTCAACGCAAGCTGGGGATCCGACAAGCGCTCGAGCGCTCTCGAGCAAGCCATTCAACGCCTTCGCAGCAAAGGGATCGTCCTAGTGGCAGCAGCCGGAAACGACGGGGTCGATATCAGCGAAGTCGGAAACCGCGTCTACCCAGCCTGCTTCGACCTAGACAACATCATCACGGTAGCCGCTTCCAGCAAAACGGGAGGTCAAACGTTCCAATCGAACTGGGGACGAGCTGTGGTCGATATTGCAGCCCCTGGCTTCGGAATCGTGTCCACCTGGCACACAGCAAGCAATGCCTACACAAGCAATAGCGGCACCTCCATGGCCGCACCATACGTATCCGGCATGATCGCCCTCGCTGCAGCAGAATATCCTACGGCTAGCCCCAGCGAGCTCATCGACCGGATCTGTCTGACTGCCCATCGCAATAGAAACCTCGCGCTCGCCGCGAAGTTCAGCGGAATACCCGACCTCTACGCCTGCCTCGCGACCAGAGAGCTTCCGCGCGGACCGATTCTCTATTCGTCTACCGACGCGACCTCAGTCCGCTTCGCTGGAGAGTCTACTAGCTTCGAAGTAGAGGCAGATAGTGATACAGAGGTCAGCTATCAATGGCTCTTGGATCGAGTTGAAATTGCCGGGCAAACCACTCCCATACTCTCGCTAAACGACCTGACCATCCAAGATGAAGGCGAATACACCCTCATAGCCACCAACGAAGAAGGAGCTTCGGAAATCGCCTTCTTTCTAGATATACTCGAGGTCGATGCAGAGCTGGAAGCTGCCGCCGACGCTTCGGCAAATATCGATATCCTCACCACAAACGAGACTCCATGGCAGGTCATCGAGGACCCCGAAAGCAAAGGGGGCACCGCTATCGGATTTCCTTCAAACCGTACCAATGCCTACTCGCAATTGTTTCTGAGTTTTCAAGGTCCCGCCACCTTGCGCTTTAAGTGGTTCGTCGATCAGAGCTTCTACAACTTCTGGTTAAACGCTGAGACGACATCCCGCTCTCCCCGCCTATACGACGAATGGCACTACATGGAGGTCGATTTCCCAGAAGCGAAAGAGTATAAGATCGACTGGGCGATCAAACCTGAAAGTCGGTACGCATGGCCTCGACCGATTCTGGGCAAAATCGATGATGTAAACGCGTATCCGTTCCAACAGACGCCTCCACTGATTCTAAAGCAACCCACCGGAACGAGAGGAACAGACGACCATTGGCACACGCTTGCGGTCGAGGCGATCGGAAACGACATCAGCTATCAGTGGTACCAGAACGGAGAGCCCGTTCCCGACGCCACGGAGCCGCAACTTAATCTTGGATACTTGGATTCAAGCAAAGCAGGCGACTACTACGTGATCGCATCAAGTCCCTACGGATCAGAGCAAAGCGAAACCGCTCGTGTCCAGTTCATCGATACCGCCGACTATCCCGAATTCGATAACCCCAATGATATCCGAGTAGACGCCAACGAGGGCGATTCCACTACCCTTTCCTTTCCCATCACGGGGGCTGAGCCGATGCTGTATCAGTGGTACAAGTACGACAACGCCATCCCCGGAGCGACGCAACGCACCCTCACTCTCGCCCCGGCCCGCATGGCCCATGGAGGCGAGTACCGGCTCCGCATCTCCAATAGCCTCAATCCCAACGGAATTCTGAGCCCAGAGCTGTGGCTCACTGTTCATCCCTCCAAACCATTCCCACCAAAATTCGATGGATCCATCGATCGCTTGGAAACCACTGTTTTTAGCGTCGGCGAAGAACTCCAAATCGGCGTCGGCAGCCCTGGCGTTGGCGACTTCGATTACCAATGGTTTAAGGATGGCCTTCCAATCGAGGGAGCAAACGAATTGGAACTGGGCTTGGACTCGGTCTCCCTAGAAGACGCTGGGGTCTACTATCTGGAAGCGAGAAACAGTGTCGGCGTTTCACAAAGCCATCGTATACAAGTCTTCGTGACAGGAGTCTACAACGAGGCTCTCGACAACAGTGAGCTCGAATTCATCAGCCAATCGGCTCTCCTTACCACGGACCCCGATGAGGCCTTCGACGGAGAAGATGCAGTTAGACTGATAGACGCGCACTTCCTTCAATGGCCAGCTCCAAGCTACTCGAGTTGGATGGGCGGAAGCGGGCTCAAGACAACCCTAACCGGACCCGTCAATCTATCCTTTCGTTGGAAACAATCAATCGGCTCCACCAGCGATCTATGGGTGAAGCTGGATTCCGAGATAATCGCCTACGCTGAGGCCAGCGGCGAATGGGAGCAACTCATCGTACATGTACCCGCTGGTTCTCACACCCTCAATTGGGTTCACCAGGCTACGCATGCTGATCAGCAAGCTTGGCTCGATACGATCGCTTTGACCGACAAACCCGCCTTTTCACACGTATCCAAACCGCTGACACTCGTATCGCAGCCGACCACAACTCTATACGCAGAAGCCAAGGGCTCTGGAACGTTCAGCTATCAGTGGTTTAAAAACGGAGCCAACCTACCTGGTGAAACCGCCGCGAGCCTGGTTCTGGATTCATCTAAAATCAACGAGAACGACCGCTACCACGCCGAAGTTTCTTCCGAGTTTGGAACCATAGCTACTGAGAAAATAGCTCTCGTCCATCCTTCAAAACTCTATGCATTGGCACCTCCTGACCTAGAGATTGATGCCGAGAGTTCTTGGGGAATTAAGCAAGACAGAGAACCTGGCGCCTCAGGCGATTTTCGGGCTCTCAAGCTAACGCTACCTCCACAGCAGGCCGCGACCCTGAGCTTTACCACCTCGCAAGCCTCCACCCTCGGCTTGAAAGGATACTTCGTTCAAAATCTGGTCATAAAGGCCTTTTTGGATGGAAACGAACTCGAGGTATTGAAGCCCTCATCCCCTCAATCCGACTTTCCCCTTGCTGTACACATCCCGGCCGCTGGCGATTTCAAAATTGTATTCGAAAATCCAGACGATCAGTACGACGAGGATCTCGAAATTTCAGATTTCGTAAACACTGACGCTCCCTTTATAGCCCGCTCGCCCGACCTAGACTATCTCACGCAAGGCAACTCATCAGAACAGGAGCTCCGATTCCTCTCCACGCCAAACTCCACCGTACGCTGGTATCGAGAGGATCAGCTTTTGTTCTCCGAAGAACTGTCCAACTATTTCATATCGCGCCCCGAATTCGACCCTTCGCTCGTCGAGGGCACGGTGTATTGCGAAATTGAAGACAGCTACGGAAACATCACCCGCTCGGAAGACATCCACTACCGGCCGCGCCTCACAGGCCTAGAGCTTCTCGATCTCGCAGACTCCGACTACTCGTTTGAGGGAGTTTCGATCTCATACGATAACGAACAGAAACAGGCCGGCGACTACTCGATTCGCGTGCCGATCACTCCAGCGACAGAAAAGGCCACCCTGCAAATTTCGCCTCCTTACTCCCCAGATCCCAAACCCTACAGCGTCTTTCTAAAATCAAATAGCCCTCACCTCGAGATATACTCGACCGACCTACTGGGCTCTCGCCGAAAGCTCGCAGTGGGAGCCGATTGGACAGAAGTCGTGATGCTGGTGGACAGCCGTAGCCCCTGGAATTACGCCTTCGAGATTGAAAACCCGCAAGGAACCGAAGCATCCCTCTGGGCAGACAACATAAAACCGTACGAAAAACTGCTCATCGCCAAGCAACCAAAGAACTTCGCGAGCTTCATCGGGGGGCCAGCGTGGTTCAGCGTCGATGTCTATCCTCAGGAAGGCGTGGAAATTCAATGGTACCGCAACGGCACCCCTATCGCAGGAGCAAACGCCTCGCAAATAGAACTGGATAGCGTTTCCTTCGAAGACCTTGGATCCTACACGGTCAGAGCGACTCTCGATGGAGCAAGCCTCCAGAGCGAAGCCGCAGAGCTGAGTCTAGCGGAGCCTATGGGATTCGCCGTGAATCAACCGGGCATAAAAATCGCCACTTGGGGCGACGCTTTTTGGCACGTCGATCGAGCGATGTCCTACGACGACACGCACTCTCTCGTATCAGGTGATATTGGAGATGGAGAATCAAGTGGCATCCGCTTCTATTTCGACGGAGTAGCCATGGGACACGCGTTTAGTTATTATCAATTCTCAGGGGACGATCCCTACAACTCATGGCAAAGCGGTCGGTTTTATACCGATCTCGAAAATCCATATATTGAATACAAGGTAGAAATCCCATTGCGTATCGATCAGTATCAGAGTGCTCTAGTGAAGACATGGGTCGATCAAATAAGCGTTCAGCCTTTGCCGATGACAAGCTATCGCGATTGGGTCGTGAACCTGGAAGCTTCGCGGACTGTTTCGACTGAACTATCTCCCATCTCCGACCCTCAAGCAGACACAGACGGCGACGGCTTGATCAACTTGTTCGAATTCGCTCTAAATCTTGACCCCTATCGAGCGAGCTCTCCACCAACCATACAGACGAGTTGGCTAGATGAAACGCTTGTGGGTGAAATCGAATACGAAGCAATCACCCATCCGGACTATCATATCGCCATAGAAGTGAGCGACGACATGCAGGAATGGTATCCTGTTGCTGCTACCATCGAAAGCACTCCGTCTTCAAACTCCCCATACAACTCCATTCGCGCACGTTTCGAGCTCAATACAACGAACGAAGCTCCACAATTCTGGCGATGGTCTATCTACGGCACCCAAACAGCCAACTCTCCTGTAGCTCCGCTCTATTCTACCACAGAGAAGTGAGACTGCTCACCTTTATCAATCACTCGACTGACCAAAAAAAACAACCGTCATGAAAAAACTGATACCCCTAATCCTACGCCCCTTCCTGATTCTCGCTCTCGCAGCTCCATTCGTTTCTGCAAACGCTAGTGAGGACTTCGAAAAAGAAACCTTCGTCATCGTGCACGGAGCCACCGCCGGTGGCTGGGAGTGGAAACAGACCGGCAACTTCTTGCAAGAAGACGGTCACGAGGTCTACCGGGCCACTCTCACCGGACTCGGCGAGCGCCTTCACCTATCTACCCCCGACATCGACCTCGAGACCCATATCAACGACGTGGTAAACCTCATCCTTTTCGAAGACTTGCACGATGTGGTGCTCTCCGGACACAGCTACGGCGGCATGGTCATCACTGGCGTGATCAACAGAATCCCTGATCGCATCAAACACGTCATCTACCTCGACGCCGCAGTGCCTGATCACGGCGAGTCGCTTTGGGACATGTTTGGCAGCAGAGGACCAGTCGACGAATCTCGTTTCGCCGACGGCATGATGCTCACCCCTTGGGTCAACGAAGACACCAAGCCGCCACACAGCGCGCCCCAATCGATCAAAACCTTCAGCCAAGCCGTTTCCTACGACAACCCCGCCGCCAAAGCCTTGAACGTCACCTTCGTGGCCTTCATTCCAGAAGATCAAAGCGTAGAAGAACGCTCCAAGAGCAAGGCCTGGCAACGCGCCAAGGAACGCGGCTGGACCATCCGCACCTTCCCCGGCGGCCACGTGGCCCAGCAAGAAGACCCGCGCGGCGTGGCTTCCCTCATGGCGGAAAGTGTCCACGACGTGAATACGAAGGCGGAGTAACAGCCCACCACCTACCATGAAGAAGCGCTATTTCCCAATCCTGCTGGCTCTCGCAGCCGCCCACCTGTCGTTCGCCGAAGCGTTGCCCGGCACCCCTGCCAGCACCAACGCCCCGGGGGCGGACTACCCGCGGATTCTCTCCGACAATCGAATCCTATTTCAAATCGAGGCCCCCAATGCCCAGACCATCGCCTTCCACACGGATAAGACGTATCCGGCGAGCAAGGACGACAAGGGCATATGGACAGCGACCACCGACCCGCAAGTCCCTGGCTTCCACTACTACTGGCTGGTCATCGACGACGTACGGGTAAACGACCCCGCGAGCGAAACCTTCTACGGTACCGGCAAGCAAACGAGCGGAATAGAAGTCCCCGAATCCGGAGACGCTGGAGCCTACTACCAAACGCAAAACGTACCGCACGGCGAAATCCGGGAACGCTGGTACCACTCCTCCGTCACCGAAGGGCCACGTCGCTTCTTCCTCTACACTCCTCCAGGCTACGATCAATCTCCCGACACCCGCTACCCGGTTCTCTTCCTGCAGCACGGCGGCGGCGAGGACGAGCGCGCCTGGCCGATCCAAGGTCGCGTTGCGAATATCATGGACAATCTCATCGCCGCAGGCGAAGCCGAGCCGATGCTGTTTGTCATGGAACGTGGATACGCCCTTCGCCCCGGCGAAGAACCCATTCCATTCCGCATGGGACCGGACGTTTCGATGGAGGAACTCAATCGCCAAATGCTGAAGCGATTCGCCTCGTTCGAAGCGGTTATTCTGGAGGATGTCATCCCTCTCATCGACGCTAAATACCGCACCATCCCAGACCGCCATCACCGAGCCATCGCCGGATTTTCAATGGGCGGATTTCAGGCCTACATGATCGGGCTCCAAAACTTGGATACCTTCGCGTCCATCGGCGGCCTTAGCGGAACCGGCCACTTCGGCACGGCTGACATCGATCCAGAAACCTACTACGGCGGTGTCTTCGCTGATCCCGACGCCTTCAACGAGAAAATGGACCTCATGTTTTTCGGTCACGGCACCCACGAGCCCGAGCGCATGATGGATGGCTTCAACGCCTTCCACGCCAACCTTACTCGCGTCGGCATCGACCACGTCTACTTCAAGTCCGAAGGAACCGGCCACGAGTGGCTCACCGAACGTCGCAACCTGCGAGAACTCGCCAAGCGCCTTTTCAAGTAGCCCCATGAATACTCGTCTCCTGACCTCGTCTGCCGTCCTTTTCTTCGCTGCTCTAGTCTACGCGGAGCTTCCACCCGAAACCATGCCCGCTCCCTCAAACGTCCCCGGCGCAGATTACCCGAGACTCGACGCCGAAGGACGCGGGTACTTTCAGGTCAAGGCCCCGGAAGCCGAACAGGTTCAAGTCAATCTCCCCCAAGGGCAATATGACCTAAAAAGGGATAGCGATGGTATTTGGAGCGTCACTACGCCACCGATCGAGCCCGGCTTCCACTACTATGCATTTAGCATCGACGGGACCATGGTCTTCGACCCAGGAAGCCAAGCTTTCTTCGGCGCCAGCCGCCACGGTAGCGGTATCGATGTGCCGGAGCCAGGAGTCGATTTCTACGAAGTCAAGAATGTCCCCCACGGCAACCTTCGCTCTGAGCGCTACTACTCCTCTGTCACCGATTCTTGGCGACGACTCTTCGTCTACACGCCACCAGGCTACGACAAATCTCCCGACACACGCTACCCCGTTCTCTACCTACAACACGGGGGTGGGGAAGACGAAACCGGCTGGGCCAACCAGGGTAAGACCGACCTCATCCTCGATAACCTCATAGCCGAAGGGAAAGCCGTTCCCATGCTGGTCGTCATCGCTAACGGCACGCTCCCTCGTCCAGAGGGCATCCCCTTCGGCTACAGCCGCGAAGGCATGGTTCCCTTCGCAAATGAGATGCTGGAAAACATCGTTCCTTTCATCGATCAAAACTACCGCACCCAGCCCGACGCCAGCCACCGAGCCCTTGCCGGACTCTCCATGGGCGGAGGCCAATCCTTCATAGTCGGTCTGGCCAACACGGACACCTTCGGCTCCATTGGCGCCTTTAGCACCGGCCTTTTCGGTGGCATTCGCAGCAAAGACCCTTTCGACGCGGAGGAGTTCGTTCCCGGTCTTATGGCTGATGTTGAACGCTTCAACGAGAAGCTCGACCTCTTTTATCTCTCCTGCGGCGAGCAGGACGAACGTATCCAGTTCACCAAACAGGTCGTATCCGACTTTCGCTCACACGGACTCGAGGTCGAGTTCAACTCCTTCCCTGGCGGCCACGAATGGCAAGTGTGGCGAAAGTCGCTGCACGACATGGCCCAACGCCTTTTCAAACCTTAGCTGAAAAACACTTAGCGCCCAAGGACCGCGGCTTTCAACCGACTGAGACCAATGGCCTTTTCCAACCAAACATCCTAATCGAATACGAAGCAAAAGAAGCACCCTGAACATTTGAATTCACGTTTTTCCACCCACCAAACTCCGAAAGTCAGAACGATGACGCTTAAGCTGTTTCCCATTTTCTCTATCTTCGCTATCTGCTCCCTTTGCTCAGGGCAGTCCTTCCGGCTCAACCCGATCATTTCACCTGAGGTCCACCCTGATAAACGGGTCACCTTTCGACTGCGGGCTCCCAATGCGGAGTCGGTAGAACTCAGCGGCCAGTTCCAAAACGTGAACCGGCAAATGCAGCAGCGCGAGGATGGCATTTGGACCGTCACTCTCGGACCGATAAAACCCGACCTCTACCCGTACCACTTCGAGGTCGACGGGATCGCCATGAATGATCCCAATAACCAGCACCTCTTCCCCAACGAGGGCTTCAAAGCGAGCTTGCTGGACGTGCCGAGCGACGAGGGTTCCATCTACGCTCAGAAGGACGTCCCGCACGGCAAGGTAAGCTACCACTTCTACGATTCGGAAATCGTGCAGGAAAACCGTTCCTTCATCGTGTACACGCCACCTGGATACGAGCGAAGCGATGAGAGCTACCCAGTCTTCTACCTCGTCAGCGGCACCACTGATACGGAGGAAACCTTTTTCAAGGTGGGGAAAGCGAACTTCATTCTCGACAACCTGATCGCCGTGGGGAAGGCAAAGCCCATGATCATCGTGATGCCCTACGGCAACATGCGCGTGGGCACGCCTCGCCCTCATACGCCCGAAGCGGCCCTGATGTACGACCGCTTCGCCGAAGTGCTCATGCAGGAGATCGTCCCGTATGTAGAGAGCAACTACCGCACCATAAACGAACGATCCAGCCGAGCCATCGCCGGCTTCTCGCGCGGCGGGGGGCAATCGCTTTTCACCGGTTTCAAATACATCGATGACTTTGCTCACATCGGCTCCTACAGCGCCTACCTCACCCCGGAAGTCTTCGAAACCTACTTCGGCCCGCTCCTCAGCGATCCCCAAAAAACCAGCCAACGCCTGGAGACTCTCTGGCTCGGCGTTGGCGAATCCGATTTTCTATACAAACCTGCGGTCGACTTCATGGACTACCTGGAAGCGAAGGGGATCGAGCGAGAAACGCTCATCACCGAAGGCGGGCATACTTGGATGAACGCTCGCCATTACCTCTACGAAACCGCCCAACGCTTCTTCCAGTAGAAGCTCATCCTTCATTCTGAATCACCCGTGAGCGCATTCCCAGCCCGCCACCTTCGAACGCCCGCGTTCCTA
Organism: Pelagicoccus sp. SDUM812003; assembly: GCF_031127815.1. Lineage (NCBI taxonomy): Bacteria > Pseudomonadati > Verrucomicrobiota > Opitutia > Puniceicoccales > Pelagicoccaceae > Pelagicoccus > Pelagicoccus sp. SDUM812003. The sequence goes on along the minus strand of NZ_JARXHY010000006.1, from coordinate 221,432 downwards.
CTCCTCATAGCAGTGTCGGTCCTGCAAACCTGGTCCGGCCTCCTTATCGCCGAGTCATCGAGCCCTGCCCCCATCGAGACCGAGTTCGTCTATGAAGCGATCGTGGAAATCGAAGCTCCGGTCGAAGTCGGGAAAACACCGCTGGGCCAGCGACGTTTCATTCCCATCACCGGCGGCACCTTCGAAGGTCCAAAGCTCAAGGGCGACGTCATTCCCGGCGGAGCCGACTGGCAACTCTCCCATCCAAATGGGGCCACCGAAGTAGACGCCCTCTACGCCATCCGCATGGACGACGGCACGGTGGTCATCGTGCGAAACACTGGTCTTATTTCCGAGCAAGGCGGATACATGAAAACCGCCCTTCGCTTCGAAGCCCCCGAGGGTCCGCACGAGTGGCTCAACAAATATCAATTCGTTAGCTCCATCGCAGGCGGGCCTCGCCCCGGAACGGTCATCATCCGCGTTTTCCGCGTTCTGTGATCGTATCGGCGAAACCCTCTCAACCTGGCAAAACCACAGCCTCCCGTCTTCAATCCCTCCCCCCAAGATTCTTGACTTTCTTAAACATCTCTTGAGATACATCTCCACAGATGAATTTCGCGGACATGCTTCTCGTTTCAAACTCGCTGCGTTCTGCAGCGTTGGAGTGGATCGTCCCTCCAGACTTGGATCCACGCATCAGCCCTGGCGAGCTGCGGGTGACCGACTTCCTGATCGACCAAAACGAACCCGTTCGCGTGCGAGACATCGTCGACCACTGTCAACTTGCCCAAAGTCGGGCCTCTACCGTGGTGCAGACCCTGCAGAAACGCGGTTGGGTCGAGATATCGACCAATCCCGACGACCGGCGCACCACCACGGTTAAAATAAAACCAGAAGTCGCCAAGCCTGCCCGCGAACTCCTCACCAGCAACGCCCAAAACGCCTTCGAAAAACTGCTCGAGTCCATATCGACCGAGGAACGCGAAACCATCGAAAAGGGCTTGCAGTGCTTTGCGGACGTCCTTCGCCGCAAAGGGAAGCTGAAGCCCTACTCCGTTCAGTAGTCACTCCCCAACTACAACTCCCTTACCCCTATGAATACGAAAACACCCCGCTTCCTCATAAGCTCGCTCGCAACCAGCGCTCTGCTCATTACTCCAACCTCCGCCACTCTAGCGGCTTCCAACTATCAGAAACGAGCGAGGGAACTCGTCTCGCAAATGACTTTGGAGGAAAAGGCTAGCCTCTGCTCGGGCGGCACCATGTGGACTACTAAACCAATCGATCGGCTCGGCTTACCATCCATCACGCTGACCGATGGTCCTCACGGCGTGCGAATGGCTGACCCGAACTCCGGCTTGAACGGGCTCAACGCCAGCCTTCCCGCCACCTGTTTCCCGACTGCCCCGGCTCTGGCCGCAACTTGGAATCTCGACCTGATCCGAGAAGTGGGAGAAGCCCTCGGTCAAGAATCGCAAACCCATGGCGTGCAGATCCTACTCGGTCCAGGGGCCAACCTGAAACGCTCCCCCCTCGGCGGACGAAATTTCGAATACTATTCCGAAGACCCGCTTCTCTCCGGCTCCTTGGCTGCAGCGTGGATCAAAGGCGTGCAAAGCAAGGGAGTCGGCGCCTCCCTGAAGCATTTCGCTGCCAACAACCAGGAATGGGAGCGCATGGCAGGCGACTCCATCGTAGGGCCAACAGCGCTACACGAGATCTACCTTCGCTCATTTGAAATTCCGGTACGCCTCGCTTCGCCTTGGACCATCATGTGCGCCTACAACAAGGTGAACGGCGAATTCGCCTCGCAAAACAAGACCTTGCTCACCGACATCCTACGCGACGACTGGGGATACGAGGGAATCGTGCTCTCTGACTGGGGCGCCGTCGACGACCGAGTCAAAGGCGTCGAGGCGGGGCTGAATCTAGAGATGCCGAGCTCCGGCGGCTACAACGACCGGAAAATCGTCGCAGCCGTGCAAGCTGGCGAGCTAGAAGAGTCAATCCTCGACCAAATAGTCACCGACATGGTCGCCATCACGCTGCAAGCTCACGCTGGTATCCCAAAAGACGCGACGTTCGACGAGGCTGCCCATCATGCCCTCGCCCGACGCGTCGCAGCCGAAGGAGCTGTTTTGCTTAAAAACGAAAACGCAACCCTGCCCCTCAGCGAAAAGCGTGACCGCAGCATCGCCATCATCGGTGAATTCGCCAAGCGCCCTCGCTACCAAGGAGCGGGCAGTTCGCAGGTCAATCCGACCCAACTCGACAACGCCTTCGCGGAGCTCACTGATATGCTCGGTAGCGACCTCTCGCTCACCTTCGCTCAAGGCTACGATTGGGAAGGCGCGACAACGCCGGAGCAGCTCCACGAAGCTGAGCAAGTCGCTCGCGTCGCGGACCATGCGATCGTCTTCATCGGTCTTCCGGACAGCTACGAATCCGAGGGATTCGACCGCGCCAGCCTCGAGCTTCCGGAAGGGCACAATCAGCTCGTGGAAAGCGTCGCTGCCGTATCCAAGCGCACTACGGTGTTGCTGATGAATGGTTCGCCGGTAGCCATGCCGTGGATTGATCAGGTCGACGCCATCGTAGAAGCCTACCTAGGCGGTCAAGCTGGCGGAGGCGCTATCGCCGACATCCTGACAGGCGCTGTCAATCCGTCCGGAAAACTCGCCGAAACCTTTCCTCAACGCATCGAAGAAACTCCGACGTATCCAAATTTTCCTGGACGCGATCGTACCGTACTCTACGGCGAAGGCGTATTCATAGGCTACCGACACTACGATGCCAAGCGCCTCGAACCGCTGTTCCCCTTTGGCCATGGCTTGAGCTACACGACTTTCGAGCTGTCCGAGCTTGAGCTCAGCGGGAAAGACATCGAAGCCGACGCAGGTCTCGAACTCAAAGTCACGGTGAAGAACACTGGCTCCCGCGAAGGAGCGGAAGTCGTTCAAGTTTATGTTGGAGAAAACGATCCAGAGGCCCCGCGTCCCGTACGCGAGCTAAAGGCCTTCAAGAAAGTCTTCCTTAAACCCGGCGAATCCCAAACCGTTTCCCTGCAGCTCTACCGAGACGCCTTCGAACAGTACGACGCTGAACGAGAAGAATGGATCGTACGCTCTGGCGAATACACCATTTCGGTTGGCCGCTCGTCACGCGATCTCCCGCTAGAGAGCACGGTGAGCGTAGACGGAGGAAAGCTGCCGCTGCCGCCGCTCACCCCTATGTCGACCTTCGCCGAAGTAGAACGTCACCCGACCGGCAAGCCGATCTACGACAACTTCATCGCCCAGATGCAAGGCGACCAACCTAAATTGGAAGACTTGAACCTTTCGCCCGACGACTACGCAGCTGCCAAGAAAGCTCGCGAGACCATGCTCGTCTTCCTGCGCGAAATTCCGCTGCAAAAGCTCGTCATGCTATCGCAAGGCGCCTTCACGGAAGAAGCGATGCAAGGCATCATTCAGGCAATCAACAGCGCGGAAAGCGATTCGTTCTCCGACTAACCCGAAGAAGACACATGAAACGCTTGCTTCTACTCGCCGCGCTCCTTGTCAGCGCCCTCGCCTCCGCCCAAACGAATTACCCAAGTGGAACGGTAGTGACTTCCAAACTACACTCCGCTCACCTTGAAAACGACATGGGCGAAAATCCCGAACGCGCAGTTTCAGTTTACTTGCCGCCGGGTTACCACGAATCCGAACAACGTTACCCCGTGATCCACTTTCTGCACGACTTCACGGGCGACAACACCATGCTGGAACCCATGGCTGGCTTGCTCGATTTAGCCATCGCCACCAATCGAATTCGCCCCTTCATCATGGTCATCTCCGACCAGAAAACCACCTACGACGGGAGCTTCTACAGCAATTCCGGAGTTTTCGGCAATTGGGAGGATTTCACGGTTCAAGATCTGGTCGCGTATGTGGATGACCACTACCGGACTATCCCCGATCGCAATAGTCGCGGTATCACTGGTCACAGTATGGGCGGCTACGGAGCTCTATTGCTAGCCATGAAATACCCGGATGTATTCGGGTCGGTCTATGCTCTGAGTCCGGGAGCTTTGGCCATCGTCCGCGAATACGGACCCAACAGCGAAACCTTCAAGGAGTTCGCCACGATGGAAACAGAAGAAGACCTTGCTAAAACATACTTTGGGAAAGTGGTAGTCGCCTTCGGTCGTTCGTGGTCGCCCAATGCGGACAAGCCTCCTTTCTACACGGACCTGCCATTCGACTATAGTAGCGGCCAGCTGGAAGTGAATGAAGAGGCGCTGCAGAAGTGGTACGACAACATGCCCATGTACTTGATCGATCACTACAGGGAGAACCTTCTTGAGCTCCGGGCCATCAAGCTCGATTGGGGACGCAACGCCGGCGAACGCTTCACCATCCAGTGCTCCATGTTCAGCCAGCGCTTGGAAAACGCGGGCGTCCCCCACTTCGCCGAGGAATACATCGGCACCCATGTCAACAATATCTATACCCCCGAAGGCCGCATTCCTCAGCAGATGCTGCCATTCTTCGACTACTACTTAGACTTTTAACAACAGAAACTGATATAGCCCCATGAAACGCGCAACTACTTCCCTTTTCGCTTCTCTCGCGATCGCAGCAGCTTCCACTGCCCTCGCCCAAGACTCCTTCAAGGTCGGGCTGGACGAAGCGACCAATGGCAGCTTCTCCATCGACCCGGAATTGCCGGCGGATGGAATGGTACCGGCCGGCACCGTTATCACAGTATCCACGAAACCTGACAAAGGCTACACGCTCGACGCAGGCTACTACTCGGTCCCCGGACGCTGGGGCGCCATGTATTATGAATCCATGACGCCAACCTTCGAAGTCGTCGTGGATCAGGAGAAAAACATCGGCGCGTCTTTCATCAAAAAGAGCGAAGTCGACCACATCGACGTCACTCACAACATCACCTACGCCCAGCCCGGGAAGAAGCCGCTAAACTACGACGTCTTTTCTCCGAAAAAGGCCAAGAACCTTCCCGTCATCGTCATTATTCACGGTGGCGGTTGGACCACCAACAATGAGGATGTCATGCGCGGACTCGCTCGCGAGCTGACGCGCGACAGCAAGTTTGTGGTAGCCAGCATCGACTACCGCTGGGCGGGCAAAGCGGATGGAGACGCCACTCTAACGACGATGTACAGCATTATCGAGGACTGCTATGGAGCCATCGCTCACATCATGGAGCACGCGGCCGACTACGGCGGCGATCCCACCCGCATCGGCGTCACTGGTGACAGCGCTGGCGGCCACCTCTCGGCCTCCATTTCTCTTATGATCGAACGCATCGGCGATGGCGGATTCGGCGAGCAAGACGGCGTCTTCGAGTTCGAGCCCACCTACCTGCCGAAGGGAAAAACCGCTGATCAAGTCCGCGAAGAAATGCTTGCCGCCATCCGCGCGGCCGCCCCCAGCTACGGAGTCTTCGCGGGCGAATGGCTGAAGGCTGACGCGGAAAATCCCGAAGCTACCGCCGAGTGGGACCGAGCCATCCAACCGCTGCACGCCATCCCCAACGCATCCGATCGGGCGATTCCCCAGTATTTGACGCTCGGTACTGAAGACCCGCTCATCTCAGATGAAATGTGTACTCAGTTTATGGATGCGCTCGTCGCCAAAGGCCAGCGTGTCCAATACGTGCAAATCGGGGGAGCTGGCCACGCCTTCTTCGACTGGAAGCCAGACGCTCAAACCAAGTCCGTGTTTGATCAATACGGCCGCTACTACGCAGCGGAAATGAGAGCGTTTTTCGAATCGATCCTTTATTAACCTCTCTGGTTGCTCCTCCCGACGAGCCCAAGACGCGCTTCACGACTATGAAAACAATCATCATCGCCACCGTTCTCTTCGTAGTCTCTGGAGTGTTCGCCCAGAGCCGCGAAGTTGGCCCCTATACGCTTCATCCGATCGCCCCAGGAGTCATACGGGTCGAAGACGCCAATCATACGAATCCCCCCGGCCTCCACTACGATGAAAACGGCGAAATCAACGGTTTCAACAACTGTTCCGACATGTACCTCGTGGTCGGAGGCGAGCGGGCCCTCCTGATCGATTTGTCCAACTTCATCACTTGGCACGACGATGCGGTCGGCTCGCTACAGACCTTGGTTAAAGAGGAAATCGGGGCGCGAGAACTAGTGATCGCGATCACTCACGTTCACGGAGACCACACTGGAATGCTGCCTGCATTCAGAGACGACGAGAACGTCACTTTCTGGATACAAACGGAAGAGTTCGCAGGAAAGGACTTGTTCCCAGTCGAGCGTACCACCCCTATATCCAGCCACCCTTCGCTCGATCTAGGCGGTGGTGTCATTGTGGATACCCTGGAATTGCCGGGTCATACCAGCCATTCGACCGTCTATTTCCTGCGCGGAGAGAACCTGCTTTTCAGCGGGGACGCGATCGGATCGGGCGGCGGCGTTTGGATCTTCTCCGCCGAGGGTTTCGCTCGCTACCGAAAGAGCGTCGATCAGCTCATAGAGTTCATCCAAAATCCAGCCCATGGGATCGCCGCGGAGGATCTCCAGATATACGGCGGCCACTACTGGCAAAAAGGCGAAAAGGACCTGCTCACCATGCAGTACATTCTCGATATGAAGTCCTTGATCGGTGAAATAAAAGCGGGCAGCGCCAAAGAAGAAAGCGTCAGCTTCAGTCCTTATCTGGATACGAACTTTAGCTACGGAGAAGCGACCATCACCTGGAACAAGGCCGACTCCGAGAGCTTTCAGAATGAGTAGCCTCGCGACGGCGAGAATCCCGTCCACAAAAGGCAAGGCTTTCGGGTTTTGGCTTAGAGTTTCTCCCCAGCGACCGCTGTCAGATATCCGGAGAAACGACATGGGTGACGAAAAGCGATTTTTCGGGTGAAAAAAGGTCTCTGAAACGCTAGAGGGCTTTACAGTTCGGGCATCATTTCAGACTTTGAAAGGGAGGCAATAGGATCTACCAGCCGAACGTCTCCCTGACTTAAACTTTTAAGTTCACACTAGTCATTCACTCTACCGAGCGTAACTCCCGCTCAATCGCCCGCGAAAGCTTGATGGGGAAGGAAACCCATTCTGATCGTCAAATCGAGCGAGCTGAAAAAACAAACACCCAACCTACCTTAACGTGAAAAAACGATTACTACTACTGAGCGCCCTGCCAGTCGCGTTGTCAGCCCAACCCAACGCGGACCTAACCGTCCGTATCGACGCCGAAGAACGCTCCGAGGCCATCAATCCCATGATCTACGGCCAGTTCATCGAACACATGGGCCGCTGCATCTACGGAGGCATCTGGGCCGAGATGCTCGAAGACCGAAAGTTCTACCATCCCATCACCGAGGACTACAACCCCTACGGCGACCAGACCCTGGCCGACCCAGACTTTCCCGGCGTCATCGACGCTACCGAGTTTCCCGTAGTGTCCGCCTCGCCTTGGGAGATTGTCGGCGAGCCTGCGGGCGTGACGATGGTCACTGAAGACAGTTTCGTGGGAAAACATACCCCTCGGATCGCCAGCGGCAGCGGCGTTCGCCAGAATGACCTCGGCGTCAAGGAAGGTCTCGACTACCCGGGCTATCTCTGGGTCAAGCCCATCGGCGGTACTGCCGAAGTGGATGTTCGCCTAAGCTGGGGCGATGGCGAAGGTGAATCCAGCGCCCAAAAACTCAGCTTCTCCGGCAAGAAGTACGCTAAGAAGTCCTTTTCCTTCACCCCGGACAAAACCACCTCGCAAGGCGCCTCTCTCAGCGTGCGGGTCCTGCGCGGCACCGTCCAACTGGGCACCCTCTCCCTCATGCCAGGCGACAACATCGACGGCATGCGGAGTGATACCATCGAGCTGCTCAAGGAACTCGACTCCCCGCTCTACCGCTGGCCGGGTGGAAACTTCGTCAGTGGCTACGATTGGCGTGACGGCATCGGCGACCGCGATCGACGTCCCCCACGCGTCAATCCAGCGTGGACCGGCGTGGAGCACAACGACTTCGGCACCGACGAATTCCTCGCCTTCTGCCGTCTGCTCGAAACCGAGCCCATGATCGCCGCCAACACCGGATTCGGCGACGCCTACTCCGCCAAGCAATGGGTCGAGTACGCCAATGGCGACACCTCCACCATCGGCGGCAGCTGGAGAGCCGAAAATGGTCACAAGAAGCCTTACGACGTGAAGTACTGGTGCGTGGGCAACGAAATGTGGGGCAACTGGCAGCTAGGCCACATGCAGCTCCACCACTACACCCTCAAGCACAACCGCGTGGCCGAAAAGATGCTGGAAGCGGACTCCGATCTCATCCTCATCGCTTCAGGCGACCTGGAACGCATCAATACCGAAACCGACCCGGTGATGGCTCGCCGCGGCGTCACTTGGACCGAAGGCATGCTCATGGCTAGCCATGAGTACATGGACTACATTTCCGAGCACTTCTACGTCGGCCGCGTACCTTGGTCCGATCAAGGACGCGTCGACATTGCGACTCACTTGGAAAACATGCGCCGAGCCATTCGCAACAAGGCCGAAGGTCACCGCAAGCTCCAGCCGACGCTCGAGGAGCTAGACGGAAAACAGATGCCCATCGCCATGACCGAGTGGAACTACTGGCACCGCACCTACAAGTACGGCGAGCTGGGCTGCGTCTACGACGTAGCGGACGGACTGGGTATCGCCGCAGGTCTGCATGAGTTTTTCCGCCACACCGACATCATCGACATGGCCTTGTACGCTCAGACTGTTAACGTTATCGGAGCCATCAAAACCACCCGCATCGCTGCGGAAATGGAAACCACCGGCCTCGCCCTCATGATGTATCGCCATCACTTCGGCACACAGCCGGTGAAGGTCGAGTTCGAACACGATATGCTGGATGTCTCCGCCGCCCTCACCGAGGACGGCAAGGCCCTCACCCTCTCCGTGGTCAATCCCACCGAATCGGAAATCACCGTCGGCTTGGATCTCAGTGGATTCGATCTGAGCGATGCCGGCACCCGCTATCACTTCAGCGGTCCGGACGAATTCGCCCACAACACCCCCGGCAAGGAGCGTGTGATCGAAATCGTGGAAACCGAGATCGCCAATGCCGCCGAGGGCCTCAGCTCCCCCGCCCTCAGCGCTTCGATCTACGTCCTACCGCTGAAATAGACAGAGCCTCTGCAACGCGAGCCCAGCCCGCTCGCTGAAACTTCCGCAAAGAGCGTCCGCCAACCGGACGCTCTTTTTGTATCCAACGGTGGCGCTCACCGAGTGGACCCAGCCTCGCGCTCTCTTCAACCCGAGGTAGGGCGTGGCCGCCGCGCCACGCCTAATCCAGCCGTATCAAGAAAACGCCTACCTATCGAATGTCGCTTTCACGCCTTATCCGCTCGCGCACCCGGAAAATTCACTTCGATACGCGTGCCTCCCTGATCTCTCGGCGCCTTGATTAGCCGCCAACCACAGGTACGGCAAAGCCGTTCGACGAGCGTCAAGCCATACCCGTGCCCTGGCTCCGGCACCGAAGCAGACTCCTCGCCAACACCCTTGAATTCAGGCAACCCCGGACCGTCGTCCTCGACTCGCAAACGGGCCTCGCCCTCCACCGAATCCAAGCGCACGCACAGCTCGCCATCCGCGAGATGCGTGAAGGCGTTTCCGATAAGATTGTGACACAACACTGCTAGTACTTCGCGGTGACAGACGATCGTCACCGTCTGGTCCAAAAACAATCGAATCCGCAGCGGGTGCGTCGGATAGAGAGCGCGAATTTCATCGACCACTTCAGAGACGACTTCTACCGCGTCAACCGATTGCGTCGGCATCCGATGATGGCCTTCCCGGGCGACCATCAAAAAAATCTCGATCAAACGTTCCATGCGATGAACCGAACGTTCGATGCGACCAAAATAACGATCTTTCGCAGAATCATCCGCGCTGGACTGAAGCAAGGCGACCGCTCCTTTCAAGGTGGCGACTGGCGTGCGCAACTCGTGGCTGCAATCCGCCAAGAAGTCGCGCTCACGTGCGAGGGACTCGCGCAGACGCCCTTCGTAGGCATCCAACGCGCCCTCAAGAAAACCCACTTCGTCGTGGTCAACGCGCTCAGATCGTCCCGGTGAAAGCGAGTCGGCCTTTGTATCTGGATTTCGTTTCTGCACACGCTCCGCGAGAGCGACGACCGGCTTCAACGCCCACTGGGCAATCAACCTACTCGCGGAAAGCGCCACCACAATGACGACGAGCGCTGCAATCAGGAGCGCGATTTGAAGCCAACCGACAATCGCGTCGGTATACTCGTCCGCCGAACTGACAAGCCAGGTCGCCGTCTCCCCCTGTCCTGGCGAGTCGACCCAAATCACAAGTTCTTCTTCCCAGCCCGACCACTCGGGCAGCTTCATGTAGTCGAAATAACTATACATCACTTTCGTCCGATGCTGCGAGCTGTCGCGAAATGCTGAATACAGTCCACGCTCCATGGGCGGATCCGCAAGTCCGAGCGCTTCGCTGATCGATTCGCTGGAAGTATAGCGGGTCACACCAGGCGGCAGCGGAGCCTCAGCCCCGGACTGAGCCACATGTTCAAGCAGGTGCTCATAGTACTTGTTCCGGATGAGCTCTTCGGCTGTGAGCAACAGCATCCATCCAATCATCGCGAACACGGCGGTCAGCGAAACAGCGAGGCCCACAAGCAGCCGACGAATCCGCGAAGCTAAGCGGCTGGGCGAACGTTTCTTTCGTTCACTCATTTCGGCTCTCGGGCTCGACCACGGCCATCTGATAACCAACTCCGCGGTGCGTGTGCAGCAAAGCGGTGGATTCCGCTCGATCTACTTCGGCCCGCAAGGTCGCGATATGCGTGCGCAGCGCGTCGCTGCCGGGCGGGTCATCCGCCCAGAGGTGACGCTCCAGCTCCTGACGGGGGACGACTGCCGGGGATCGCGCCAACAGGTATTCAAGGATGGAATAGTCCATGCGGGTAAGGACCAACCTTCGATCGCCCCTCCGCACCTCCCGAGTGGAGGAATTCAACTCCAGGTCGTGCAAACGCAATACCGAGCTCGGAGACTGAGCTGAACTGCGCCTCACGATGGCGTGCAATCTAGCCAGCAATTCCGGCAAAGCGAAGGGCTTTACCATATAATCGTCCGCGCCGGCCGCGAACCCCGTAAGCCGGTCGTCGAGCAAGTCCGCAGCGGTCAGCATGAGCACCGGAATGCGCGGCGCGATGCTGCTGCGCAAACGACGGCACACTTCGAGCCCGTCGATAACCGGGAGGCGAAGATCCAAAATCACCGCTGCGTGCGTCTGCTCGCTCACGCGGTGCAACGCGAGGGCTCCATTGGGCACATAGTCGACACTCCAACCCCGTTGCTCGAGGTAATCCTGGATATTGCCAGCCAGATCGAAATTGTCCTCCACCAGGAGAACGGGTGCGTTGGGAGCATCGTTCATTTTCAAAAGCGGAGCTGGTCAAACAGGACTGCCGTCCGCGAGGGTTCCAACTTGCTGGCCGAAACCCGTATCCATTTCAACCTGTTTGTCCTGCAAGGCGGAGTCGGGAGGACGATTTTGCGTTTCCTTAACGTTCGTCTCACGATGCGTTCACGGGCCCTCGCGTAGACTCTCGAGTCTATATGAGCAAGACTTCGAGACAGGTTTTATGGTTCGCTTTGTCGGTGGCGCTTTTTGGCTTTCCGCTAGTTGTCCACGCCGCTGAGGCACCCGGCGGCATGACGATTGTGGTGAAAGATCAAATCACAGACCGGCCGCTCGCAAACGCCCAGATCACCATCACGGAACGGGAAACCAATTCCACGCAATCGCTCGAAACCGACGGGCAAGGTCGGGTGGTCATCGAACAGCTCGACCCGGGCCTCTACTCGGTAAACGTAGCCAAAAACGGTTTCGCTTCGTCCTATGAGCCCAGTATCCGCGTCATAACGCGCAAAGACATATTGGTCGAATTCGAACTATTCGAGCCTCTCGGAGAAGCGGTGACGCTTGAGGGAGTGGAAGTACGAGCACGACAAGCGGATGTATTCGCGTCGGCTTCCAGCGCCTATCGCAATCGAGAAGAATTGCGAAGCTCGGTGGGAGGCGGCGCAGATCCGCTGCTTTCCTTGGATGGCCTGCCTGGCTTGGTATCCACCAATGAATTCGCAAACTTCAGCGTACGCGGTCGCGGCCCGCGGGATAATTTGATCTTCGTAGACGAGTTTCCCTTCGACAAAGCGGTACACTTCGATGCGACTCTGGGAGAAGAAGAGGATGTCGGCGGAGGCGGTCGTTTTTCCATTTTCGCCCCAAATACCATCAGCGGAGCAGAATTCTCGCCCGGCGGATGGGGTCCGGCTTATGGCGGCCGGGCCGCATCGTTGCTCAAATTGGAAGTCGCCGGCGGCAATCCAAGCCCTTCCGCAAGCCTGCGCATCGACATCGCCGGCAACGAATTCGGATACGACGGTCCTGCCGGGATTACGGACGGTTCCACTTTGCTGGTTTCCGCCCGAGAACTGGATTTCGGCGACTTTTTCGAAGACATCGAAGAGCTAGACATCGGGGACCCTACCCTAAGTGATATCATCGTAAAGTCAGTCATACCCATCAATCTGAGGCATACCTTCGAGCTTCTGCTCATCGATACGCAGGAGGATTATATCCGGGATGTGACTCATGTTGAGGCATCGCCTAACTTCGAAGACGTGGCCCTGCTGGATTTCACGCAGGATAGCGATTTGTACGGTTTCACCCTGCGGTCATTGCTCGGTGCGGACGCGGTTTGGACCAACAAGGTGTACTACCGCAAAAGCGACAAGACCAGCTCGGAGGGTGAAGCCTTTCCCGACCTCGCACCGCCCGGATCGCCAGCATCCAGTTATCCGATACGAGAAGACATCATCACCATCAGCGAAGGCGAGAAGGAGCTCGGCTGGCGGAGCGACTTCACCACCCCAAATCAATGGGGCGTATTCAGCGCAGGCTTACAAACAACACAAGTAGAGCTGGACTACAGCACAGTCTTGGACGGCGACTGGATCCGCTTTGTCTACGACCAGGACGACTTCAGACCCAATCCCGATCAGCGCTATATCACGCTGACCCCTGCCGACACCAACTCATCGCTCAATCAGAAAGAAACGAACTACGCAGCCTACATCGACCAGGTATTCGAGCGCGGCGAGTGGGATTTTCGCACTGGTCTGCGTTTCGAACGAGATGGCTTTGCCGATGAAAGCTTCGCGTCGCCACGGTTCAGCGTCAATTGGCGGCCGAGCAATACGGTTCGGTACTTCGCAACCGCAGGGCTCTTTCACCAGTCGCCACGGTATCTAGACCTCGCCGCTGACACCTCGAACAAGCTTGAGAATGAGGAGATCACCCATGGTAGCGTCGGCGTCCAATTTTATCCAAACGAAAACTGGTCCGTGCTGACCGAAGCCTACTATCAAAATCTCGACAATCTTGTAGTCGACCTCGACCGCGTAGACGGAACGTATTCTAATATTGGTGACGGAACATCCTACGGTCTTGATATCGTAGTCAACGGTACCATCCGTCAAGGCCTCTACGCCACCGCGACCTACTCCTACAACGATTCCGTGATCGACGAGAAGGATGGCCGTGGCGACGTCGTTGCCGACTTTAGCCGAGAGCATGTCGCTACCCTCGGCATGACTTGGGAAATCAACGATCGCTGGAAGATCGGGGCTCGCTACAAGTACCTTTCCGGTCGGCCGTACGACGACTTTATTATCCACTCAGATGTTCTCGGCGCTGGAGAACCGCTGCGCTTCTCCAAGGAGATCACCGAGCGCAACGTCGGTCGCAACAGTGGATACGGCTTATTGAACCTTCGCATCGACTATCGCCGCTCATTCGGCCCCATCGATGTAACCACCTTTCTCGATGTCATCAACCTGACCGCAGCATCGTCGAGCGACGATACTGAGTTCGACTACCGCCGCGGCGTCCAAGTGGAAGACGAAAGCGAAGCCGAGCCGATCATCGGTCTGCGGCTAGACTACGCTTGGTAAACAGAAAGAACCGTACAGGTTTCTTCCCCCCACCGCCACAAGCAACGGTATATGTGAAAATGTAGCAGCGGTCACAAGAATCAGCTCGTCGTTAGCGACGGGGTACCAGACAAAACCAAGGATCCGTGCCCACCTAGAACTCGGTGGCCCTGTTGGATCGCTGCCTGTGAAGGTTCGGGCATTTGGTCCGGGAACCATTGCAATACCTGAGATAACCGCTTCGGTTTTAGATACCTCAGTGACCATCCCGTATACTCCTACGTCCGGCAATTTGGCCGATTCAGTAAAATTCTATGATCACACCGCGAGCGGGAGTGAATTCGAAATCGAATGGCAGATAAAAATCGGCGATTCCGACTGGTTCAACGCAAAGACTACCAAGCATACGGTTTATCTCACCAGGGCTCAACCGAAAGCCTCCGGCAGGCAAGAGTCCCTATTTTACCTCGGATGCAAAAATGCTGACGGACAGACCACGGAAGCGGGAATGATCTCAGAGATATGGAATGAATTCACTGATTGGGATGTTCGAAAAAGAGGCGGCTCTTCTGGAATGACGTACTGGGGTGACATTCCCTTAGGTCCTGACGGGAAAGCATTGGAGCAATGTACAAACTTCGACTACCTTATATCCGAAGAGGACGGAACATGTGAGGCTTGGGCACAACTCTTCATCGAAATTCTACGAGCACAAGGTACAACTTCGCCCAAATTGGCTGTCATCACCCCTAAGAACGTAACCAACCCAGATTTGAACGGTCAATTCCTGCTGATAAGAAACTGGACCTCTAATCCTTCGTGGCAAGCGCTGGACAGGATTCCAGCCCAAAGTAATACCGATTCTCCAGCCTCTTTCGACAATCACGCGATTGTGAAAATCGGAACGACCCTCTACGATCCCTCCTACGGTCGGAGTTTTGGCTCTGAAAATGCCCATGAGAACGCGGCTTTCGCAGGGTTTACTTACCTAAATTCGAGCGGAACCCAAGTGACTGCCACAAATGCTTCTTCAGTTCAACAAGCCCAGTACGACACCGTAACCTATCCATGAACCCCCTACTGCCCACACTTTTAATTTTTGTACTATCGCTCTCATTCATGGAGTTCCTGCACGGAGAAATCGTTTTTCGTAATCAAACACCATTCGAGGCGGATATCATAGTCCAAATATCGTCTTCCACTGTGACACAGAAGCGCAAAGCAATGGATATATCCGAAGGTCCGTCCGGAGAAATCGAAAGAAGTTACCGCGACCTTCCACCGCAAGAGGTAATAAGAATTGCGTATACACTCAGTCTCTCCCATAATAGAGGTGAATCCGAAATTGTAGCCGAGTGGGATTTCTACAACAACCCGGGCCTTGCTAGAAACTCGATCTTGTTCCAAGCATTTGACACTGCCTACGACGGTGAGAACCTATATGTAGCCGCCGTGAAGGGGACAGAAATATTTGTCGAAACGTTTGAGCGAATAGAGGAATCTCAGGGTACTCGATGGGACTCCCGTAAAAAGGTGGATTTGGGTACTACACTCGACCTTCCAAAAACATTTCAGTTCGCAAAACTGCCCAACGGCCAGACCGACACCAGCCGAATCCAGTTGGGATCGTCGACCATAACGTGGTCGGAACTCAGTGAAGATGAAGCCAAGAACGTCGCATTAACCGCTTTGAGCGGGGAGAGTTCAATGGAGCAGGAAACTCCAACCTCGACACCTCCCCCCCCCGATGACCAGCCCGCAGAGCACTCCCAACCACTTCGTACCGACACCCCCGAAGCATCACCGCAATCAGAGCCCCAACCTGCGGGATCCAACAAAGGAGCGGGATATTGGTCAATTGCCGCATTCGTCATCATCGCAGCTGCCATTCTCCTTTTCGCAATCCGAAAGTTCGCTCAGAGATAGTCACAACTCAACCGCAGTCGAGGATGGGCGAACTAATGGGATCACGTGCTTACTGATCTATCCTAATCAAAGGCCAGGCCGAAGACCGCCTTCGCCGATGGCGGCATTCACACTATTGGCTAGCACCAGCAAGAGTAATGCTTTGAGGCAATGTCCGGACCACAGTTATCGTAACCTTGGAAATCGGAAACAATTCAATGGGCACCGTCGGAATCCTCGTAGGCAACAAGTAGATAAAACACTCTCTCGCCGACAGACGGGAGAGCACTGAACTAAACCGATCAGGTCCCTACTTCAGCGCGATTTCAATCTGCGTCAGCGAATGGGCCGGGAAGCTGTAGCGGATCGCGTTCTTCTTAACCGATACATTTTCTTCGCGGATCGTGACCGCCTCTTCCTCCGCTGTATTGGTAGCGTCGATACTGTCTCCAGTGACGGTACGAGCGATGGCCTTGCCGGTGTAGTCGCCTGACTGCAGTTCGATGTCAGCTTCCATGGCGTCCGTGTCGCTGCGATTTACCACATTGAGAAATACGGCGCCCTTCTCTTCGTTGAGCACTGCTGTCACATCGAGATAAGGAATCTCCTCGAAGAGCTCGTTGCTGTAGGTTTCGCCCTTCGTATAAACATCCAGCGAAACGCCGCGACAGTTGTTGGAGTAAAGGGAGAACGGATAGTAGAGAGAAGTCTTGTAGCTGCCGTCTTCCGTGATGCCGGTCAGACTGGTGAGGAAGGTCAGGTTGGCCATTTTCACGATGTCGGCATTTCGAATAAAGGCATTCAGGTGCTGCGAAAGGAGCAGCGGGCCAGCCAGCGTATTGCCGCGGGCCCCATACTCGTCGAAGGAAATATAAACCTCGTGATCGCTCTCTGCCTTCGACTTGGCCTTCTCGATTAGCCCTTTGGTGATGACGATCTTTTCTTCGATATCCAATCCCAACGACATGGTGTCGGCGAAGGTGGGCTCCTCCAGAGCGCGGAGGGCCTGCGTGGCGTAGCGGTGCAAGGAGATGTAGTCGATATCCTCATACATCTGATCGAGAATGTAATCATTCCAATCGATCCAGCCATCATCGGGATCGTAAGTAGTGGTCACCAGTGGATAGAGAGACGAACCGGAGGCGATAAGTTTGATGTCCTCGTCCACCATTTTCATCACCTTGGCGGCTTCCGTGGCGAAGCGCACATACTCCTCCTTGGTCTTGTAGCCGATCTGCCAGGGACCATCCGCCTCATTCCCAAGTCCCCAATACTTCACGTCAAACGGTTCGGGGTGGCCATACTCCGCTCGCAGGTCTGCGTAGTACGTACCCACGGGAGCATTACAATACTCGACCCAGTTGCTGGCGTCGTCGATGGTACCCGAGCCTGCGTTGATGCAAATGAAATCCTCAGCTCCTACCAGCTTGCTGAACGCGACGTATTCGTCCGTTCCCATCTGATTGCTTTCCGGTCGGGTGCGCGAGCGGTCGAGCTTTGTCGGACGCTGGTCCTTGGGACCGATGCCGTCCTCCCAGTTGTAGCCAGACACGAAGTTGCCGCCCGGCCAGCGAATGACAGGCACTTGCAGATCCCGCACTTGCTCGATGTATTCCTTGCGGAACCCATTTTCGTCGGAGTTGGGAGAGTCCGGATCGTAGAGCGTTCCGTAGACCACCGGGAAGCGACCGAGCGGCTCAAGGAAGCTTCCGTAAATCTTGGGGTCGATTTCGTCGACGGTACGATCGAGGTCGATTTTGATTTTTGCAGGCTCGGCAACGAGCAGCGTTCCCGCTGTCAAACTCGACAGAAGAAAAAGGGATAGAGTTGGTTTTAGCAATTTCACTGGGGTATTCATTTTTTGGGGTTAACTGTCTGTAGGCCGGGGCGCTGACCCGGCTTGCTCAACGAGATGGCGGGTCAGCGCCCCGCCCTACATTGATTGGAGATAATTCGACAACATCGACCGCTAGCGATTCGGTTCGAGAACAGCTGCGAAACCGCCTCGGCGCAACAGGTCCAGGTCGAGTTCGCTTTCGCTCGTCACCACATGGTAAGTCGTCGCAAAGGCTTTGTCGTGCTTTCCGTCAGCGATGAGGGTCAGTCGGTACGACTCTCCCTCCGGCAGGAAATCAAACGGAAGCGAGATCGACTTTGGCTCCCATTCGCCGTTGATGCCGCCGACGTACCACTCCTCGCCCTTGCGACGAGCGATGATCGCGTCCTTGCCTGGGTAGCCGGCAATGAACTTGGTATCGTCCCAGGCGACCGGCACGCGCTTCAGAAACGAACGCGGAGCATCGGGAAGCTCATAGTACCCCTCTGGACGATCGGCAAAGTGCTGTATGGCCGATTCGAATACCACGCTAAGAGCGAGCTCGTGGCCGTAGGAAGTCAGGTGCGGATGTTGCGAGTTGGTGAAAGTAGTTGGCGTGTAGTCCATAGCCCCGATCACGTTGCGGGTGAATGGCAGCGTGGCATTGTGCTGAGGCGCGGTGGTCGTGAGCTCCGGCGTGTTGTTGTACCACTCCGCCCCGCGAACGCCTTCATAGGTCATGAGGTTGGGATAGGTGCGAGCCCAACCGCGCGGCACTAGGCATCCGTGAAAATAAACTAGCATCTCGAATGCCGCCGCGTCCTCCACGATATCGAGATAGTAGTCGATCATGTGCTGCTTTTCGCTTTCGAAGAAATCAACCTTCACCCCGACGATACCCATTTCATTGAGCTTGGTGAACTCCTCTACCCGGTTCTCGTGGGTGAGCATGCGATCCTTTGGCGTAGCAGGCACCCATGTATGATCGCCCCCAGAGTTGTACCAAATGAGCGGCTTCACTCCGATCGATTTGATGTATTCGACCGCGTCATACAAGTCGCCCCCATTGCCCATGGCGTCCCACTCCCAATCGAGCAAGGTGTAGGGCCAGCCCATGCTAGCGGCTAGGTCGGCAAAATCGCAAACCACCTGAAAGTCCTTGGTTCCATGGTTGTCGGACCAATAGTTCCATGACGCCGCTCCCGGCTCGATCCAATCGGTATCCGCAAGGGCGTTGGGAGTCGCCACATCATCGATCAAAGTGGACTCCACCAAATCGCCCAACTCGCCCAAAATGATCACGCGCCAGGGCGACTTCCAGGGCAACTCGATTGTGGGCTGCGATTCCCCCACTCCGCGAGCATCGCCGGGGTTTGGGAAAACCAGATCGTAGCGCGACGCGTCCTCTAGATTGCTCAGCTTGGTGCCGCAATAGCTACGCAGCACATCCGACTCGTGCAAAAGAAACCAGGGGCCTTCTTCGCTAGTCTGGAAGAGAGCGGGATAGCACCACTCCTGCTGTTCAGTGGCGCTCTGCTCCAGATACAGGCCTTCGTTCGCCGGGTTCCACTTCTGCAGCCAACGCTTGGCCTCCGCATCGATGGTGTAGGCGGTGCGTTCTTCCAGAACCACGTACTCGCCATCGTCCTCAGGAAATGAATACCGAAACGTCACCCCGTCATCGTAGGCTCTTACCACCAGCTCCATGGGAGAGCCGTCAGCGTTTTCGAGAGTGAAGGTTCGCTCGTTGGCGACGTTGCTACACTCGGAGCGCTTGCCGTGTATGGCGGTGTAGCTCTCTTCGATAAACTGCGGCTCGCCGGCCGCTTTCAGCGTGAGCCTCTCGACGAAACTCTGGTCCTCGCGAACCAAGCCGAGGTCGACCCGCGGAATGGCGATTGTTCGCTCGCCATCCTGCATGTAGGCTATTTCCAAATACCAGCTACTCGCTTCGCCAGAGGCGTCGCTGAGCAACGTGGCTTCGATTTTCTCGTTAGGCGAGATCACCCGATTCGCTTGGGCGTGAGCGGTGACGAAAAAGAGAAGAGAGAGACTGCAAAGAGCAGAGCGAGAGAAGATCGCTTTGAGGGTCATAGGCTGGGGCGTTGTTGAAGGGTGATGGGACTGAGCGTGCCCGGAGGTTTTCTCCTCGCTTCGCACGTCGAGTGTCGCTCTGCTCGGTACGCGCCACCTTTGGTTCTGGTGGAACGCGACCTCCGGGCTCGTTCATTTGGAATAGGTTAGAATCTTATCTCACCATGCTAGAGCAAGGTCACTTTGGTCGTTTTGAGGTCTTTGGCGTCGGAGCTCGAGCCGTAGAAAATCTCGTACTCGCCCGGCGTGATCGCCATGCCGCGCTGCTCCCAACTGTAGAATTCGAAGGACGATGGTGGCAGCTCGATGGTGGCCTTGCTGCTTTTGCCAGCGGCCACTTCCACGCGGGCGAAACCTTTCAGGGTTTTGATAGGACCATCGACGTCATCGATCTTGCGTACGTACACCTGCACGATCTCCAGACCGTCGCGTTCGCCGACATTGCGAACCGGAATGGTGAGCGTCACGGAGTCGCTGGTAGTTAGTTTCTTCTTACTCAACTTGGCGGTACCGATTTCGAAATCAGTATAGCTCAGTCCGTATCCAAATGGATAGAGCGCGTCTTCCATGTAGCGGTAGGTTCGCCCTTCCATGGTATAGTCTTCGAAGTCCTTCAACTGGTCAGAGCTCTTGTAGAAGGTGACGGGCAACTTGCCGGATGGATTGTAGTCGCCGAACAATACATCGGCGATGGCCTGTCCACCCGACTCGCCAGCGTACCAAGCCTGCAGGATAGCGTCGCAGGTTTCGGTTTCCGGAGTGAACGCCATAGCGGATCCGGAGCAGTTGACGAAGACAACCTTCTTGCCCGCCTCCTTGAGCGCTTTCAGGCAGTTTCGCTGCACGGAGGGAAGATCGATATTGGTGCGGTCGCCGCCCTTGAATCCTGGATACGACACCGGCATTTCCTCGCCTTCCAGCTGGCCGGAAAGGCCGCCCACGAAGACCACCGTTTCGATGCCCTCCAGCTTTCGAAGGAGCTCGGTGTAGTCGACATCCACCTCCCTGCCGAAATTGAATTCGATGTTGGCCTGCCAGTTCTCGAGCTGGGCGTAGCGGATCTCGATCTTGTACGTTTCGCCCGCTTCGACCTGGAAGGGAATGCGCGAGGGCAAAGTGCGCCAGTTGCGATAGGTCTGAATGCTCTCGCCGTTCACCACCAGCTCGAAGAATCCAGTGGCTCCGCCCTTGAAGACGATTTCCTCGGAAACCGAGGGCACGAATTCGGTTTCATACAGAGCGGAGAATCCTTCCAGCCTAACACCGGAAGCGAACTGATGCTGGCCAGCGGTGGTCTTCTTGAGCGGATTGACGATCTGGTCGACCGCTACTGGCTCGCCGCTGCGATCCGGGTTGTTCCAATAGGTCGCCTTGAAGCCTGGCTTTCCTTCGAATGAGGCTTGGGCGAAGTAGGTTTCGGTCACCTTGTCTTCCACCAGGTCACAACCCTTGTCGTAGAAGATCTGGTCGGCTTCGAGCTTGGTCTTGATACCGTCGAGGATGGTGATGGTGCGTACCGGAGTGCCATTGTAGTTGCCCCAGAGCATCGGCTCGTCGTCGGCGTTCGGGCCGATGACGGCGATCTTGTCGGCAGACTTGGACAAGGGCAGGATATCGTTCTCGTTTCGCAGCAGGGTCAAGGTCTGGCGCGCCATGTCCAGGGCTAGCTGACGGTGCTTTTCGTTGTTCAAAACATCCGGCGTGATCTGGGCCCACGGCACGATGGAGTCGTCATCCATATCGCCCAACTCGAAACGGCCGATCAGAGTGCGCATGAGGCTCTTGTCGATGTCCGCCTCGTCCAGCAGCTTGCGCTCCACCGCTTCGGGCAGCGTAGCAAAGGGATAGTTTTCCCAGATGCATTCCAAATCTGTGCCCGCTAGCACAGCCTTGGAAGCGGCGTGTACTGGATCCGAGGATACATTGTGCGTGGTGAAGAAATCAGCGATCGCTCCGCAGTCCGCTACCACGATGTGCTCATAGCCCCATTCCTCGCGAAGGATGCGCTGCAGCAAGCGACGGTTTCCGCAGCAGGGCTCGTCATCAAGTCGCTGGTAGGCGCACATGACTTGGCGAACGTCTGCTTCCTGCACCAAGGCCTTGAAGGCGGGCAAATAGGTTTCGTAAAGCAGGCGCGGGCTCACGTTGTTGAGGTTGAGCTCGTGGCGACTCCATTCCGGTCCGGAGTGCACCGCGTAGTGCTTGGCGCAAGCGAGCAGCTTGCGATACTTGGCATCCTCCGGCCCTTGCAAGCCCTTCACCACCTGCACGCCCATGCGGGAGGTCAGATAAGGATCTTCGCCGTAGGTCTCCTGGCCGCGGCCCCAACGCGGATCGCGAAAGATGTTCACGTTTGGGGTCCAAACCGAGAGGCTGAGGAAGCGCTTGTTTTCGTTTCCGGCATTGATCCACTCGTGGTACTTGGCTCGGCCTTCGGTCGACACCGCGTCGAAGATTTCGTACAACAGCTCGTCGTTGAAGGAGGCCGCCATGCCGACAGGTTCCGGGAAGACGGTGACGTTGTCGTTGTTGGCGTAGCCGTGCAGGGCCTCGCTCCACCAGTTGAAGCGCTTGATGCCGAGGCGCGGGATGGGCTCGGACTGGTCGCACATCAGGGCAGCCTTTTCCTCGAGCGTCAGACGGGAGATCAAGTCCGCCGCCCGCTCCTCGAAGCTGAGGTTCGGATCCTGAAACGGATATTGCTGGGCAAAAGCGCTCGCTGCAGCGAACGCGAATGCGAGAAGAGAAACTAGTTTCGTCATGATAGCCTATGGGGTATAAAAACTGTCTGGATAGCGACGCGAAGCCCCTACCCGGCTTGAATCAAAGATAGGTAAACCGAATTGCTTGGAAGGACCGCAGCGACAGTCCTTCAAGCAGGCTTAACGAAAACGGGCTTCGGAACCCGCCAAATTTTACAAGAGGGGCGACCGCCCCTCGTTTGCGCCACAAGAAAAGCCTCCGCCCTACTTGCTGAGACGGTCACCGATGCGGTAGAAATCGAAGTCTACCTGACCGCCGACTTGCTCGCTCGCCCAGTTGAACAAGCCAAATCGATAGCCCATGAAGTGCGGAAGCGTGTAGCGCATCTGCAGCGGCTCGCCGATGCGATTCCAGGACTTGCCGTCAAGACTGTAGAAAAAGTAAGCCTTGTCCGCCCGGTCGCGGAAGTCGCATTCGATTTTGAAGAAAACCGACTTCTTTTTCAGCGGGATGGTTGCCAGGACCTCTGGCTCGTCTTCCTGAGCCCGCACCATCACAATGGAACGCTCGCCGTCCTCCTGCTTTACGCCCACGTATCCAAAATGACGTTGCAGGGCGATGAGGCCCGCAGTGTCGCCGTCTTTCATTTTCGAAACGTCGAGCTTGGTCTCCGCCGAACTGATCGGTCCGAAGGTCCGCTGCGTCAGCATGTTTCTGGCATGCAGCACATCGTCGTCCACGCGAAGGGTTTCCAATCGCAGATGCCCCTTGCGCTCGCCGATGGACCACTTGTCGTTCACTGGATTGTGATTCCACTGCCAAGCAAGCGGCAGTTCCGCTCCCGGCTTGCGATCAAACTCGTCCGAAGCCACAATGTTGGAAAGCCCGTCCTCCGTGTCCTCGATATCCAAGACAATGGGAGCCTTGCCGTCTTCGCCTAGCACCGGCCAGCCGTCTTCCCACTTCACCGGGACCAGCCACGGGCTACGACCTACGGCGCCGTTGTCCTGAAAGAGAACAGCATACCAGTCGCCCTCCGGCGTATCGATCAGGCAGCCCTGAGCCACGCCTTTGTCCTGTAAGACCATGCGGCCCTCGTACGGTCCTTTGATCGATTTCGAGCGGTGCACGATCTGCGTGCGCATGCCGCCCTGTGGCCAGCAGATGTTCATGACATAGTACATGCCATCCTTCTTGAGCACTTGCGTACCCTCGGCGTGCAGCATGGCGTTGTCCGTAGCCACCTTTTCAGCGTGCTCGATCACCACTTCGTCGAAACCGCCTTCCTTGATTCCTGAAAGGTCGGGCTCCAGCTCGGTCAAACGAAGGTTTCCGCCCCCGAAGAGAAAGTACACCTTGCCGTCGTCGTCGAACACCAGCGAATGGTCATGCATGGACGGTTCGAAGGAGATTTCCTCCCACTCGCAGGCTTCGATATCATCCGTCTTGTAAATATGGGTACGCCCGCTTGTAGCGGAAAACGTGGATACGTAAAAGATACCATCGTGGTAGCGCAAACTGCTCGCCCACGAGCCGCGTCCATACGCGGAACGCTCCGTCTCCAAACGCAGGGCCTCGTTATCCGCCAACGTGTCGTAGGCATAGCCAAGCAACTTCCAATTGACCAAGTCCTTCGACCTCATGATCGGGACGCCGGGAGCCATGTGCATGGTGGTGCTGCTCATGTAGTAGGTGTCGTCCACGCGGATCACCGCCACGTCCGGCACGTCGGCCCAGATGAAAGGATTGGTGGCCTTTTCGGCGTTGAGAGAGATTGTTGCGAACACGCTACAGATGGCGAGGAGCAACAGGTTAAGTCGTTTTGCAGGGGTCATGATTCGAGTCGGGAATAGTGTATTTCTAAGACGCTAAGACGTGGCGTGCATCGAACTATTGATACAGGACTGCTCCATCGTTGGCCTGGAGTTCGATCGAAAAGCCTCCCTTTTCATCGATCTTCAGCTGAGAGAGCTCCGTTTCTCCGTCCTCTCCTTCATGAAGGTAGGAGAAGGACTCGCCCGCCAAAAACGGGGCGGACAGCTCCAGACGACGCGTTTCATCCTTGCCGTTGGTCGCCGCGACATACCAGTCGTCACCATGGCGGCGGGCCAGAACCGCGAAGTCGCCAGGAGCGCCCGCGATGTAGCGCGTTTCGTCCCAGATCACCGGAACTTGTCTCAAGAAATCAATGACGTGCTTGGGCTGCTCGTCCAAGTTGTTCGGCGTCAGACCGAAATGCTGCACCGGCGATTGAAACAGCACCGTAGTCGCCAGCTGAAACGCGTCCGTGGTCTTCCGAATAGTGCCGGAATCCTGGTCGCGCGAGAGGCGATCGTTCAACACCATCGGCCCGTAGTCGAAGGCAGCGACAGGATTCCGCACAAACGGGAAAATCGTGCTGCGGTGGGCCTCGCTATCGAGGAATCCTTGCGAGAAGACGAGATTCTCCGAAGCGGTGGCCGCTTCCGCTGTCATGAAATTTGGATACATGCGCTCCCAACCTCTGGGCAGCGTCGCTCCATGAAAGTTGAGGTGCAGTCCGTAGTCGTTGGCGTCGGTGAGGATATCCTCGTAGAGCTTCAAGGTCACCTGCTTGTCGCCGCCGAAGAAATCGACCTTCAGACCCTTCACGCCGATGGACTGCAGCCACTCCATTTCGTTTCGGCGAGCCGGAGCGTTGTCCATGATGTTGCGAGGCGTTTGCGGAGCATCGTTCCAGTTCCCGTTCGAATTGTACCAGAGCAGCACGTCGACTCCTTTCGAATTGGCTTCCTTCACCAGCGACTCCATGCGCTCTCGGCCGATGTTGGCATCCCAGAGGGCGTCGATCAGGATGTACTCGTACCCCATCTCTGCCGCCAGATCGATAAAGGTCCTCTGGTCTTCCAAGTTCATGCTGGGGTCCTGCCAGATAAGCCAGCTCCAAGTGGAACGGCCCGGTTGGTAGTCGATCGACGCCTCGTACAACGGCTCGACTACATCGGTGGAAACGGTCGACTCGACGATCGGCGCCAAAGTGGATCCTAGGGTGATGGTGCGCCAGGGTGTAAGCAACGGAAGCGGGGCGCTGACTGTCGTTTCGCCGATGCCTCCATTTTCGTCCGGCTCCGGAAACGCGATCGTGTAAAGCCCTTCAGAAGTCGGGTCGGACAATCTCGTTCCCGCGTAGCGACTGCTGGTCCCCGTCTCAGATACGAGCGCCCAGCCGTTATCTCCCAAGCGAAACAAAGCGGGGAAGGTAAAACCCAGACCTCGCGGCGATTCGCGATCGACCGGAACATCGATCAAATACCCTTCCTCGTAGCTGGGCTTGGTGCCCATCCATCCCTCATTCGCTGGCGATTGCCAGGTCACGTACGCCCGAGCGGAATCAGGGAAATCGAAACCAGTCGCTTCCTCAAGGACGGTCACCCGAGTCTGGCTCTCGTCTCCACTGATTCGATAAGCGAAGGCCACATCGGAATCGCTCACTCGAACCAACACTTCCATCTGAGCGCCCTCGGCATTCTCGAAGCGAGCGACCATCTCGTTGGCGAGATAGTCGACCTCCCGCACCTTTCCATGCGGCAACGAGTAGCTCTCTGAAACTTCCCGACGCTCCACCCCTTTGGCGATCAAGCCCAAGGAGAAGCTCCCGATGCTCGTCTCCAGCCCCAGCGGCGAAGGCTCCAAAACCTGAACGCCGTTCAACTCGATCTGGTAGCTCGGTCGTCCGTGGTCATCCAGGTCGATCTCGACGCGTATCGAGCCATCCGGGCTGGTTTCTTCCTGCGCCATGACGAGCGAAGAAAATGCCAAAAGAAAATAAAGGGGCAGTCGTCTCATAATCTGAATCTCTCCGTTGAGGGGGATCAAAAAGACCAGCATCGAGCTGTTCGAGCGAAAGTCAGGTTTTCATTTAGGATATTGTGAATATAACCTAGGTCATAACAGCCCTATTCGCTGGCGCAGAGAACCCCAAAAGAAAGCGTCTGTACAATTTCAGCCCACCCTCAACATGAGCCGAAAACCTCCGCGACCCTTCCCAATTCTATAAGGGGAAATAGAATTGATATATCTAAATATATACCGCCTCGGAGTTTACAAGAGACGCGACCTATAAAGAATACTACGAGCGATGCTGGGAGCTAAGCTCAAGCAAGCGAACCCACTGTTTACCCTACCCCATGAGACAGATCACGAAACGGTCTCTTCGATAGAACCCGCAACCGACGCCTTCAGCGCTGTATGTCAAAAAGGATCCAACCTATGAAACGCAACAAAGAAAACTGCCGCACCCCTATCACGCCCTTCTCACTTGCGCTGTGCCTGCTCGCCGCTCCCATCCACGGACTGCTCGGCCAGAATACCCAAGAGACGCACGACGACGCCTGGTTTGACAACGCCCTGCGCGAACAGCAGTCCGACGAGTCGCAAGTCGAAGGCAGCAAAGCCGTTTTTCAGCCCCAGCAATCCCCCGAAAAGGCCTACTTTGCCATTCTGAAGGAGTACCGACGCACCCCTGAATCGAATCTCACCAAACGCATCGAGCTCTCTAGGCGAGCGGTCGGTCTGTTGCCCGAGAAAGCCCAGGACCTGAAAGCCGAACTACAGAAGCTCCAAGCGCTCGAGAGTGAGATCATGCAAGCGCTGGCTGGCGTTTCACAATCCGAGCGTGTTAGCGAAAACCTGCGCTCACTGTCAGCCTTCAGCCAATATCTGAACCGCGATCTCGCTCTCAATCAAAGGCTCCGCGAAAGCTCCATCATTCCGAGACTCCAAGAGGAGATCACCAAGGCAGTCGACGCTCACAACCAAGCTAAGATCGATTCCATTCGCGAGGCGATTGATTCGTCCGGACTCACCCCCTCCATCGGCGATGCTGTTGAACAGGCCGTTTACGCCGCGAGCGATACTCTCATCATCGACAAATGGAAGGCAGCTGTCGCCGGAGCGTCACCTCTCAGAGGCGAAGCCTTTCTGGTGAAGAGAGCCCTCCGTCAGCCCGATGCCCACCTCGGGCTGTCCATCCAGGTCGAGGATCACCAAGATCCCCGACTCGACAAAGCCATCCGCGACAGTTTGGCCCGCAAGGCTGGGGATCGCATCGTCGCCGCGACGTCGACTCAGGAAGCGGATCTTTCACTCAATGTGAAAATCGATCAGTTCGACCGGAGCGAAACCATTGAAGAGAAAACGGTCTCCTCCACCATTCCCGGCGGGATCGAAGAAACTGAAAACCCTGAATTTGTCGGCCTGCTGGCGAAGTACGAAAAACAGGCCAAGCGATACCAGAAGCTCTATGCCCAATGGGAAATCGACCACCAGAATTGGATCGACGACTACGATGGAGGCGACAGGGCCAGCGGCCCTCTTGGAGTAAATACGCTCGAAGACACCTCTCACGACGATTATTTAGCGAAGGCCGCAGAGGAGAATCCGAACGGAATCGGCGGTTCCTATGCGGAACGACAGTCTATGATTTTGGCTCAAAAACATATAGAGGGCGGCAAACCAACCAACCCCAACGCCCCTCAACCGCCGATGCCAATCCACCTAGACACCCTTGCTCTGGTCTACCAGACCCCAAGTACGCTCATCAGCGAAGAAGAGCCGACCGAGTACGATTACTTGAAGCAGCATGTCGTCACTACCTTTCAAAGCGACGCCACCCTCTCCTTGGAAACCGCAGCAGGTGGACCCTCTCAGAGCGACTCAGTGCAACTCCAACGCGAACGCGAGTGGACTCGCAATCTCAACTACGACCGCCGAGACCCGAGCGTCGACTCAGGCGACTATTCGGAAGAAGCCGTAAAATCGAGCGAGGATCTGTTCTATCTCGAATTCGCTTCCGCCTGCGCCAACAAACTGGAGACGCTCATGCAGTCGGCTGGGGATCATTATCTTGAAAGAGCTGCACAGACAGGTGACTTGCAGACGCTTATCCTTGCTCTCTCCCTCAAAGCGAGCTTCAGCGAATTCGAACTTTCGGAAACGGAACGCCTTCATCTGAAAGAAGCGGCCACAGATCCTTCCATCAGCCCAGAAACGCTTCGGAAGGAGCTCTTGGCAAGCGTGGCTGCGAGCGCCCTCAAAGATTCGCCTGAGCTCCAACAAAAGGCCATCGAGATGATTCGACTCTAGTCTGATAGCTTCGAACGTCGACCCGCTTCTCAGCCCGTTGCAGCCCCCGGCAACTGGCCTCCTAGCCTCCAATCGCGATTCCCATCCCTATGCCCATTCTCAAATCCGCGAGTAGCCTCCTGCTCGCTCTCGCAATTCTCGCGCCTGCCCTGCTCCCAGCTACCGAGCTCGACCAACTCAAGCAAAAGACCGACAAATGGATCGATCTCCGCACCAGACTTGCTGAAGAAAAGGCTGCTTGGAGGACCGACAAGGAGGTGCTGAAAACCTCTATCGAAACCCTGCAGTCCAGCCTCAGCTCCGCCGAGGAGAGCCTTGCGTACTACCGACACTCGATCGAAGAGCTCGAAGAGCGGACCTCGGCCGCTCGGCTCAAGGAAAGCGCCCATAGCGAGCTCGGCCAGCAAATCGCCCAGCGCATCGACGGCTACGAGCAGCGACTCCAAGCCTTGAGCGAGCGATTGCCCGACCCCCTGAAGGATAAGCTGCGAAGCCTGCTCGCAAAAATCCCAGGCGAGTCCGAGCAAAACGTTCCCCTGCCAAACCGCCTGCAAAACGTGGTCGCCATCATGACCACCATCGACGAATTCAATCAAAGCCTCACTCTCTCCCACTCCATCCGCTCAGTCGACGATGGAAATACGATCGAAGTGAGAGCTCTCTACTGGGGACTCTCCCACGGATTCGCGACTGACCTGACCGGGGAACGAGCCTGGCTGCTCAAGCCTGATCTGGATGGATGGCAATGGATCGACTTCGATGAAAGCAGCCCCGCGATTAAGCGCATCTTCCACGTCTACGACAAGCTCGAGGACCCGATAGCAGTCAGCGTGCCCTTCCAAATTGATCTTGGAGAACGTCAGAAATGAGTCACCCCACCTCTGTCGTCCTCACGCTCGCCTCGCTCGCGCTGCTCCCAATCGCTCACTCGCAGTCGGCAAACTACGAGAAACTGCTCGCCGACCGAGATCAGCGCATCGAGGAAGCCCTCCAAGACTATCAAGCCTTCCTCAGCGAGATCGGCGACGAAAGGCTCGAGCTCGTCTCGGAAATAAATCGACTCGAAAACCTTTTGGTCAAACGACGAGACGAGCGGACCAAGGCTCAACGCTCCGCGGAAACGCTGCAAATCGATCTCGAGCGCATCAACCAACGCATCAGCGAAATGGATACACAGCTGCAGTACAACAGTGGCGTTCTATCCGAATACTTGAACAACTTCGAAAGCCGACTTCATATCGCCGAGGACCAACGGCACCGAGAGCCTCTCTTCAAAATCCGCACTGAACTCGATTCTGTAGACGACCTGCCAGAGAATCGCATACCGATATTCTTCCAAGCCATTGACGCCGGCATCGAGCGACAAGAGGCTCTGCTAGGCGGGCTTCCATTCGAAGGCAGGGCGATCACACCTACCGGAGGCGTCAAGGATGGCACGATCCTTGTCCTCGGACCGACGGCCTATTTTCACTCGGCCGGCGGTTCGCATACCGGCTTCCTGGAGTTCAACCCAGGCACCATCGAACCTCGACTGAAGCCATTTCCATCGGATTTCAACGAAGAGGTCTCTCAACTGTTTTCCACCGGAAAAGGCTCTCTGATCGTCGACGCATCTCAAGGGAAAGCCAACTTGTTGAAAGAAGCGAAAGGCTCTGCTCTCCAGCACCTCGCCAAAGGCGGCTGGGTCGGCTACGCTATTCTCGCTCTTGGGGGCCTGTCTCTGCTTGTCGCCATTCTAAAAATGTTCGATCTGCGCGCCACCACCATCGACCTGACAGCAGACCCTCGTTCTGTAGCGAAATCGTCAATACAGGATGATAGCCATGTCGCCGAAGACTCGATCTCTGACGTCAAAGGTCCTGTGCGAAAGGTGCTTTCGACAGGAATCGAATTCGCAAAAGCCGGACCCGAGCTAGCCCTGGAGGCTATGGAAACGGTCATCGTGCAGCAGCGCCCACGCCTGCAGCGATTTCTCCCCTTCCTCGCCACCACCGCTGCAGTCGCTCCACTCATGGGCCTGCTAGGGACCGTTGTCGGCATGATCAAGACCTTCACCTTGATTGAAGTATTCGGTACCGGCGATGCAAAGTCGCTTTCCTCCGGCATTTCCGAAGCTCTCATCACTACGGAGCTCGGCCTGATCGTCGCCATACCCGCCCTCGTTCTTCATGGTGTATTCAGTCGCATGATGCGCAGTCGCATCGCGGCGATGGAAGACGTTGCAGATGTTTTTGGTCGTCAACTGTCCAAGGAGAAAGCGCTTTCAGCAGATGATCAACGAACTCGAGTTTAGCAGACTTTGGGACACGGTTCTCAGTGGCGGCCCGATCATGATACCGCTCGCCATCCTCTCCCTCCTTCTCTATCGGAACGCCATCGGACTGCTGCGCTTCGTATCAAAGATCAAGATACAGGAAGCGATTGAGAAATACGCCACCTCGGAACCGAGAGACGCCATCATCGCTTTTCGCGAAAGGTTCACCCACCTAATCGCCCGCCAACTCAAGTACGCCAACGTACTCATCGTAGCCGCTCCGCTGCTAGGCCTTTTGGGAACGGTGATCGGAATGCTGGAGACCTTCAAGGGCATCGGCGCTGAAGCAGGAGTCGACACCACGCAAGCGGTAGCCGATGGCGTAAAAGTCGCTCTCATCACCACCCAAACCGGTCTCATGATTTCCATCGTTGGCATCTTCTACACCCAGCTCGTTTCGCGCATCGCTCGCGGTATCGAGCAGAAGCTCGCCGCGTTCGAGCTGCAAACCATGAGACAGACGATTCATCGATGAGCAGAGCCCGAGAAAAGTACGATTCGGATGAAAAGGTGGATATCAATCTATCCCCTATGATCGATTGCATCTTCATCCTGCTTATCTTCTTCATCGTAACTACCGTCTTTGTGGAGGAGTCGGGAATCGAAGTGAACAAACCTCAGGCTGCCTCCACCCAAGCGCTCGACAAGAATTCCATTCTTATCGCCATCTCCGCAGACGACCGAGTCTACTACGGCGGCGAGGAAATCGGCGTATCTGGAGTCCGTCCACGTATCCAAAGAATACTCACTACGGAAGAGAGCGGCGTCATCATACAAGCGGATTCCGGCACGAGTCACGGAGCGTTCGCCCGCGTGTACGGAGAGGCCAAGGCAGCCGGAGCCAAGAACATCCACTTCGCCACCAAACAGTAGAAGCAAGCGGAATGCTCAGTCTCGAACAGGACCTAAAACACAGCGCGCGCGGTTTCGCGCCCTACTTGGGCGCGCTCGCCACCGCGGTCGCGGTTTTCCTCAGCATAGGCGTGATGCAATCCAACATACGGGTCGAGCGACAACCCGAGACGGAGCCGATATCCGAATTCCATCTCCCCCCACCACCACCCCCTCCCCAAAAAGAACCTCCGCCCGAGCAAAACACAGTCTCTATCAGCTTCGATCTTCCAGTAGTCGATGGCCCCTCCAGCATTCCGCTTGGCTTTCTAGACGTCGATTTCGGATTAAAACCACAGGAGCTCACGCAAACCGAATTCGACATCGATGACAGCATCGGCAACTACAAGACAGACGGATTAGACACCCTAAAAATCTATTCGCAAAACGAGGTTACGGAAAAGCCGAAGCGTACCTATCACAAGAACCTCGACATCCCCGCTCGGTATCTCAGAGGTCACAGGAACAAGCCCATAACCTTCATGGTTCTCTACACCGTGACCGCCGAAGGCAGGACAGCCAATATACACGTGCTCGACTGTCCTATCCCGGAAATAGTCCCCTTTATCGAACGATACATCGAAGGCTGGTACTTGGAACCCGCCAAGAAAGACGGCAAACCCGTAAACAGCTGGGTACAGCACAAGTTCACCTTCGGCGCCAACACTCGAGATCCCTTTTCGCCATGAGCCAACCCATCAAAGCCTTCATCACCCTACTTCTTTGCCTCGCCGCAACCACTACGATAGTATCCAAGGACTGGGGACGCCCCGATCTCGAAGGAGACGAATTCGAAAAACGTTTCACCGCCAGCTACGGCGTGCTCTCGGAGAAGGAGCCCCCTATCGATGAACTCGAAGTGCAGATCCTCGAGAAGCTCGCACCCATGATGCGCGTGAATCGTGAATACGCCCAGACCTTGCTCGAGAGCATGACCGTCGGCGACGCCCCGAGGAGCGCCACTTTCAACTATCTGCTGGGAAACGTCTATTTCGAAAACGACGAGTACTTCCTCGCCGAAGAGCAATACAAGACCGCTATCGAAAAATTTCCCGACTTTCAAAGAGCGTGGACAAATCTCGGCGTCCTAAAGCTGCGCAGCGACGATACGCGAAACGCTCTCGTTTCCTTCCTGAAAGCCGTCGAGCTCGGAGACACCAAACCCAGCACCTTCGGCATGCTGGGATACTGTCATTTCCGCCAGGGAAATTTCATCTCCGCGGAAGTGGCCTACGACCGAGCCATGCTAAGCGAGCCGAACAACCTCGACTGGCTCGAGGGCAAAGCCCAGGTCTACCTCGAAGCGGACCGTTTCGCCGAGGCTATCCACACCCAGGATGAACTCATCGCCCGACGTCCCAACGATACTGACTACTGGCTAGCCCAAGCCAACGCTTACCTCGCTATCGAAAACTTGCGACAAGCTGCACGAAATCTCGAAATCGTAAGATCGATCGGAAAAGCCAACTTCCAGTCCTTGTACCAGCTAGGAAACCTGTACTCAAATCTGGGACTATTCGGACCAGCCAGCGATGCCTACCTCGACGCGGCTCCCCTCGCGGAATCGAGCGACATCAGTTTCCTGATCGCGGCGACCAACGTTTTGATCCGAAACGAGCAAATCGAGCTCGCCAAAGACCTTTTCTCCAAGATCGAAATAACCTCGTATCCAACGGACTCTGACACCCGATTTAGCTATTACTCGATCGCAGCCGAAATCGCCTACCATGAAGGCGATCTTTACGCTTCTATCGAGCGCCTCGAAGAAGCGACTCAGTTCGACCCCACCAACGGGAAGGCTTTGGTCAAGCTCGCTCGACGCTACATCGAAGCCGATAAACGCGACAAAGCCTACCTCCTTCTCGACAGGGCGGAAAGAGATCCGGAAGCTGAATACCCTGCCGTCTTGACCCGAGCAAAGCTGCTCATCGAAGAAAAGCGATTCTCGGAATCCCAACCCTACGTCGCACGGGCCCTCAAGCTTCAGTCAAGCGATTCCATTCAGGTCCTCTACCAACAAGTAGAAGATGCCGTGCGCAACAGGGACTAAACGGGACAAACGAGAAAACCGAAGCCTCTCTTTTGCCGTGCAATAGATCGCCAGAATTCCAACTAGACGCCCAAAGGCGCTCGATAGTCGACCAGCCTTCTATATCTCACAGATCAGCGCCCAGACGTAAGCATTGGATAGAATCTGAACAGAAACCGGATAGATTCCAAACGACTCTGAAACCCAACTGGGAAACGAGACGACCACCAAGCCCATAAGTCGCCTATCAAAAGCGACTTAACAATGGTGCCCAGGGTGGGACTCGAACCCACACGTCCTTGCGGACAGCGGATTTTAAGTCCGCTGCGTCTACCGATTCCGCCACCAGGGCATTGGATGGAGCGTGAAAACCAGCAGAATTCCGTTTCAAAAACAAGCCCCTGATTCACACTTTTCCAAGGCGTTGCTCGCTTCGCTCGGCGACGCCTTCGACATGAGCGGCATGGTTAGACCCGGTACAGTCCCAGTCCAACCCAGCAAAGGGTCTTGCGCGACTCCTGCTTCCTTGCGAATCTAGCAGCGCCGCCAGCCTAAGATGCCCACGATTTCACGAGACCAATCTGCGGAGCTCCCTGCGAACGACCCCGCGAATCGCCCCGCGTTTTTGCGGATCGCTCGCGTTCGCTCCGCCTTGGATTGGATGATAACCAAAGCGGAATGGGAGGGGGAGATCGCTCTCGCGGCGTCGCAGCTGGGATTCAAAGGACAGCGACGTGGCATCTCGCTCCGCAAGGCCCTGCTTAGCTTGCCGCTTCAGCAGAAGTTCGAAGTCATCCTGCAGGCGATGGGCGAAGGCGAGCTAACCAAGCCCACTCACGCGGAATCGAAGCGCCTGGCTCGACATTGGGCCGTCACAAGCTACGTCGCTCGGACAGACTTCGCCGCTCCCTCCGCGAGCCATTGGCAGTCGCTGCGCTCGCTGACCAGGCTTCGAATTGCCGCCAAGTATCAAGGCTACAAGGAGGACCAAAGCGTCCTGTACGGACGCTTCGAGCCGCTGGTCGCCACATGCCTCCCACGCGGTCGCTGGAAAAGCTCGGGAGCCGAGGACGCCATGCAGGAAGGGCGGCTCGCTCTACTGCGAGCCATCGATCATGCGGACCCGAATCGATGCTTCGCCAGCTACGCCCGACACTGGATCAAGCGCGCCATGACGAACTTTGCCATGCGGCAGCGTCTTCCGGTAAAAGCCCCGATCAATCTCATCTCTCAAGCCCTCAGAGGCGATCCGGAAGACTCGACTCGGCGCATTGACGCGCACAGCGAGCTGAGAGAGGCGCTGCGAGCGGGCGTACTGCAGCTCGACTTTCCGCAAAACGAGGCCGAAGCGATGGTGGAAGCTGGACCTTGCCCGGCCGCGTTAGCCGAGGCGAACGACGAACGAGAGCTGGTTTGCTCGGCGCTCGCCCAGCTAACGGAGAAACAGCGACAGGTTATCCAGCTTCGCTACGGCGTCGAACGCCAGGGAGCAGACCATTCGCTCGCGCACGTCTCACGCGAGACAGGGATCACGCGCCAACAGGTGCATCGTCGCGAGCAACGCGCCCTGCAGACCCTCGCCCAGATTCTCCGGGCAGCGCGGGCGGAGAGCCAACCTACCTCGTCCGTCCGATCGCTCGCTGACTAGAGGAAGATTGACAGCCAGCCCGCTCCAGCAAGAGCTTCTCATGGTGGCCAAACGCATCGGAATAATAGGGGGCAGTTTCGATCCCATTCACATCGGGCACATGATCATCGCCCAGGATGCCTGCGAGCAGTTCGACCTCGACCGCGTGCTGTTCATCCCTGCCCGTCAAGCTCCGCTCAAGGCGGCCGACTCCTGCGCGACTCCGGAGCAACGGCTGGCCATGACGCAGGCGGCGACCCGCGAGGATTCGCGCTTCGAGGTTTCAGATATCGAATTCAAGCTCGGCGCAATCAGCTACTCCGTCGCGACCGCTGAAGCCCTGAAACACGAACGCCCTTCGGATGCGCTTTTCTGGATTCTCGGCGCCGACCAACTCGCCCAGCTCCACCATTGGAGGGACATCGGCCGCCTCGCCGAACTGGTTTCGTTCATCGCCTTCGAACGCCCCGGCTCGACGGCAGGGGCAAATAACGATCTGCCGCCACACACAGAGATCCTGCGAGCGAAAGCCCGGGCGATTGACATTAGCTCGAGCGAGATCAGACGCCGACTCAAAACCGGCCTGGAGACGAAGTACTTCTTGCCAGCTCCCGTATTTGATTACATCAAGACCCGAAATCTCTATCGCCAGAGAGACAACACCGAATGAGTACCGAAAAGTCACTGCCTGAAGACGGCCTCGAAACCCTCGCCCTCTGCTGCAAGACCTTGGAAGACACCAAGGCGGAAAACATCGTCGCCCTAGACGTGCGCGAGCAAAGCTCGATCACCAACTATCTGGTACTCGCGTCGGCTCTCGCCGAACCACACCTGCGAGCGATGAAACGAGATCTCGACAAGGCGCTGAAGGAAAAGAAGGTACGCATCCTCGGCGTGGACGAAGGGCCGGAGTCCGGCTGGTCGGTAGTGGACGCTTTCGACGTCATGATCCATCTTTTCGCCCCAGAGACCCGAGATACCTACAAGCTCGAAGCGCTCTGGAAAGACGCTGAGGAACTGGACGTCGAGGCGCTCAAGCAGCAGTTTTCGCTCTAGAGACCGTCCTCCAACTCCCTCGACGCGATCGCGACTCCCTCACAAGACGCGGGGAGCGCTAAAAGGCGTAGCCAAGCGAACTGACAAAGCGGCGGTCTTCCTTGAGCTCCTCGTCCAGGGAATTGTCGTAGCCCATTTCGTAACGAAGCGAGAGGTTTATCGAATTGGTCACGGCGCTGGTCACGGCGGCCGAGAAGCCGAACTCGTAGTTGTCCTCTTCCTCCAAGGGCATGGCGAATCGGAGATCCTGGGTGAAACGTATGCGCTCGGAAAGCCGATAGTCCCAGTCCTGGAAAATGTCCACCAGGTAGATCACCTCCTCTTCACTGTTCTCAAATTCGCGCCAACGACCGCTAGCCCCGAAACCCGCTGACAAGGTCGAATCGTCGCGATCGATGAAACGCGTCCCCAAGCCGAGCTTCTGCTCGAGATTCGAATCGATCAGCTTGATCGCGTCCGCCGAATAGATCGACTGCGATTCGTAGAAGACGCCGGGCCCGATGTCCTTTCGCCACCGCAGCTTCGAAGCGAAGTTGTTTTTGATGACCGAATCGTTCGCCTTGCCATAGTAGTACTCGGCATTGAAACGCAACTGGTCGGATTCCCGATCCAGCAACATGTCCAAGCGATAGTTGAAGTTCGATTGATTCTTGCGCCCAGAGGCGGAGTTTAAGCCGATCTGCAGGCGATTCTCCCAACGCTCCAGAAAGTCCTGCCAATAGAAGCGCGTCCAGCTCCACAGGCCAGTGTCCCCGAGCGAAAGCGACTCGTCCGTCACATCGATGCCATCCCCTTCCACCGTCGCGGGAGAAACGCCGGCATCGCTAGCGGCGACCGCTGCCGTCTCCGAATCGGAGGCCATCAGCAAGTCCTCAAGATTGACCAGACGATTCGCTGGTAGCGAGACCTCGCCGAGATAGTCCACCTCTAGCGAAACGGACTCTTCATTCGCCTGCAATAGCTCTCCAGACAAGGTGTCGCCATTGTCGAGATACACCGTCACAAGCTCAGCCGCCACGGGCGGAACCCATAGCAGTGAGTGAATCGAGAAAATGAATACAATTACCCTACCCATGATCATTAGTGCGATTACTCTACTCGATTTGGAAAGCGTGAGTTGTTCAAACAGTTTCTTTTAAAAACGGCGTAAAGGGCCAAGCATTTACCCAAAATTTCTGCGGCCTAGTACAAAGCGCTAAAGAGCCCGTGGAAATGCGCCGTAGCTCAGGATGTTCGTATCCATATCCAATCCAAAGAACATCAAAAACTAGGAAACATATCATAATGCATAAGAACACATCTAAGAAGGGTTTTACTCTCGTTGAAATCATGATCGTCGTCGTCATCATCGGCCTCCTGGCTGCGATGGCTATCCCAGCGTTCAAGAAGGTCCGTGAAGACTCTCGCCACTCCGCCATGGACAATGACGCACGTCAGATCGGAGCTGCCGCTCAGCAATACATGCTCGAGTCCGGAAACACCTCGGTCACCCTGTCCTACGCTCCAGGCACAGGCGTGGTTGGTGCTCCTCTTGATGACTACGTCAAGCAGATCGGCAAGAACTACACCTTCGACGACAACACTCTCGACGACACAGCCACCTTCTCGATCACTCACAACCTTGGTGGAACCCGCACCTACACGGCTGAAGGCCAGAAGCAGTAGTCAACTCCTTCGATCGTAACAACTTTCGACAAAGCCACGCCGCGAGGCGTGGCTTTTTTGTTTTCCGCTTTCGCCTCAACCAACGTGTCTCGTAGCCGATAGCGAGTAGATGCGCTCATCTGAATAAGCGCCTTCTCCTAAGCTCGCAGGTACCACCGAAATGAGACTCACGTCACTCGCTCTCAGTTCCGCTCTCGCCGCTACGATCGGGTTCCTTCTCTTCAGTCCCGATCGCTGCGAGCTGCTGCTATCCGAGACGGGCTACTGGTTCACTCTGGCCTGCGTCGGCATTTTCACTTTCCACTTTTGGCAGAGCGAAAAACCGAGCTTACGACTTCCAACGAGGAGAACCGCGATTCTCGCAGGCAGCTGCCTGGCGATGGCTGGCCTGATGTTTCTGAGGGAAGGGCCTTCCTTCAAGGTGACCATGGACGAGCCAAACCTCGCCAATGTCGCTATCAGCATGCACGAGCATCGGGATACGCTCATGCGGGAAGCGTCGGCCGACCTAGAGTCGTCAAGCGTCAGCAGTCTGGACAAGCGTCCTTTTCTCTTCCCTTTCCTTGTATCCACTATTCATGACGTTGTCGGGTTCCACCCGCATAATCCTTTCTACCTGAATCTCTTCCTGACCGCACTGCTCCTGTTCACGGCGTTCTCGCTCGTGGCCAAGACTACGGGGAGCAACGCGGCCGGAGCGATGGCCGCAGCCTTCATCGCGTTTCACCCACTGTTCGTCCATTCCTCCAGCGGTGGCGGGTTCGATCTGCTCAACGCGCTTCTCATCGCTCTCTTGATTCATCTGGGGATGCGATTCGCAAGGACTCCAGAGCCGACAAGCCTCAACACGCTGCTCTCCGCATCCGCCTTGCTCGCGTACACTCGATACGAATCCGCACTGTTCGTGTTCGCCGCCGGAGCGATCGTCATTTGGCGATTCTGGCGAAGCCGCGCCTATTTCGTCACCCGATACGCCATTCTCTTTCCATGCCTTCTGCTGCCCATCGCCTGGCAAAACAAATACATCCGGGCGAACCCGGATTTCTGGAACCTGCAGAATCCCGATGAGCCGACCTTCGGGCTGGACTACTTGACGCAGAACCTTTCCGCGGCGTGGCGGTTCTTCATTTCTCCCGCTGGCCAGCTTGCCAGCTCGCCGTTCGCATCCGTCCTGGGTTTTCTCTCCCTCTTATTCGTATCCTATTTAGGGATACGTAAGCTTGTCGAATCCCAGCGAAGGCATATCAACGAGCTGGTTCCCGCAGCGATCGTTTGCGCGTTCACCATCGGGAACTTCGGCATTCTCATGCTCTATTTCTGGGGAAACCTCGACGACGTCGCAGCCAGCCGGCTCGCCATTCCCTTACTCACGGTATTCGCTTTGGCGACCGGTTGGGCGTACCACGCTGGCGGCAATCGAGCCCCAATGCTTCGGGCGCTAGTCGCGGGCGCGATCTTCGCTAGCTGCATCTACAGCTTCCCAGTGACGAGTCAGGCTCGATACACGAAAACGAACTTGCCAAGCCTTCGATTCGAATGGGCGCAAGCAGAACTCTCCGGTCTCATCGGCAAGGACGATCTCGTCGTAGGCGGTCCGACTCGGCTCTGGTCGGCCCATAAGATCCCCGCGATTCCGATTCGCCGAGCCGTGCTCGGCATCGAGCCTCTGAGCCTCCATCTACGCTTAAGCACCTACGATGACATTTTCGTCATTCAACACTTGCACCACGAATTCGCGAACGGGGAAATCGTGCCGACGATCAATGCGGGCAACGACCTTGGACCCGCCTTTAAGCTGGAGCCTATCGCCGAAACGTCAACCTACCCCTTCAACCTCACTCGGCTCAGTCGACTAGTAGCGATCGATCTGCAGGAGGTTGAGAAAATCGGTCTGGAGGCGTACCATGAACGCTTCGGGAAAACGGCCTATCAAACCCATAAGGTAGTCAGCGAGGAAGCTCTAGCCAACTGGGAGGGATCCCTGCCATGAACGCGCCAGACAGCCAATCTTCTCCGGCGGAAACCCGGTCTCGAGCATCCACCCGCCACGCCAACGAAAAGCGAGCGCGGACGGACCACGAGCGCCCGCATCCCGACGGCGACCTGAGCCTGGCGACCTACGACCTTTCCCTGCTGGAAAGCTCGCAAGACAAATGGAAGCGCAGCCCGGCGTTGAGAATCGTCTACCAACATATCTTTCGCGAACTGCTTTCCCACAGAGCAAAGGGCAGGACCTTGGAAATCGGGAGCGGTTGCGGCTTCGTCAAATCGGTAGATCCCGACATTACGACCAGCGACGTCGCTCCTACCCCTTTCTCCGACTTGGTTGTCTCAGCTTACGACATTCCGAGATCCGACCCAGACTGGAGCAACATCGTAGCCTTCGACGTCTTCCACCACCTCACCGAACCCATGCGTTTTCTTCGCAGCGCTTGCGAAGGGCTGAGGCGGGGCGGAAGGATTCTTCTTTGCGAGCCCGCCGCCACCGGTTTCGGGAAGGGGTTCTACAAGGCGTTTCACTCCGAACCTTGCGAGCCGAAATCGATCCGAGCTCCCTACGTTTTCGAACAGCAATCGGGCAGCGCCCTGTTCGCGAATAT
The DNA here is from genome assembly GCF_031127815.1 of Pelagicoccus sp. SDUM812003. Lineage (NCBI taxonomy): Bacteria > Pseudomonadati > Verrucomicrobiota > Opitutia > Puniceicoccales > Pelagicoccaceae > Pelagicoccus > Pelagicoccus sp. SDUM812003. The sequence continues at coordinate 180,625 of NZ_JARXHY010000006.1, read as the reverse complement.
GGGAATGGGTTGGGCCCTGTTCGAGAGAGACAGGCAAAAAATAGCGCGCGAGCTGAGAGACATGGGCCTAATCTTGAAAACCGTGCGCTACCGAGACCTGCTCGCCTATCCCAGTACGGGAGGCCTGTCCGGGAGGGCTTTCCTGCCTGCATTCCTGCTGCGGCCGCTCTTGTGTATTGAGAAATCAATACCGCAACGCGTCCTACGCCACCTCGCCCTGCGTATGATAATCACTATCGAAAAGATCTGATGGCTTCCTCGCTCAAACCGCATTTCGACGAGGCCGCATCAAAGGATGCGAAGCCGAGGCGTATCCAGAAGACCTTTCACCAGCAGATCGCCGAGCTGCTTCGCTTTCGCATTCTGTCGGACTCGTCGATTCTCGAAGTCGGCTGCGGAAAGGGTGACCTTCTTCCTCAACTGTCGCCAGCTCGCGGACTCGGCATCGACTTCAGCGAAGAAATGATCGCCGCAGCGAAAGCGCGGCACGAGGACGCGAACCTCCATTTCTCCGTAGCTGACGCAGCGCATTTCAATCCTGGAGAAGCCTTCGATCACATCGTGCTCGACTACTTGCTGGGCTACATAGACGACATCCAAAGCTGCTTGGAAAACCTGCTCAAATCCGCCGGGCCACGCACTCGCCTGCATATCACATCTTTGAATACAGTCTGGCGACCGGCGCTGAGCATCGGACAGAAGCTGGGCTGGGTGAGCAAGCAGCCGCCCAGCAACTGGCTCTCCACGCAGGACATCGTCAATCTGCTGGAGATCTCCGGATGGGAAGTCGTCTCCAAATCATGCGAAATCCTGCTGCCGTTCCAGATCCCGATCATCTCACCCCTTCTCAACCGCTTCGCAGCTCGCCTGCCCTTGCTACGGCATCTCGGCTCCACGCTGCTCATCACGGCTCGACCGCAGACCAGCGTAGCTCGCCCGTGGAACCTCTCCTGCAGCGTCATTGTGCCCGCTCGCAACGAAGCGGGAAACATCCGCCCCGCCCTCGAGCGCATCCCCTCTCTGGGCAGCGAAACCGAGGTCATATTCATCGAGGGCAACAGCAAGGACAACACCTGGGAAACCATCCAAAGCGAAGCGTCTCGCTACCAAGGACCGCACACCATCCGCTCCGCCCGACAACCGGGCAAAGGGAAATGGGACGCGGTGCGCCTAGGTTTCGAAATGGCCAAAGGCGACGTATTGGTCATCCAAGACGGCGACCTCACCGCCCCGCCGGAAGACCTGCCGAAGTTCTTCAACGCCATCGCGGACGGGACCTGCGAATTCGCCAACGGCAGCCGCCTGGTCTATCCGATGGAATCCCGCGCCATGCGCTTTCTTAACCTGTTGGGAAACAAGTTCTTCGCCATCACGCTCAGCTTTCTTCTCGGCCAGAACGTCAAGGACAGCCTTTGCGGCACAAAAATGATGCTGCGGCAGGACTACGAGAAGCTCAAGCGGCGCATCGAATCATTCGGCGACTTCGATCCCTTCGGCGATTTCAATCTTCTCTTCGGCTCCGCCTTGCTCCACCTGAAAATCCGAGATATTCCGGTCCGGTATCGAGATCGCTTATACGGCGATACCAACATATCCCGCTTCCGCCACGGCTTCATCCTCTTGCAGATGGCATGGTTTGGCCTGCGAAAGATCAAGTTCGCCGGTTTCTCGAAAGAGCGCCAACCAGAGGAAGTCAAGGGTCAGAGCTAAGCGCCGCCCGCCTCTGCTCCTTCTACGTCTTGGCCACGTAGATGATCGTTTCCGAATCCTCTTCCGGAGGCTCCGAGCCGTAGTCTCCGTACAAGGCGACCTCCTCGAATCCGGCCTCTTCGAGCAGCTGCATCATCTCGTGCGGCAGGCGCCAGATCAGACGCATGAGCGTTTCCTGCTCCTCTTCCAGACGGCCGCTGCCAGACTCGCGTCGATAAACGTTTCGCAACTCCAGCCGCTGAGCCTGCCGATCCAGTTTCCACGACTGAAACGCCTTCAAGCGTTCGCCCGTGGCCTCGTCTCGGCGCTCCCGCCTCAGCTCCAGTCCCCCTTCATCCGCCTCCTCCCAGACATAGTCCCAGGGCAGGTAGATCGGGACCACTACCTGTCCACCCGGCAAAAGATGGTCGCGACAGCAACGCAGGCTCGCAATCCACTCGTCCCGAGTACCCAGCATTTGAATACTGTAGCCGGGAATCAAGATCGACCCGAAACGCCTTTCACCTAGATCGAACGAGCGCATATCCGCCTGGCCGATACGCGCCTCGAAACCGGAGTCGCGGAGCGATCTCTCGCAAATGGACAGCATCGATTCCGAGCAGTCGATCCCCTCCACCTGACGCTCGTCGCGAAGCAGCGGCAGCATCAGACGGCCGGTCCCGCACCCCACATCGAGCACCGGACCGGGGTGGCTCTGAACGATGAGACGGTAGAAATCCACGTCCTCGAAATCGCTCAGCTCATCGAGCAGGTCGTACCACTTCGCCTCCAGACCGCTGTATTGATAGGTTCCTTTCACAAGCGCCGCAGCATGCTCGACCTTTTCCCCTTGAGGCAAGCCCCCAGCGATGTCCTTTCCCGACGCCCCCACCGCTCGTCGGATACCTACTGGCGAGCGTGCCCTAAGTTCCTTATGTAGTTCTCCCGCCTCAGAGACATTCCTCTATAGGTAGGATCGTTCAACCTAATGCAAAACCGCGCCCTCCCCTCAAGCCTGCTCCCGAGGCGGTCGTTTCTGAGGCACACTTCTCTTGACTCTCATTACCCACTAGCGGCCCAAACACCACATGAAGACGCGGATCCTCATCATCGACGAAGACAAGGAGCAACTCTCCACCTATCAGGAAACCCTCGCTCCGAAATCAGCTCAATGGGAGCTCATCTGCGCCGACTCGGCCGGGGCCGGGCTCGAGTCCGCCAAAGCGCAAAGTCCGGACATCGTCATCGTGGCGTTCTCCGTGCAAAAGGAGCACGGCGTGGAGCTGCTCGACGAAATTGAAAAACTGCTTCCCAATTCCCAACGTTTCATCGCCGCCAAGGAAGCGGACAAGCCGAAGCTCGACGACAGTTTCGGCCACGCGTTCCAGTTTCTGCCAAATCCCTGCCCGGCGAATCGCCTCATCACCGAAATCCAGCGCTGCGTAGCCATCGACAGCTGGCTGGGCAATCCAAGGATCAAGGAAGTCGTGGCCAAGATGGGAGAGTTCCCCAGCTTGCCTCCAATGTACCTGAAGGTGGTCAACGAGCTGAACTCCCGAAATTCCTCCGCCGCCTCCATCGCCAACGCCATTTCCGGGGACCTCGCGATCAGCGTGAAGGTCCTGCAGACAGTCAATTCCTCCTACTACGGCTTCGAAGAGAAGATTTCCGATATCACCCAGGCGGTCAGCATCCTCGGCCTGGACTGCGTCAAAAACCTGGTGCTGGCCATCCAAGTCTTCAGCAGCTTCGGCCGCTCCCCCGACCACAAGGCCATCACCGACCAGCTCTGGCACCATAGCATGTCAGTGGCCGTGGCCTCCAAGCGCATCGCCCTCTTCGAAACCGAAGAGGAAAAGCAAGGCGAAGAGGCCTACACCGCAGGGCTCATGCACGATCTGGGAAAACTCATCCTGCTCGACGCCGAGCCGGAGAGCTTCCTCGCCGCTCGCGAGCAAGCCAAGGAAAAGAACCTGCCGCTCTGGCAAGTGGAAAACGAGATCCTCGGCTGCAACCACGCGGAGATCGGAGCCTACGTTCTGGGTCGCTGGGGCATGCCGGCCTCGGTGGTGGAAGCGGTCGCCCTCCATCACGAGCCGATCAACTCCTTCGGCAAGCGCTTCTCCACTCTCGCCGCCGTTCACGTCGCCAACGCTTTGGTCTGGGAACGCCATCCGGGCGAAGCCAAACCCGACGCCGCAGCCGACGAAACCTTTCTCATCGAGATCGGAAAAGTCAGCAGCTGGGAGACATGGAAGGCGGTGGTCAGCGGTCGCGAAGTGGAGCAGCCCAAAAAGTCCCTCTCCCTAAAGAAGCAGCAAGCGGCCAGCGACTCGCCCCGCGAGCGCCCCGCGACCTCTCAGCCGAAGGCCAAAACCGAAAGCGCCTCCGCGGCCCAGGCCCAGAGCGCGTCGGCAAGCTCCGCCTCCTCAGTCGACTCGAACTCCGAATCGCCGGAAGCCAAAGGCAGCACCCTCGCCCCGATCGGCTTCGCCCTCGCGGCCTGCGCCGGCGTAGCGGCCGGGCTCTTCTTCCTGCTCAAGCCGGCGCCTCAGCAGACCATCGAAACGCCGCGCGACGAAGCGGACATCACCTTCGCCGACTCGCTCGAAAAAGCCAGGGACATCGCTGGCGTGACTGAAACCGAAGACGCCCTGCAGGAAATCTTCGATTCCCAGGATCCCGAGATCGAAGCCGCGAAGGCAAGCCCGGACCAGGCCGAGCAAAGCGAAACCAGCATAGCCTCTAGCGATACCTCAGATGCCGAGGAGACGCCGGCCTCGGACACCACTCTCGATGCCGCTGCCGAACCGGTCGAGGAATTCGCCGAAAACGTGGAGCAACAACCTGCGGCATCCCCAGAACCCAAGCTGCCGGAGGCGAACGAGTTTTTCCCGAACGTGCAGCTCGCGGGCATCTTCTACAACGCCGCCAACCCGCTCGCCAGCATCAACGGACGCATTCGCCGGGCTGGAGACGTCGTCGACGGGGTCGAAATCGTACGCATCGAGAAACTGCGCGTCATCGTACGCTACCAGAACGAAGTCCGCGCCCTGAAGCTCAACTAGCGGCGCCCGCCCACCACCACTTTCGGAGCCATAGCGCTCCTCGCACGATAGCAAACGTCGCGAATCCCATGCGGGGTTCGCGACTGTTTTCGTCTCTCAGACACGGATAGCGCTGCGCCGAGCTGCCGCCCGAAAGGCTCCTAAAAGGCGCTCGAATCGACGCTCTCGATCCAGTCCACGTAGCTCGACGCGTTGCCATCGTCGATGAACTCGGTCGTCCCCTCCACGCGGCCGTCCTCCGAATAGAATACCAGAAACGGAATGCCGGTGATGCCGAAGCGCTGGCGAATGCCTTCCACATCGTCGTCGCGACGCGGGATGCCGATCTTGGCCCCAAGGATGCCTTCCTGTTGCAGATAAACGTCCAACGCGTCGCTCTCGTTCAGCAAGGCCTCCAGCTTGTTGCACCAAGGGCACCAATCGCCGTTCCCCTTGAAAATCATCAGCAAGCGCTTCCCCTCTGACTCACGTTTGGTCAAAGCCTCCTCGATATCGGATAACCAGTTCATATTAAGCGGCCCCATTGCTAATCCACCCCCGCCAACAATCAAAGACATTCCGCCCTCGCCCAGCCATTTATCAGGCGCCATCGGACAACTCCTTTTCGCCACGTTGCAAAAAACGCTTGCCGCCCGAGCCAGTCCACGCCTCTCGCGTCAACGCCCCTCCCCGCAAGCCACTACGAAAGCCTCCAGCGAGCGAGGAAAACAGCTGCCGCCAGGGCTGCGTTCAGCGATTCCCCGCCCCCGAAGCGTGGAGCGAACACCCGGGCGTCCGCCTGCTCGGATACCGTTTTGGAGACGCCGCGGGCCTCGTTTCCGATCACCAAAGCGCAGCGATTGGGAAAGACGAAGCCTTCCAGCGAGGTCGCCGCTTCGAGTTCGGTAGTCACCAGCGAAACTCCGAGCGCCTGCAGACGGGCAATGGTCGCAGGAAGGTCCACATCGGTGGCCACTGGCAGGTGAAACATTCCACCCATGCTCGAGCGGGCGGTCTTGCCGTTTTCGAGCTCGGCGCAGCCGTTCCCCAAAACGATCCCATCCATCCCGAACCAATCGCTCGCTCTCACGATGCTGCCGCAGTTGCCCGGGTCGGAAACGTCGTCCAGCAGGACCAGCCGAAGCGGTCCGCTGGCTGGCAGGTCGCGCTCCAGCTCGTCGAAGCTCACCCCCACCGCATCGATCAAGGCCGCCACGCCTTGGGCGCACTTCGTGTCCGAGAGCTGGCTCAGCTGGACCGAGGTCGCTACAAACGCCTCGCTCGACACCTCCACGGCTCGGGTTAGGATGTCCTCCTCTTCCGACGCGCGCCGCGGGTCTTCCTGGTAGATCAGGGCATGGATCCGCCGCTTGGCCTTCAGGGCTTCGTCCAGCAGGTGCCACCCTTCGATCAGAAAGCGACCTTCCGCCTGACGCGTCTTCTTCTGGTGAAATTTTCTTAAGGAGCTAAGCTTGGCCTTGGACAGCGCTTGAGACATACCCGGGAGTAAGATCAAAAAGCGCCCAAGAAAGAAGCAGAAAAAAACGCTCTCGCCGCCTCGTCTCCGTCTCCTTTTATCGAAACCCTCGCACAATGATCGTCCACATCGACATGGATTGCTTCTACGCCGCTATCGAAGTCCGCGATCGACCAGAGCTGCGCGGAGAGCCGGTAGCGGTAGGCGGGCGCAGCTCCAATCGCGGAGTGCTCACCACCTGCAACTACGAGGCTCGGACCTTTGGTATCCACTCCGCCATGCCAACCTTTCAAGCCGTGCAACGCTGCCCGCATCTGGTGGTGCTTCCGGTACGCTTCGAGGTCTATCGAAACGAAAGCCGTCGCATCCGCGGCATTTTTCGGGAGTTCACGGACAAGATCGAGCCACTCTCCCTCGACGAAGCCTACCTCGACCTCAGCCACCGGCCAGAGCCCGCTAGCGAGCTGGCCAGCGAGATCCGCCGCCGCATCCGCTCCCTCACAGGACTGAACGCCTCAGCTGGCATCGCCCCAAACAAGATGCTAGCGAAAATCGCCAGCGATTGGAACAAGCCGAACGGGCAGTTCGAAATCAGGCCAGCCGACATCGCCGCTTTCATGCAGGAGCTGCCCGTATCCAAGATTTGGGGAGTTGGGAAAAAAGCCGCTCAGCGTCTGGCGCGGACCGGCATCCAAACCTGCGGCCAACTCCAGCAGATTGCGAAGTACGAGCTGCAGCAGCGTTTCGGCAAGTTCGGCTCCGAGCTCTACGAGCTTTGCCGTGGCATCGACGATCGACCTGTCGTCACAAACCGGATACGCAAATCCATGAGCTGCGAGCGCACCTTTTCCCGCAATCTCCAAAGTCTCGAGGAACGCATGGAATACGCAGCGGAGATCTTCCGCGAACTCTCATCGGACCTGGCCCGAATCAAAACCGACCGCCCCATCGCCAAGCTATTCGTCAAGTGCAAGTACGCCGACTTCTCCCGCAGCTCCATCGAGCGCAGCGGCTTGCCCTTCGCCTTGGCCGCCTTTCAAGACCTGCTAGCCGAATCCTTCCGAAAACGATCCGATCCCATTCGCCTGCTGGGGCTGGGCGTGCGATTCGTGGACCCGGAAGGCAACGCCCGCCTGCCGCGACAGCTCGAATTCGAGCTCAGCTGAGTCGGTCCTGGGCGCTTACACGCTTGAGCTCCCGAGCAACTCTCTCCATCTAGGGATGACTAAACCCAATCGATCGTGCTCACTGGAAAAAACATCCTACTCATCATCACCGGCAGCATCGCGTCCTACAAGTCACTGGAGCTCATACGCTTGCTCACAAAAGCTGGAGCGACTGTCGAGGCGGTTCTGACCCGTGGCGGCGAAGCCTTCATCACTCCTCTCTCGGTCGAAGCCCTCATCGGAAAGCGCGTGCACACCCAGCTCTGGGACGATCGCTCCTACCAGATGAACCACATCGAGCTCTCCCGACGAGCCGATCTGATCGTCATCGCCCCGGCCAGCGCCAACATCGTTTCAAAACTCGCCAACGGCATCGCCGACGACCTGGCTTCCTCCGTGCTGCTCGCCCGCAACAAGCCGGTGCTGCTCGCCCCGAGCATGAACGTCGAGATGTGGGAGAACCTGGCATTTCAGCGGAACCTGAAACAGATCCAGGCCGACGGAGCCGCCTACGTGCCGCCCCAGGTCGGCATCCTCGCCTGCGGCGAAAGCGGCATCGGCAAGATGGCGGAAGCTGCCACCATCTTCGATGCGGTCTGCGAGCGCTTCAAGAATCAGGCCCGCCTCGCGGGCAAAACTGCCATCGTCACCGCGGGCGGCACCATCGAGCGCATCGATTCAGTGCGCTACCTGAGCAATTTCTCCTCTGGCAAGCAAGGCATCGCCATCGCTCAGTCGCTGGCCGAAAGCGGAGCGGAGGTCCAGCTCGTCGTGGGCAACGTTTCCACCCACCTCCCCAGCCACCCGAACATCACGATCCAGCGAGTGGAATCCGCCGTGAACATGCACGCAGCCGTGCACCAAGCCCTGCCCGCCGACGTGTTCGTAGGCTGCGCCGCGGTATGCGATTTTCGCGTATCCAATATCTCTGACAAAAAGATCAAAAAGGAAAGCGGGTTGGAGCTGAGCTTCGAAGAGAATCCCGACATCGCAAAGTCCGTGGGAACGCTCGAGCCTGCAAAACGTCCCAAGCTTGTCATCGGGTTCGCAGCCGAAACCGATCAGCTACTCGACCACGCGGCAAGCAAGCTCGCTTCCAAAGGCTGCGACCTCATCGTCGCCAACGACGTGAGCGACGGCGCGGTCTTCGGAAAAGATCAAAATCAGGTGCATTTCGTGGAAAGGGAAACCAGCAAGAAGCTGCCTTCCCTTTCCAAGCGCGCTGTCGCAGACGCCATCACGAACTGGATACAGGAGCGACTCTAGAGGTACTCCGCAATATGCGGCAGCACATGCTCGCGCCGCCCGCCTGAGATTCGCTTGAGATAGTGATCGCGCGAGGGATCGCCGGCCACGTCCTCCTCTTCGATATCCTCCTCCTCGTCATCCTCGAAGACTTCCGGCTCATCGAAGATTCTCGAAATGCGCCGAGGCTGCGTTTCCAGCAATAGCGCCGGGTTTGGCACACGACCCTTTTTCACGTATTCAAACAAACAGGGGAAGCACTCCTGCTCATAGTGATCGAGAAACGCCTTCATCTGCTTGTTGGTCACGTTCTCCCGCATGCCGAGAAGCACTACATCCGAAAAGTGGATACAACAGTCGAACCAAGTGAACGCGACATGCTGAGCGATCGCCAGCTCGCAGTTCAGCACCGTTATCACTCGCCCGAGGTCGCAGCCGCTGCCCGGCAGCCAGGCGTGAAACGCTTCCACGAAGTCCGCCGGATCGCTCACCCCATCCGCCACCACGAAGGCCACACTGGCGTCTCCTGGGATCTGGAGCGACAAAGCGCCGTCCTTCCAAAGGTACTGGCCGAGACTCGCCTCGCGCGAACGCACGGAAAAGTCCTGGTCCGCATCGCCTCTGTCGTTTTCAGAGCAATACACGAGCGAGGTCTCGTCCTTGTCCGTGCCGAATTCGATCAGGTCGGATACGATGTTGAACTGTCCGGAACCTTTGGAACCAAGAATCAGGTAAACGAGCGGTGTAGACATGACTGCGTTGGGTTGGGGCGAGATCGATTGAGAAAAAACGAAAGCCTAGGCTTCGAAGCTGAAAAGTCGATTCTGGGCGTGCTGCCGCATCAGGTGGTCGACGATGACCAGATTCGCCATCGCTTCCACGATCGGAACCGCTCTCGGGACCACGCACGGGTCATGACGACCACGTCCCATCAGCGTGGTCTCCTTGCCCTGGAGGTCGACCGTAGCCTGCTTCTGCAGGATGGTCGCGGTGGGCTTGAACGCCACGCGGAACACCACGTCTTCGCCGTTGGTGATGCCTCCCTGCACGCCGCCTGAGAGATTGGTTTTAGTACGAACGACGCCCTCTCGGTTTTCAAACAGATCGTTGTGTTCCGAGCCTTTGAGCAGCGTGCCTTCGAAACCGCTCCCGACTTCGAAGCCCTTGGTCGCCGGCAGCGAAAGCATGGCCTTGCCCAGGTCCGCCTCGAAGCGGTCGAAAACTGGCTCGCCCAACCCCACCGGCAGGTTGCGGATGCGGCATTCCACCACTCCACCGACCGAATCGCCTTGGGAACGAGCCTCCTTGATGCGCTCGATCATGGCCTCGGCCGTCTCGGCATGCGGACAGCGCACGATGTTGGCCTCGATGGCCTCTGCCGAAACGGCAGTCTCCCCAGGCATGGCGATATCGTGAATGCGGGAGACGTAGGCCAAGGTTTCGACCTTCGTGCCAGCCATCTGGAGGATCTTCTTGGCCACGGCGCCCGCCGCCACGCGACCGATGGTCTCGCGAGCGGAGGAGCGGCCTCCTCCCTCCGGATTGCGATGCCCGTACTTGCTCTGGTAGGTGTAGTCGGCGTGGGATGGGCGAAACTTCTCCTTCATCTCGGAGTAAGCGCCGGGACGGGCGTCCTTGTTGAAGACCAGCATGGAGATCGGGGTGCCGGTGGTCTTTCCCTCATAGACGCCTGAGAGGATCTGCACTTCGTCCATCTCCTTGCGCGGAGTGGTGATCTCGCTCTGTCCGGGGCGGCGGCGGGCCAGCTCCGGCTGGATGTCCTCCGCGCTGAGCGGTAGATTGGGCGGACAGCCGTCGATCACGACGCCGACGCCGCCACCGTGGCTCTCGCCCCAGGTGCTGATAGTGAAAAGCTTGCCGAAAACGTTGGGCATGGGCGCGACTGTAGGCAGCGCCTCGTCCGAATCAAGTCGCGAAGCTTCTCTCGGAAACGATTGCTCGGGGCCCTCAGATGCCTGGATCGAAGCCAACCACTTCGTCCTGGTCGATCTGCTGATTCATCCCGAGGGCTGGAGCGCTTTCGTGGCAGGCCCCCACCACCTTGGCCGGCACGCCAACCACGGTGCTGTGCGGCTTCACGTCGCGCAGCACCACGCTGCCCGCCCCGATCTTGGCCCCTTCCCCGATGCGAATGTTGCCCAGCACCTTGGCCCCGGCCGCGATGAGCACCCCGTTTCCCACTTTCGGGTGGCGGTCCCCGCGGTCCTTGCCGGTGCCGCCCAGAGTCACGTTGTGCAGCAGCGAGACGTTGTCCCCCACCACCGCGGTTTCCCCGATCACCACCCCGGTCGCATGGTCAATCAGGATGCCGCTGCCCACCGTGGCGGCGGGATGGATGTCCACCCCGAAGGTGCGCGAGATCAGGCTCTGCAGATACAGAGCCAGCGGCCGACGATTGTCGTACCAGAGATGGTTCGCGAAGCGATAGGCCGAGAGGGCGCTGAATCCCTTGAAGAACAAAAATGGCGAAAGGTATCCGGCCGCGGCAGGGTCGCGCTCGCGCACCGCATGCAGATCCACCCGGATCACTTCGCGGAGCCGTTCCTCGGATTCGAGGATCTCCAAAAAAAGATCCCGCAGCGTGATGCTTGGCAGGATCTCGTCCTTCAGCTTGGAAGCGAGCGTGTAGCTCAAAGCCGCTTCAAACGACCTCTGCCCAAGAATCGTCTCTTGCAAGTAGGCGACCAGCAGGCGCTCGTTGTTCGACGCCTCGTCAGCCTCCTCTCTTAGGGAACTCCAAATTGATTCGAGATGTTCAGTCATAGCGGCACGGGATTCTAAAAAGAACGAGCAGCCTAGGCCTCGGATTTCAGCCCTACAAACGAAAAACTGGCTGGACTGAGATCAAACCGACCTACAAAACGCATTGAAATTGAGGGGATCTCCGTACTCACCGGAAAGGGATTCCACGGAAACGCGCGAAACGCGCCCAAACCGGTCAGAAATGGCTCTGATCGCTCGCTTTTTCGTCGTTTTCCATTTGATAACCGGTCCCGCTCAATCAAACAAAACAGACAGATGAAACTTACTCACGTAATTATCTCCGGCGCCGCGCTCCTTTCTTGCATCGCCGAAGCTGACGTCGTCGTTACCAAAAATGGCTCCTCCATCAACGGTACGATCGAAGGAATCGATGGTGGCAAGATCACCATGGTTACGGATTTCGCCGGCGAGATCGTCATCGATCAGTCTCAGGTCGAGTCCATCAGCACCGACGAACCCGTCTACATGACGCTGGAAAACGGCACCACCGTGCTCGGTCCGGTTTCCGGCGCAGCCGGCGACCTCACCGTCGCTTCGGATACCGGAACCGTCTCCACCAACGTGGCAAGCGTCACCGAAAGCTGGCTGCCGGGCGCCGACAGTCCCACCCAGGTTCGCCAGCAGAAGGCCTTGGCGGACTTGGACCGCAAATGGGCCTACGAAGCCGCATTCGACCTGACCGGCAAATCGGGCAACAAGACCAGCACCGGTCTGGCCACCGCATTGCTCGCCACCCTGGAAGGCAAGCACGACAAGCTCGAGCTCTCCGGCTCGATCCTCTACACCGAGACCGACGACGAAAAGAGCGCCGACCAAGCCTTCGGCGGGATCGACTACTCCAACAAGTTCCGCCCACATGTGAACTGGTACGTGCGCACCGCGTTCGGCTACGACGCCATCAAGGACATCGAACAGTACTTCAACGTGTCAGGCGGTTTCGGATACACTTTCTTCGACACCGAAACTCGCTACCTCAACACCCGAGCAGGTATCGGTTATCTCTACGAGTCCTATGACGACATCGTGATCAGCGAGGATCCTCTGGTCACGGAACTCCGTCCCGCCGACAGTTCGGCCAGCTTGGACTTCGGACTACGTCACAAGGAAATCTTCAAATGGGGCGTGCTCAACAATCGACTCGTCTACACCCCGACGCTCGACGACTTCGGAAACTTCCGCCTGGTGCAGGACAGCAATATCGAGCTGCCGCTCAAAAGTCAGGATTGGAGCGTGCGCATCGGCTTGATGAATCGCTACGACAGCGAAGCCGATGAAAGCGACAAGGAAGAACTGGATACGACCTACTACGTTCGCATGGTTCTGAAATGGCTCTAGCTCGACTCTGAAGCTTATTCCACTTCCTCAAGCCGCGGCCTCTTCCGGTCGCGGCTTCTTCGTGTCTAGATCCGCAGGCGCCACGCCCCGCTGTCAAGCCCCAGAAACGTTGCGAGCGACTCCACCTCCTGCTCGGCCATCTTGCGAAACGCCTTTTCCTTAGGGGCTTGGGAGCTGTATCCAAATTCTACAGTCAGGGCCTCGTCCAAAACCTTCGCGTTCGCCCAGCCAATCATGCGATCGCCCCAGCAAAGGGGCATGGCATAGTACCCGAGCTTGCGTTTCGCCGCCGGCACATAAGCTTCGAATCGATAGCTCCAGCCCCAAAGGTGTTCGAAGCGCTGCCGATCTCGCACCACCGGATCGAAGGGAGCGAGGATGCGCAGCGTTTTTTCCACGCTCCCCTCCGGCCAATTCTCCGGTATCCAAAGGTACACGACATCGTCAACCGAGACTCGGGAACAACGCCCGCCCGCGACCAAAGCCTCCACCAAAGCCAGCCGATCTCGTCTCACAGGTACAAGCCCGTTGTGGGCGGACAGTTCGGAGAGCAGAAACGACTCTCGAACTGGTCCGAAAATCCGCAAAGCGGTCATCAAGAGTTCGCCGAAGCGATCCGCCTTTGATCGCTCAGGCGCGCCTGCCGAGATTGCCTGCTCGTAGACCCGTATTCCCTTTTCCCTTCGGCAAACCCTCAGCAGGCCTTCGTCGTGAAGTCTTTCCAAGATGCGCTTGGATGCCAGCGACTTGCCGCCCCAAGCGTTGACGACCGAACGCTTGCCGAAGCTCGTATCCAAATCTCTGGGATGCGTCGGTCCGCGCTGAACGATGCAATCCAGCACCGCTCGCTCCTCCGCCGCGAGCGGGCGACTGGAGACCGGGAGCATCGATCGCCACAGATCCGGACGCATGAAGCCGTAGGCGAACAGGTAGCCTTCCTCCAACGCCAGGCTCGCATACTCGGCCTCAAGCTGGCCCGCGAGGTATCCGCGAACGCGTTGCCGCAAAATGAGATCCTGGGCCCGCGCCGGCGAGCGGATGGGATCCGCCTGCACGAAACGCAGCCCTTGCATCGCGCTTTCGAGCGTTTCGAACCGAGGAAACCCATTCGAAACCAGCCTCCGTCGCATGGAGATTCGATCCAACCGCTCCACCGCCATGGCCTCCGTCAACGGTCAGATCCGACTCCCGATTTGATAGACCAAAGTAGCCATCAGCCAAGCGAGCGAAGTCATGAAAACGAAGGAGAAAAGCCCGTGGCGCCAGCTTGTCTCTTGCGTAATGATGGCCACCGTGGCGCCGCACTGCTGACAAAGCGCGAAAAACACCATGATGGCGCTGACCACCGGAATGGTGAAAATCGGCTGTCCCGCTTTCTCGCCTGACTGCCAGGTCTGCGCCGCCATGGTATCGCGCAAGTCCTTGCTCTCCTCGTCGGCGTCGCCGCCCAGACTGTAAATGATGCCCAAGGTGGAGATGATGACCTCGCGAGCGGGGAAACTGGCGACCACGCCTACCGTGATCTTCCAATCGAACCCCGCCGACTCGAACACCGGCTGCAGGGTCTTGCCCACGCGGCCCATGTAGCTCTGCTCGATGTAGGCCGAAGCGATCCGCTTATCCAGCCGCTGCGCCAGCGCCTCTTCCTCTTCGATCAAAGCCACAGCTGCCTCTTGGCTCAGCGAGCGGTTCGAAGCCACTTCGGAAACGAACGCTTGGGTCGTCTCCTCAGCCACCGATTCCGAGCGTGGGAAGTACAGCAAAGCCCATATCACGATGGTGATGGCGAAGATCACCGTGCCCGCGTTGGTGAGAAACTCCTTGCCTTGATTGTACATGCGCATCAGCACGTCGCGCACCTTCGGGATCTGATACGGAGGCATCTCCAGGACGAAGGGCTGCGGAGGGATTTTCAAAACGTATTTGTTCGCCACATACACAAATGGCATCGCGACTACCAATCCGACGAAATGCATCGCAAACAAGCTCGCTCCCGCCACCGCCGCCCCATAGCGCGGCTCGATAAAGGCTCCGATAAGAAGCACGTAAACGGGCAGACGAGCCGAGCAGCTCATGAACGGAGCCAACAGGATGGTGATGACGCGAGCGCGCGGGTCCTGAATGGTGCGCGTGGCCATCACCCCGGGGATGGCGCAGGCGTAGCTGGAAAGCAGCGGCACGAAGCTCTTGCCGGACAGGCCGCACCAGCTGAAGAGCTTGTCCATGAGAAACGCCGCTCGGGCCATGTACCCAGTATCTTCCAACAATGCGATGAAGAAGAAAAGGATCATGATCTGCGGCAGAAAGATCAACACCGCGCCGACTCCCTCCACCACGCCATCGGTCGCCAGACTCTGCAGCATGGGGGTTCCCTCTAGCCACGACGAGACCTGATCCTGCAAGAAGCCTTTAGCTCCATCGATCAGATCCATGAACGGTCCCGCCCAGCTGTAGACGCTTTGGAATACGACATACATCAGGCCGAGAAACGCCGCCAGTCCCCAGACCTTGTGGGTCAGAATGGAATCGATCGACTCGCTGCCACTGCCGCTGCGACTCGGGTCGACCGTCACGCAGGGCTCGATGCGCTGCTTGATGTGGTGGTAGAGCAGCACCGTTTCCGCGTTGCCGGGGTTGAGCCCGCCCTTGAAGAGGCTTTGCTTGCCCGCTTCCAAAGCGGCGCTGGCCTGAGCCTCGCTGGCCCCCGCCCGCAGAAAGAAGCCGCGATCCTCGTCAAACACGCTGCGATGCACCACCGCATCGGAAATCGAGTCGCGGATGGATTCAGGCAGCTCCGCCCGGGCCGCCTCCAGGGCTTTCTTCACCGAGCGCGGCCATTCCACCGCCTTCATCATAGGGCGAGATTGCACGCTCTCCGCGATCACGCGCTTCAACTCGGTCACCCCCTCGGCTCGAGCCGCGGACACTGGCACCACAGGGACACCCAATTCTTCGCTCAGGCGCTCCACATCGATCTTGATGTTTCGCTTGCGAGCGGAATCCCAGTGGTTGAGCGCCACCACCATGGGAATGCCCAACTGGGCGGTTTGGTAGGCAAGGTAGAGATTGCGCTGCAGATTGGTGGCGTCGACGATGCACAATACCAGGTCAGGACGCTCCACCGTCTCCAATTCGCCCAGCAGGGCGTCGACCACCACGCGCTCGTCCGGCGAGTCCGCCGCGAGGCTGTAGGTGCCCGGCAAATCGATGATCTCCGCCACGTTGCGGCCGATCAGCATCTTGCCGGTCTTCTTCTGGACGGTGACCCCCGGATAGTTGCCGACCTTCTGATTCAGGCCGGTGAGGCAATTGAAAAGAGTGCTCTTGCCCGTGTTGGGATTGCCGAGCAGGGCCACGCGGGCGACTCCACTCAAGGAAGGGAATTTCTCTACCGCCACCAGTTCGTACGAATCAGGTTAGGCAGGCCCTAGATGGACTGCACCGAAATCTGGGCCGCATCCTGGCGGCGAAGACTGAAATGCCGACCCTCCACTTCCAGAGCGATGGGATCCCCCAAAGGAGCAGTCTTCACGAAGCGAACCGTCACACCTGGCATCAGGCCGAGCTCCATCAAGCGACGTGCGGCCGAATAGCGCGGCATGTAACAGCTGATGCGGGCGCTTTGCCCCTGGGTCAGATCGTTTAGAGTCTTTAATTTCATCTCCCTTACCTTTTTCGTTCTTGTTGAGATCGAGTTTCAGTATAGATTACTCGAAGTCAACTTGGATTTTTTCCCAAATGAGTGATTACGTGGAAATAGTGATAGTTTTGTGTTTATTTTTGATCGCGAGCGGATTTCTGGCGAAACGCTACCTCGCAAAATTGAGCAAAAAGGGCGGCGACTCCCCGTGCGGAGGAGGCGCCTGCGGCTGCGGAACGGTCAAGAAGTCGAAACCGATGACCGGAGCCAAGTAGCCTGGCACAAGCACGATACGCGCCCGAATCCCCTGGGAAATCGGCGCCTGCTTCTTCTTTTCAAAAAACCGCTTGCGCGGCCGCTGGTTTTCACTTTTTGTTTCGCCCTTCCTTAACCTGATGCCCAGGTGGTGGAATTGGTAGACACGCATGATTCAGGTTCATGTGCCGCGAGGCGTGGAGGTTCGAGTCCTCTTCTGGGCACCAATGTTGGCGAAATCGCTCAAACTTGCAAAGCAGCTCGTCCGCCAAACTGAAGCCGCCACGAGAGGACGAGAAACTCCCGAGGTTCGACGAAGCGACCTTTGAGGTGGAACGGCTCGTCCCGAGACGTTCGATAAACGCCCATCAAGACGCAGCGCTGCCCTCATGGACGAGCCGACCCACCTGAACACCTCGCGCAGCCGCCTTCCGCAATCATCCACTGTCTTTGACCGCGGCTTTTTTGCCCCCGGGCGAGCGTCTCAAAACGCCAAATCGCTCCGCAGACAGGGGTCACGATTCGACGCATTCTAGATCAGAGGACGTAAGGAGAATTCGCTAAACTTATAAAGGCGTGCGCCGTTGCTTATCGAGCTGTAGCCACCGGCCAGTGAACTACTTAACTCAGCACGCCTCTCCAACGTCTCTATGAATTCGCGCACCGCTTCGCCCACACCACCACCCGTCCCATCTCGTCCGAACTCCACTCCTGCCAACCCGCTTCTCGCCGAGCGAGAACAGTCCGCATCCCGCCTAGCGAAAACTGGCGGACTCAAGCCCCATACTCTTGCTCTCTCGACAGCCCTAGCCATCGTCGCCACGGCCTCCTTTAGCCCCCCGCTTCGAGCTGATGTCACTGGCGATTCGAGCGCCGTGATCATTACCGGCACCGAGAGCTCCGGCTACGACGGTCGAGACAATGATGGACAAAGCATAACCGTCGCGGCCGACGCCACGGTGGAAAACGATGGCGACGGTATCGCTCTGGGAGCCAATGGGACGCTGGTGATCGAAAGCGGCCAGACCGATGTCAGCGCGGACGCTCAAGTGGTGATCACTCCGACACTGGGAGCCGCAGGCGTCGTCATTTTCGGAGATAACGGGACGGTCGAAAACAATGGGGCGATCCAGGTCCTAGGCACCAATCTGCCTGATCCGGAGTTCGTCAGCGGTATCGATATTCTCGGTACAGACGCGACCATCACAAACACCGGTTCCATAGGAATCACTCTAGAAGGCACAGACAACCGGGGAGCTACCGGCATCGTTAGCATCGTCGGCAGCGCTACTATCGACAACAGCGGCAGCATCGTGGTGAACAATGCCGGAGGCGCTTTAGCCGAAGGCATAAATGTGATATCCACCTCCTCCGTCACCAACTCTGGCGAAATCACTGTCACTGGCGGTCCCGGCGTAGCTTCGAGCATGCCGGACTTTATGGATCCCTTCGGCCCGCCGATCGAGATTCCCGCCAACGCCCTAACTCGCGGCATAAACGTGTTCGGCGTCGAGCAGGGAGACACACGTACCCAAGTAATCAATACTGGGCAAGTAACCGTGACGGGTAACACTTCCCAGCCCTACTCCGTGATCGGGGTATCGATCGAAAGCGCTGGCGACTTCGACAATAGCGGGACCGTCTCCGCAACGAACAGCGATGGGACAGGAAACTCGGTCGGAGCGCTGATACAGGTAGATACTCCATCGACAGCGATCACCAACTCCGGCACCATCACCGCGGACGACGCGATACTGGTGGATCCCTCGTTCATGTCCTTCACTTCTGCCGATGTCACCTTGACCAACTCTGGCAAACTCGAAGGAAACGTGAGCTTGGGCGACGGCAACCACAGCATCACAAACACCGAAACGGGAATCATCGGCCGCGTCGACTCCGAAGAAGCGGTCTCCCTCTCTAGCAATCTGAATACAGGTAGCGGCAACGATACCTTGATCAACGCAGGCCGCATCACCGGAGCCGTGAATCTCGGGGGCGGCAACAACTCTATCACCGTCCAGTTCGGGGCTCAGATCGATGGGACCATCTCCACCGGAGAAGGAAACGACGTGCTGATCAACTTCGGCACCGTCATCGGCGACGTCGATCTGGGAGCGGGCGACGATACCGTGAACTTCGAGGCCACCGGTGTATTCAGCGGTCTGGTGGATGGCGGCTCGGGCGGCGAGACCCTGGGCGACACCCTGAACCTTTTCGGCACCCATACCTTCGACGGGGCAAAGTTCCTCAACTTCGAAACAGTCAACGGCAGCTGTAGCGACATTATGGGTACAGATGTCACCATCGGCTCAGAGGTCACCATCGACGGCGATTGCGGTCTCACCAACAGCGCTCAGCTCACTGTGAAAAGCATTTCCGCCGGTGAAGGAAACAATACCATCACTCTGAACGACTCCGGCTCCATCACCATCGATCCCGACACGGGCAAGATCGACCTGGGCTCGGGCCAGGACAACCTGGTAGTCAACGCTACTGGATCCACCTTCATCGATGGCGACCTGCAGAACATCGAGACCTTGAGCAAGAACGGCGAGGGCTCGTTCACCTACACCGGCAAGGCGTCTTTCGAAAACGCGACCATCAACGCCGGCACGCTGGCTTTGGAAAACGCGGAGCTCACCGACTCCGCACTTGCTTTCGGAGGAGCCGGAACCCTGACCGTCGACGAGAACTCGCGCATCAGCCAAAGCGAGGGACTCGCTGTCACGGGCAGCGATCTCGATGACATCGTGATCAACTCGGGCGCTATCGAGGGAGCGATCGACCTCGGTCTCGGAAATGACTTGCTGCACAACTCCGGAACCATCACTGGAGCAATCTCCCTCGCCGAGGGAGACGATCGCCTGATCATGGATCATAGCGACGAGCGCCCCTCTTCCACCGCCTATGGCTCCAAGCCGGAAGGCGGAAGCTTCGAGCAAAGCGCCATCGATGGCGGCGAAGGGATCGATACCCTAGAGCTGAGAGGCAAAGGCTCGCTGGGCAAGTTCTTCTTCACCAGCGGTCCTACCCCAACAGGTTTCGAAGCCTTGGAGGTCAAAGGAGAATGGAATCTCTTGACCAACCTCTCTTTCAGCCACGGTACCCAGCTAGTGGGCGACGACTCCCTGCTCAACGTGGCCTACTCCGAGCTTAGTTCTGACATCACTGGAGACGATACAGCGAACGAGCTCGGTCTCTACGATGGGAAAATCACTGGCGACATCGATTTCGGAACAGGCGACGATACCTTCCTCCTTTCTGGCGCTGCGAGCGTAGACGGCTCCGTAAGTGGTAGTGAAGGCATCGATACACTGAAGCTCCAAGGCGTGAAACAGGACGGGACCTACTCCTACGATGGCTCGTTCACTGGCTTCGAGAAACTGACTGTTTCCGCCACCGCAAATGGTGGCTCCATCTGGGCCCACACAGGAGAGCAAAGCTACTCCGAAGGCATCCAGCTCGAAGGCGAAGGCGCCAAGCTGATCAACCAAGCGATCCTGAACGCAGCAGTCACTGGTGACGATGAGGCGAATGGTTTCGTCACCGAAACTGGCTCTCGCCTGACCGGTTCGATTTCTCTCGCTGGCGGAAACGACAGCTTGCTCAACGCCGGTGAAATCATCGGGAATATCGATATGGGCGACGGCTCGGACTTGTTCGACAACACCGGCGGCAACATAACTGGCAATGTAGACATGGGAGCGGGCGACGATTCCCTGTACGGCGAGAAGCTCGGCACCATCAGCGGCACCGTAACCCTCGGAGCGGGCGACGACTTTTTCTACCTCACTGGATCCTCGCTCGCCAATGCGGCACAAGTACAAGGAGGTTCCCAAAACGAAGGAGGCGCTGATACCCTCTCCCTCGGTGGAAGCGTCAACTCCATCTTGGCCATGAACCTGATGCAGGGCTTCGAGAAGGTCGAGGTTACGGAGTCCATATGGACCCTCATCGGAGCTCAGTCCTTCGAGCAAGGACTGGAAATCAAGCAAAGCGGACAGGTGGCCAACTGGGGCCAGCTGACAGCAGCCATCACCGGAGACGAAAACATAAACCTCTTGTCCAATGCGGTGAACGGCACCATCACGGGCGCTGTCTCGCTCGGCGATGGAAACGATGGTGTTTGGAATTTGGGTACACTCTCTGGAGGCCTCGATCTAGGATCAGGCGACGACTGGCTGGTCACCCCAGGCACTATCGAGGGTGACGTAACGTTTGGATCTGGTAGTGATACTTTGGATATTACAAACGGAACTATAGAAGGTCTGGTCGACTTCGGCGAGGGCGACGACTCTATCACCGCCGCTGATGGCGGAACCATCTCCGGTGGCGTTTTCTTCGGAGCAGGAAATGATACGCTCACCAACGCGGGCACTGCCACTTTCGATGTGGACTTCGGCGATGGAGCGGACGTTCTGCAAAACGCCGAAGGGACTATCGTCGGCGATGTGAATTTCGGGGCGGGAGCCGATCTGGTTGATAGCTCCACCTTGGGAACCATCACCGGCAAACTCTCCTTAGGAAGCGGCGACGACACCTTCACCAACTCCACGACCTACGAGGGAGACGTCTACTTCGGCGACGGAGTCGACTCGCTCGACAATACGAGCGGCACCATAAAAGGCGCCCTGTATTTCGAAGAGGGAGACGATGTGCTCGACATCATGAAAATCGGTTTGGTCGAAGGCGCCATCGATCTGGGAGCGGGCAACGACAAGCTCCTCCTTCAGGTGGAGAACGCTGATTTTGATGGCAGCATCTTCAGCCTGATCAAGGTAAACGGAGGCGAAGGCGACGATATGGTTGAACTTTCGGGCAACGGTACCTTCAGCGGCTCTCTCGAGTCGGACATGGAATCCCTCGGCCTCTCAGGCGGCGAATGGATCCTCAGAGGAACCCAGGCCTACGACAACATTCGCCTCATCGGATCAGGAGAGCTGGTAAACGAAAGCGCGATCACCGCAACAACGCTGGGTGACGAGAACGCAAACAAACTGACCAACAAGGCCACCATCGAAGGTGACATCGATCTCAAGGATGGAGCGGACACCTTGATAAACAGCGGCACCATCACGGGTAATGTAAACCTGAATACCGGCTCCGACTCCTTGGACAATTCGAATGGAAAGATCATCGGGGACCTCGACTTTGGAGACGGCCAAGAACAAGTGTCCGTCAGCATGCTGGGCGAGATCACGGGCTCCGTATCTCTCGGAGCGGGAGATGATCATCTGATCTTGGACGCCAGCCCTCTGAAGGTCTCTTCCACTATCTCAGGAGGAGCAGGACAGGACACGCTTCGTTTGACGAACTCGGGCACCTTGGAGGCCAATACGGTCTCCGATTTCGAAACCCTCGAAGCGCACGGCCCAGCCTGGACCCTCAAGGGAGCCCAAAGCTACTCGGCCGGAGTGAGCCTGGGAGAATCTGCCATCCTCACCAACGCCGGCAACCTCAGCGCCGATGTGACCGGAACCGCCCAAGCGGACAAACTCATAAACAGCGGCACCCTGCTCGGCCAGGTCGATCTCCTGGCTGGAAACGATACTTTCGTAAATACGGACGCGACCTTGACCGGAGACCTAATCTTCGGCGACGGGAGCGACACCCTGCAAAACGCCGGCGGCACCGTCAGCGGCGATGTCGACTTCGGAGCAGGAAACGACACCCTACACGCCAGCGAGATCGGCACCGTATCCGGAGATGTGATACTCGGCTCTGGGGACGACCGTTTGCAAATCACTAGCAGCTCCTACCTCGCGGGCCAGCAGGTCGAAGCCAATCTTGATTCCGAGGACGGCATCGATACCCTGGAGCTGCAAGGGCTCGGCACCCTCGCCCAAGGCGACTACCTTGGCTACGAAAAGCTGGAGGTAAACGGACTCCAATCCGAGGCCAACTGGAGCCTCTCCGGCGATCACGCTTATGGATACGGAGCTTACCTGACCGGCACGAGTAGTCTGATCATCGAGAAGAACCTCGTGACCAACTTCTACGGCGACGCAGCGGCGAACAAAGTAGAAAACAAGGGCACCGTCTACACCACTTCCATCGGTATGAACCTAGGCTCGGGCGACGATACGCTGATCAACAGCGGAAACATGTCCGGCTTTCTGGTGGTCGCTCCCTTCAGCCTCGGCGATGGCAATGACACCCTGCAAAACTCCGGCTCTCTCGCCGGTTCGATCGAGCTCGGCAACGGCGCCGACACGTTCACCAATAGCGGCACCCTGACCGGTTCGGTTTCCGCGGGCGACGGCGACGACACCCTGACCAACAGCAGCGCCTTGACCGGAAACGTAGACACGGGCAACGGAAACGACACCGTCGTCAATCGCGGAATCGTGACCGGCAACTTGGAACTAGGGGATGCGAACGATGAGCTTCTCAACTCCAACACAATCGCCGGAAATGTGAATCTCGGCGCTCAAAACGATAAGTTTACCAACTCGAAGACCATGAACGGACAGGTCGATCTTGGGCTCGGCGCCGACGAACTCGTCAACTCAGGGGACATCGCCGGCTCGGTTATTTTGGATGGGCCAAATCAACACCTTTCCGCTCGTCAAAGAGGATTCTACCTTGGAGACGACAGCGACGTCATCACAAACACGGGAACAATCACAGGAAGCATCTATTCCGGAGCCGATGCGAATCGCTACGAACTCTTCCAAACTCGGGTAGGTAACTTTGGCAAAAACGACGATAGCTTCACCAATGATGGCGTGATCAACGGCAACGTCGATCTGGGCGATAGGCAGGTATTCGTCAACGGCATGCAAGCGACCGTTCTGGACGGCGGAACGGACAAGGACTCCTTCGTCAACAATGGCACCGTTACGGGCGATGTACGCCTAGGCGCTCGAGACTTCCGAGCTGATATGAGCCAAAGCGATATCGCGGCGAAAAACGATGAAGATTCCCTGGTCAACAACGGCCGGATAAACGGCAGCGTCAGCCTAGGCTCGGGGGCCATCATTGCCACCGGCTCGCAAAGCAATTTCTTCTCGGGTAGCGACAACGACACGCTCGTAAACAACGGCACCATCACCGGCTTCGTGAACCTAGACGCTGGAGCTGAAACATTTGTTGATCATGCCCAATCAAGCTTTCACGGAAAGTCCGATGACGACACCCTCGTGAACAATGGCACCATCGACGGCAGTGTGACGCTGGGCAAAGGAAACGATACTCTCGTTTGGGGACCAAACGCGGTTTTCAAGAGCAGCGTCAACGGAGGCGAAGGCACCGACACCGTGAAAACCGAAAACGCGGAAGGCACCACCGTCACCATCGACTTCGACAAGCTTACCAGCTTCGAAAACCTCGTCACCGCGGGAGACGGTCAGGTCACTTTCGCCGGCAGGGTCAGCCTCGATTCCGTCTCGGTGAACAAGGGCTCGCTAGCTGTGAACAGAGTCCTTCACGCCGACGTGCAAGTCACCGAAGGCGCCAAGCTGCAAGGCAACGGATTCGTCTTCGGCAAGGTGACCAACGTCTCCGGCAACGTCGCTCCGGGCAACTCCATCGGCCACCTGACCATCGAAGGAGACTACCAGCAGAGCGCCGGTGGATCCTTCGAGCTGGAGGTCATCGGCTCGGAAACCGATCGCCTCAGCGTCATCGGCCAAGCTACCCTGGGCGGCGCTCTCGAGATCGTGCCCGACTTCCAACGCGGCGACGTCGCTATCGGCGATCGTTTCGAATTCCTCACCGCTACCGAGGGTACCAGCGGCAGCTTCGACTCCGTCAATGGCCAGACCCCATACTTCATGAGCTTCAGCCCGATCTATCATGACGGAGCTGTCGAAGCGCTTCTGCTCAGAGATAGCTTCGTGCTGCCGAGCATGAGCGAGCAGGAAAAAGGCATCGCCCAGGCAGTGGACCGCCTCGCTTCCTACGCGGATCAAGGAAACGTCAGCGAAACGCTCCACACCTTCATTGACGACCTGACCTGGAGCTCCCCCAGCGAAGCCCTGCCCTACTTTAGCCAGCTGAGCAACCAGACTGTATCCAGATTAAACCTACCAACGGTTCGCGCTCGTCAGGCGTTTATGCACAACGTGTTTGAAAACGCTCTCCGCAGTCCATCAACCACCGGAGAATGGTCCAGCGCTAGCTCAGTCTACGATGAACGTGGCACCGTCGAAACAGTGGGAGAAACTTCTGGCTACCGCTACAGCTCCGAGGGCGCGATGACCACTTTCGGATTCGCCAATGAGCAAACGAGCTCCGGCTTCGCGGTCGGCGCCTCGCGCCTCGACTCCGTAGCTCCAAGCTCGGCAGGCGACAACGGTCGTACCAGCCTCGATACCGCCATCTACTTCGCTCATAAAAACGATCAAGGCGCCGGCTTCGCAGCTAGCTTCGGCATCTCCGTCGATCGCTACAAGACCGCCCGGCAGATAGCGACCACATCGCAGACCCTCGACGCCTTCGGCTTCACCAACGGACGCAGCGCCATGGCCGCAGCCCGCGCCTACAAACAGCTGACCTTTGGCAAGCTGGCCGCAACGGGCATCGCTAACCTCCAGTACACCAAGCTCTCACGCAAAGCCTTCGAGGAAACGGGAGCCCAAGAGCTCGGCCTGCTTTTCGACTCCAGCAGCTACCAGTCCCTCAAGTCCGCTCTCGGCCTGCGCCTTGGACTTTCCGAGGAAGAGAATTCCGATCGACGCTTCTCAGCCAGCCTAGGCGTCTTCTGGGATCACGAATTCGATCAATCCAACGCCCCCGGTATTTCCCGTTTCCACGGCCTCTCGGATGCCTCCTTCACCAGCAAAGAGCTTCCCCTGCCCGAAGATCAGCTGCGAAGCGAGATCTCCTTGCTCGCCCGCGTATCCCAAAAGCTTCTACTGGAGCTCTCGCACAGCGGCACCTTCGCATCGGAGTTGGACGCGAATAAGACCACCCTCACCTTCCGCTACGACTGGTAGCCCTCGCATCGCACAACGCTGAAAAACTCCCCACCGCATACCGCTACACCAAGCGATTCGGTGGGTCGGCTTGTCCCCAAGACGACTTTCGCTACCTGAGCCGCAGAGCGCTTAAGTTTTGTCCTAGTCATTGGAGCTTTCTCCGTATTCGTGTCGTTGAGAGCCGGCAGGGATGGTCTTGCATGGTCTGGTATATGAAGACCCCTTTGCTCACTCTGCTTTGTTTCATCGCCGCTTCCGCCTCGGCCGCCTCGCTCCAGTCACCCGACGGAGCGTTCCTCTTGGAATACCAGACTGATTCCGAGGGCGTTCTGACCTATAAACTTGGATACAAGGGAGAACCAGTTGTCGACCAGAGTCGACTTGGCTTTGAGCTTCGCATCGAGGGAGAGCAACACGCCTTGAACAGCGGGTTTCAAATCGTGGAAGTGATCGAGAATGAGTTCGACGAGACTTGGCAAACCGTCTGGGGCGAGGAAACGGAGATCCGCAACCACTACCGCGAGCGGCTAGTGCGCCTGCGTCAGGAGGGATCTGGCATCGAGCTCGACCTGCGCTTTCGGCTCTCCGACGACGGGCTCGGCTTTCGCTACGAGTTTCCCGAACAATCAAATCTTCGCCACTTCGTGGTGACCGACGAGTTGAGCGAGTTTGCCATGACCGGCGACCATACCGCTTTCTGGATACCAGGAGACTACGATACCCAAGAGTACGACTACACCGAATCCCGCCTCTCCGCGATCGCAGAGCTCTTCGACTCCGCCTACACTGAAAACGCCTCGCAGACCGCCTTCTCGAAAACAGGCGTGCAAACCGCTCTCATGCTCAAGACCGACTCCGGGCTCTACATCAATTTGCACGAAGCCGCCTTGATCGACTACCCGGCCATGCACCTGAACCTCAATCCGGAGACGCTCGTCTTCGAGTCATGGCTCACCCCCAACGCAGTCGGCGACAAAGCCTACCTGCAAGCCCCCGCCCAAACGCCTTGGCGCACGATCATCGCCAGCGACGACGCCCGCGACATCCTGGCCTCGCGCCTGACCTACAACCTCAACGAGCCCTGCAAGATCGAGGACACCTCCTGGATCAGACCCATGAAATACATCGGAGTGTGGTGGGAGATGATCACCGGCAAAAGCTCCTGGGCCTACACCGACGCGGCCGTCCCCATCAAGCTCGGCGAAACCGACTATACCCAGCTCCCCCGCAGCGAACGCCATGCAGCCAATACCGAACACGTGAAGACCTACATCGACTTCGCGGCGAAGCACGGGTTCGACGGCGTTCTGGTGGAGGGTTGGAACGTGGGTTGGGAAGACTGGTTCGGGCACGAGAAGGACTACGTTTTCGATTTCGTGACTCCGTATCCAGATTTCGACGTCGCAGAGCTAAGCGACTACGCTCGCCAGCGTGACGTGGAGCTGATCATGCATCACGAGACTTCGAGCTCCGTGCGCAACTACGAGCGGCACATGGACGCCGCCTACGCCTTCATGAAGCAGCATGGCTACAATTCAGTCAAAAGCGGCTACGTGGGAAACATTCTGCCCAAGGGCGAATATCACTACAGTCAATGGCTGGTGAACCACTACCAGTACGCCCTCGAGAAAGCGGCCGAATATGAGATCATGGTAAACGCTCACGAAGCGGTTCGCCCGACCGGAATCGCCCGCACCTATCCGAACTTGGTCGGCAACGAGTCCGCTCGCGGCACCGAGTACCAAGCCTTCGGCGGCTCGAAGGTCAACCACGTCACCGTGCTCCCCTTCACCCGCCTGATCGGAGGTCCCATGGACTACACCCCCGGCATCTTCGAAATGGATATGAGCAAGCTGAATCCGGAAAACCAGTCTCACGTAAACAGCACCATCGCCAACCAGCTCGCCCTCTACGTCGTATTCTACAGTCCACTACACATGGCAGCGGACCTTCCGGAAAACTACGATCGGTTTCTCGACGCCTTCCAGTTCATCAAGGACGTTCCCTTGGAATGGGAGAAATCGGTTTACCTCGAAGCGGAGCCGGGTCGCTTCGTCACCACCGCTCGTCAGGAAAAAGGCTCGAAAGACTGGTACCTCGGCAGCGTGAATGGATCCGAGCAACGCTCCGTTTCCCTGAAACTTGATTTTTTGGATACAGGCGAACGCTACACCGCCACTCTCTATCGCGACGCAGCGGACGCCCACTACCTCGACAATCCGCAGGCATACGAAATCGAGACCATCCCTGTAAGCTCCCAGTCCACTCTGCAGCTCAGCGTGGCCTCAGGTGGGGGCTTCGCCATCAGCATCGTCGCGGATCGTTGACCATCTAGACGTAGACCACGACAACCGCCAGGGCCAGTCCCGCGGCCGCGAAGTACATGCCGTTGCGAAAGACCTTCGACCGAGGCAGGAACATCAGAAACGAAGACACGACGAAAAACAGCAGCGATAGGCCGAAAAAGACGTTGAGGTAGAACAGCGGGCGATCGGAGGTGGCCTTGTGCATCTGCTCGAATTTCTTCAGCAGCAGCGGCAGCTCCTTCTTCGTGTAGCTGGCCTCGCCGGAGAGCTTGTCGTAGCGCCCATCGCGAAAGACGATCTCGCCCTCCGATTCCGACTCCGCTCGAAAGCCCCTCATGGGCAAAGCTTGGCCGAGGGCTTCCGTGCCAAGTCCGGGCTCCAGAGCTACCTCGACCTGCTTTTCCACTTTCATGAAATCCGTGTTGCGGAAGATCATAATGACGCCGCTCAAGGCGTAGATTGCCATGACACCGGATAGAAAGAATCCGAGGTACCGGTGGTAGATTCGCATCTTGTTTCTCATAGTCTGGAAATGCCGAGCCTTCCAAGTTCCGGCGTTCAGCTCTTGCAGGACGATCCGGTGATGAAAAGCGGAGGACGTTTTGACTGTCAAAAGATTGCTCTTGGTCCATGCAACCCAAAGGCTGCTACCGCTGAAAACTAGAAGCGCCCTCTACTGCCCATGATTAGCTGTCACGCGAACGTTACAACTTTCAGATTTCCATCGCTAGGTCCCGCGTCTAGGCCGTGTTTCAAGCTCAAGACGCGCCGGTCAGAAAAAACCAAATACCGAATCTCGTGAAGCTCTCCCTCGTAACCGAAACCTACCCTCCCGAAATTAACGGCGTGGCCATGACCCTGAGTCAACTGGTGACGGGCATGCGGGAAAAGGGACACCAGGTGCAAGTGGTTCGCCCCAGTCAGTCAGCCGAGGAACCCTACGCCCTTGCAGACCAGAGCACCGTCACCGTGCCCGGGGCGCCCATTCCTCGCTACCCGGACCTGCGCTTCGGCATCCCCTGCAGGAATCGACTGATCTATCAGTGGCGACGTTGGCAGCCGGACGTCGTGCATATCGCTACGGAGGGGCCGCTGGGACTGTCGGCCATCTTGGCAGCTAAACGTATCCTAACGCCCACTACATCAACGTTTCATACCAATTTCCATAGCTACAGCGAGCACTACAACGCCAAGTTCTTCACCAGCCTCGTGCTCGCGTTTCTACGCTGGATACACAACCAGACCCGCTGCACCATGGCCCCGACCCGAGAGCTGGCGGACCAGCTCGGTCGAGAGGGGTTTAGGAACATGGATGTATTCGGACGCGGGGTACACCTCACTACCTTCAATCCCGCCGCTCGCGACGAACAGCTTAGGCAGTCGTGGGGCGCCAAATCGGGCGATCCGGTATTTATACACGTCAGTCGCTTGGCTAGCGAAAAGAACTATCAGTTGCTGAAGAAGTGCTACGACGCCATTCGCCAACGCCACGGCAATGCCCGATTCGTCATCGTAGGCGGCGGGCCGCTGGAGCCGCAGCTACGAAAATCGTTTCCCTATGCTGTATTCACAGGTCCTATACCTTTGGAAAACCGCGCCTTGCTGGCGCGTCACTACGCTTCTGCCGACGCCTTTCTGTACCCAAGCACCACTGAAACCTATGGAAATGTGACCACTGAAGCCATGGCCTGCGGAAATGCTGTATTGGCATACGACTACGCTGCTGCCGCCTTGCACATCGAACACAATAAAAACGGGCTGCTGGCGCCGCTGGGAGACGAATCCGAATTTCTCGCTAACAGCTTGCGACTGGCGGGCGACCTGTCCCTGCGCCAACGACTGGGAACGGCCGCGGTCGCTTACGCTCCCCACTTCGATTGGCAGCCGGCGATCGATCGCTTCGAGGCCATCCTGCTCCACCACATCGAGGCAGCGAAAGCGCGTCGCTAGCCGAGGGACTCGAGAGCCTTCAGCACGTCCTCAGCCTGATCTCGCGTGGACGCGCTCTCATCCTTCCAAACGAGTTCTCCCTCGCGAAAGAGAAACGCCTGTCGTTTTACGATGCCCAAGAACGACGGCACGCCGAAAGCCTTGGCCACTTTTCCCTCGTCGTCCGAAAACAGTGGATACGGAAGTTTACGCTTATCCTTGAAGCGTTGCTGCCGCACGACCTTGTCGCCGCTGACCCCCAAAACCTTCACCCCTCTGTCTTCGAGCTCCGAATACGCATCGCGCAAGCTGCACGCCTGAGCGGAGCAACCAGGAGTGTCCGAGCGGGGAAAGAAAAAGACGAAGCCAAGTCCCGAGCCTAGGTACTCCTTCAGCGAGACCGCGCCTCGCCCCTCCACTTCTACAATCCCATCAAGCGGCGGCAATGCGTCGCCTATCCGCAAACGTGTCGACTTGCCGAACATGCCTCCAGCCAAAGCGAGGGCAGCGGCCGAGTCCACCCTTTATGCCGAGCGGCGGCTAGGAGGATGGATTTAGGCTTCCGAGCTCGGGGACTTGTCCGCCTTCTCCTCCTGCAAGCGCACGTAAGTCTTGGTGATGGTATCCTTAAGGTCGTCACGCTTGAAAGGCTTGGTCAAGTAGCCGTCCATGCCGATGCCGTAGCACTTTTCGCGGTCTTCGCGCATAGCATTGGCGGTCAAGGCTATGATACGCGGACGATTGTCTCCCCAGCGTTTGATGATTTCCTCCGTCGCTTCGAGGCCATCCATCTCGGGCATTTGAATATCCATGAAGACCAGGTCGTATTCGTTGTCAGCGATCATATTGACCGCTTCCAAACCATTCGAAGCCATGGCGATCTCGTAGCCCATCTTCTTGAACAGTCGCATCGCGACCTTCTGATTCACCGCATTGTCTTCCGCCAGAAGAATGCGCAAGGGCATCTGGTCGCCCATCTGAGAGGAATCGCTGGTCACGCGGCGGACCCTTTGCACGGTCCTCCCGGTCGCTTCCAGCAAACGGTTTCTCAGGTTCTCGAGCTTGTAGGGCTTGATAAGGGTGAGCGTCTTCTCATCCGCCACTTCCCCCAACTGCACGCCGCCGAGCCTCCCGGTGAAGAGGACTGGAAACAGTTCGTCGCCCGCCGCCTCTCTGACCGACTTTTTGATCTGGTCCGGCGAGATCCCGTCGATCCCGTAATCCACGAACACCATGTTCAGGTCCGGCTCATCGAGGAAGCAGCTCGCGATCTCGTCGAAATGGCGGCCTTCGATGGTTTCGACCTTCAGGGCCTTCAATTGGCTGACGAGCCCTTCGCGACTGAAGTCGTGACTATCGACCACGAGGGCTTTCTTGCCTTCGAACTGGTTGGCCACGCTGGAGCTTGTCAGATCGAAAGCGAACGCGGCCCGGTTGAAGGAGACCGTGAAATGAAAGGTCGAGCCCTTGCCTTCGACGCTCTCCACCCACATGGATCCACCCATCAGCTCGGCCAGATTCTTGCTGATCGCCAATCCCAGCCCGGTGCCTCCGTACTTGCGAGTAGTCGAAGCATCGACCTGGCTGAAGGAACCAAACAGACGATCGATGCGGTCCGCCGGGATGCCGATGCCCGTGTCCTTGATCTGGAAGTGGAGAATCACGTCGTCGTCCTTGATGTGGAAGGGGTCCACCTTCACGACCACGCCTCCCTTGGCGGTGAACTTGACCGCGTTTCCGACCAAGTTCACGATGATCTGGCGCAGACGGGTTGGATCGCCTAGCAGAGACTGCGGTATTTCCTTTCCGAATACATAGGAAATATCCAGCCCCTTTTCGGCTGCTTGAATCGCCAAGGTGTCGATCGCCTCCTCGAGGCAATCCCGAAGATCGAACATGATGTTTTCGATCTCCAGCTTTCCGGATTCGATCTTGGAAAAATCCAGGATATCGTTGATCACCACCAGCAAGGCCTCGCTGCTGGCGCGAATGGTATCCACATAGTCCTGCTGCTCGCGCTCGAGCTCCGTTTCCATCAGCAAGCCGGTCATCCCGATGATGCCGTTCATCGGGGTACGAATCTCGTGCGACATGTTCGCGAGGAAATAGCTCTTGGCCTTGTTCGCCTCCTCGGCTTCGCGCATGGTGGCCAGCAAGCGCTCCTCGGAGCGCTTCTGCTCGGTGACTTCGTGGAAGAACCAGACGCGACCGTAGGATTCGCCCATGGGGGACGAAATCGGGATCGAGGTGCGCTCGAAGATGCGCCCGTCCGCGAACTCCAAAGTATCCTTGAAGGTTTCGGAATCGTTGATCGAAATCTCCATCGAGCGCTTGAAGAACGCTTCCGAGTCCTTCATCTGGGCGGAGGCGACCCGCCAGATCTTTTCCGGCTTTCCGACGTCCATCAAGCTGGTCGGCAGCTCCCAAATGCCGCAGAAGCGTTTGTTGAAATTGGATACGATCCCGCGCTCGTTGACCACCAGGATGCCGTCGGTCGCCGCTTCGCTCTGGGCCTTGAGCACCGAGTTGTAGCGCTTGAGAAGGTTCTGCCGACGCTTGTTGTGCGTCACGTCCGTACCTGTGATCACCAAGGCGGTCACGCGGCCTTTTTCATCCATCACCGATACCGAACGGAAGTAGATGTCGAGCATGCGGTTCGACTCGGTCATCACCTGCACGTCGCCCTGCCAGTGCCCGTATTCCAAGGTCTCCTGAAAGATCTTGTCGAAGACGTGCTTCTCGCTGAACAGCGTTTTGGCTCCGCCAGCATCGTTGAGCTGGTCGATGGTCTCGTAGCCAACGATGTTGGCGAAAGAGTTGTTGCGATAGAGAGCTCGCCCCTGATTGTTGACCATCAGCACGAAGTCGCTAGACGCCTCCACCGCAGCGGATACCATGCGCAAGCGCTCTTCGGATTCCTTGCGCAGAGTAACGTCTTCGAAGATCCCATACAGAACCACCTCTTCGTCCACACGCTTTTCTGGTATCGCTTTTATGGATACCCACTTCTTGCGACCACTGGGCACGACCACGCGATACTCGATATAGAGAGGCGTAAGGTTTTGGCAGGAGATGGCGATCGATTCGTAGACGCGCTCCAAATCTTCGATACAGACGCACCCCATTGCGATCGAAGCGTTGGCCATCACCTCGGAAGCTTCCACTCCCAGCAGGGCCTTCACCTTTTCGCTAATGTAGGGGAAGCGAGGCTCGCCGTTGTCGTCGATCTTCAAATGAAAGTATACGCCCGGGATCTGCTCGCTGAGGCGGTCCAGATCGTTGCTGCTTTTTTCCAGACGATTCTGGACGCGGCGCTCTTCGGTGACGTCGCGAAGGCTGATCACGATTTCCTCCTCGCTCTGAGCGTTGATCGTCACCGCCAAACAGGTTTCCGAGCCTTCCGGAGAGAGCACGTTGGCCTGAAACGAGATCCTCTTTCCGCTGACCGCCTCCTCCAAGCGAGCTTCGATTTTCAGGGCGTCGTGGAGACGAAACACGTTGCGCAGGCGGCGGCCTACCACCGGACCGCCTTGCAGGTCGAAATACGCTTCCGCTCCCTTGTTCAGGTATTTCACCACGTGCGAACGCTGGGTTCTCGAGGCGCGGCTGCCGCCTATGCAGATGACCGCTTCGGAGGTCGTATCGAGGGCGTTGAGCAATGTCGATTCGCCGCAGTTCGGCCGCAGCTGATCCTCCCACATCGGCTCCAAGGCCCATAGGCTGCTGATGGCGCTCAGGCGGGTGACCACTACGTTGCATGCTACCGGCGTCATTTCAGCCGAGCTGCACAGCGGCAACAGGCAAGAGCCACTGTCGATCGAAAGCGCTTTTTCAGACTCCAGGAAATAGGTCTCCACAGGCGAGTCGACCAAGGAGCTGATATCCGGATTTCCCAGCAGCAGGTTTCCTGCAGCTCGGTTCGCAGCGAAGACTTTCCCAGCCGTGACGATCAGCTGAGCCTGCGGCGACTTCGCAAACGCGTTTTCGAAGAGGACAGTGGGATTCATGGCTCGAGGAGGGAACAAGGGCATGGCAATCCCCCCCCACTTGTCGCGATAGGGCGAAGCGACTGGCTCAGGTCGGCCTTCATGGTGGGAATTGAACTAAATGAGTGCATTATAAGAGTATAGCGCTGGGCGTTGCCTGATTAGGATCGGATCCGAACCGGCTTTCTTAACCTTCAAAACCTAACTTTGCCGTGTGAATCCCGCATACCGCATGAGGAAACCTCCTCAATGGTCCCCAACTAGGAGCGCGGCAGGATCAGACGAAGCCTCAGCATGAGCGCCAAGGCGGCCACCAGAAGCCCGAGCGCTAGCCCCATCCAGACCCCGGGAGCCCCAAAGCCGAGCGCGAACCCGAAACCGTAGCCCGAGGGCAGAGCCAATAGCCAATAGGCGACAAAGGTGATCGCCACCGGGAGGTTCACGTCCGACATCCCGCGCAGGGCTCCGAGACAGGTCACCTGAGCGCCGTCGAAGATTTGAAAGAGGCCGACCACCACGAAAATCCGCCCTGCCAGGGCCACCACGGACGGATTCTCCACGAAGAAGCCGGCGATCCATTCCCCGAGAAGCAGGAAGACCGAAGCCGAAACCAGAGTCTGAAAAAAGGTGAATAGCAGTCCGGAGAGGTAGATCCGCCGGATGGCCTGCGGGCGTCCCGCACCAAAGGCTTCGCCCACGCGGATCCCGCAAGCGATTGAAATGCCCAAAGGGATCATGAAGGCCAGAGCGGCGCAGGACATGGCGACCTGGTGCGCCGCCAAAGCCTCAGCTCCCAGCCAGCCCACGATGATGCCCGCGCCTCCGAAGGCTCCCACTTCGAAAAGGTGCTGCATGGCCGTCGGCACGCCGATGCGCAGCAAGGGCTTCCACTCCCCGAGCTCGTAGTTTCGAAACCAACGACGCGGCAGGTAGGGACGAAAGCGCTTGGCTCGCATCACGAACGCCATCATCCCGCCCGCCATGGCGATGCGGGAAACCAGGGTGGCCCAGCCCGCCCCTTCCAGTCCGAGAGCCGGAGCGCCCAGTTCGCCGAAGATCAAGATCCAGTTCAACACGACGTTCAGACCGATTCCCCCGAACAGCACCAGCATGGGGGGATTGGACCAGCCCATGCCCTCGCTGCCGCTCTTGAGGCAATGGTAGAACAGGGCCGGAAACAACGAGCAGGAGATCAGCCAGTAGTATCCGCCTGCCGCCTGCACCACTTCGGCCTCCTGACCGTAGCGATCCAGAAAGGAGGCGTTCACCAGCAGCAGGGCGATCGCCACCGTAGAAAGCGCCAGGGCGAGAGCCAGCCCGTGCTTGAGCAGGCGCCCCACCCTTCGCGGATCAGCCGCTCCCTTGGCTTGGGCCACCAGGACCGTGACCGATACCAGAAGCCCCATCAGCGTGACCAACGGCACCACGAAAATGTTGTTCACGAAGGACGCCGCTCCCAAAGGCACCACCCCCAGCCGACCAATCATCAGCGTATCCACCACGCCGATAAGGATTTGCCCGAGATTTCCCGCCACGATCGGCCACGCCAGGCGAAGCGTCGCCTTCAAGTGATCTGCCCAACTCCCTGACTCCTCCGATTGCATCCGGGCGAATAGAAGGACTCGCCCAATACATGACAAGCCCGGCGATCAGCTGGGGACGAGGTTTAGCGTAGCGTCGCCGGATGCCCGGCGCGGCGAAGACGAGCAGCAGCTCCGTACGAGCTAGCTGGCGATTTCGAAGATGCGATGCAGGCGCAGCAGTTCGATGACCGACTGCACTGGGGCCTTCACGTTGAGCAGGCGGACGGAGGCGGAGCCCGATGGCAGCTTCTTGTAAACGCCGAGCAAGGCGCCGACTCCCGAGCTGTCCAAAAAGTCCACTCGCGAAAAGTCGAACTCCACTCCAGTCACCGCGTCGGACCAAAGCGCGTCGATCTGCTTCTTGAAATCGCGGGCGGAGGATGCGTCGAGACGGCTCACGCCGACCTCCGCTCTCAAGGTACCTTCTACTGTCTGTCCTTCGATTACTAAACTCATGTTGGTGGGAATGAAATGTGGAATGGATTTGGCTGGATCGTCGAGGAGACGCGGGAAGCGACACCTCGGTTGTTAAAACGGCCCCACGAGCCCGCGCTTGAGCCCAGGCCCCTAAATCATTTACCTTATTCCTCATGATTCCCCCCATTCTCGTCGGCATCACAGGCGGCAGCGGCTCCGGCAAAAGCTGGCTGGCGCGGGCCATTCGCACCCGTTTCGGCGAGAAGCAGGTCACGCACATCGAGCTCGACTGGTACTACCGCGACCTGAGCCACCTCGATCCGAAAGAGGCGGCGCGGACCGATTTCGACGCTCCGGAGGCCTTGGAGCTCGACCTGCTTCAGCGCCACCTCAAAGCCCTGCTCAGGGGCGAGACCGTGGCCGCGCCGCAGTACGCGTTTTCAAGCTTCTCTCGAAAAGCGACCACCCGCGCCCTGCTCCCGACTCCGATCGTAGTCATCGAAGGGCTCTTCGCCCTGCACCTCGAGGAACTCAGGGACCTCTACCAGCTCAGCGTCTTCGTGGACACCCCGGCAGACGTGCGGCTGATCCGTCGAATCCGACGCGATCTGGAAGAACGCGGCTACGAGCTCGAGCGCATCCTGCAGTTCTGGGAGCGAAACGCCATCCCCAGCTTCGACCGCTTCGTGCTGCCGCAGAGGGAATTCACCTCATACGTCTGGGAAAGTTTAGCAGATAAGGCTTTTGTCCCGAAATTTCTGGCCGATTTACAGATTCGATTGGCTAGAAATGCAACCCGACCTACACCAACAAGATAAAGACCTCGTAGACTACTGGACCAAAGCGGGCACCGCCTCCGGAAAGGCCCGACTGCGCTTTCGCATGCGCAGCAAACGCCTGGTTTGGAATTCCGTTCTGGCCGCTTCGCTCGGGCTGAAACGCGTCATCGACATCGTCGCTTCGGGCTGCGCCCTGCTGCTGCTTTCGCCCGTCTACGCCGCCACGGCTCTCCTGATCAAGCTCGAGGATCGCGGACCCATCTTCTTCAAGCAGGAGCGCATCGGCTATCGCGGCCAACGCTTCTACATGTGGAAGTTTCGCTCCATGGTGGTCAACGCCGACAAGCTCAAGGATCAGCTGCTGGAGCAGAACGAGCACAAGGGCAACAACGTGACCTTCAAGATGAAGCGCGATCCGCGCATCACCCGTATCGGCCGGTTCATCCGCAAGTACTCCGTCGACGAACTGCCCCAGTTCTGGAACGTGTTCAAAGGGGAAATGTCCATCGTCGGTCCGCGTCCCTGCGTGCCGCGCGAGGTGGTCATGTACAGCGTGGAGGACCGCAAGCGCTTGCTGGCCAAACCCGGCCTGACCTGCTTCTGGCAAGTCGCCGGCCGAGCGGACATCAATTTCGAAGGTCAGGTGCGCTTGGATGTTGAATACATTCGATCCGAAAGCGTCTGGCTCGACCTGAAACTGCTCTTCCTAACCATCCCCGCCGTCCTGCTCGGAAAAGGAGCCTACTAGACTTCCCACGCTCACGATGAAAAAGACTTGGCAGCTTCTGCTCCCCGACTGGAGCGAGTTCGACACGCTCTGGCAATCCGAGCGCCCCTTCGCTCTGTGGCCTGTGGGCAACCAGCCACTCATCGCCTATTGGATGGACCAGGCCGTGCACGAAGAGATCGACCACATCACCATCTACACTTCGGACCGTCCAGCGGAGCTACGTACCTACCTCAACGACGGCGCCTTCTGGTCGCGCCATACCAGCGTCGTACCCATTCGTTCGGACGACGAAGCCCCAGAGGACGCCATGCCGGTGGTCGGCATTCCGCAGGCCAACCGCTTGCCCGAACCCATCGAAGGAGAAGCGGGGCTGCTTCAGCATTGGCTGCGCCTCAACCGGGACTGGCTCGACAGCCTGCAAGACCACACGCTGAAGATCGAAGTGAAACATCCCTCCGGAGGCTGGGTAGGTCCACATACGAAGATTCATCCTTCCGCCAAACTCGTACCACCTTTTTGGATACAGGCCAAAACTCAAATTGGCGAACGCGTCCAGATCGGGCCCTATGCCTGCATCGGCGAAAACTCGATCATCGACGACAACGCCATCGTGGAGGATTCCATCGTCCTGCCCGGCACCATGGTGGGCTGCAACACCTCGCTCAAAGGCGTGGCGGTCGACGGCAGTCTGCTGCTCGACAGCAAACACGGCTGTCGCGTCACCATCACCGACTCCTTCATCCTCTCCGACATCGGCGAGGATCTCGCCAGCACAAAATGGAGCGAACGCGCCATCGCCCTCGCCCTCTTCTGCCTGCTCTCCCCCATCGCCGCCCTCTCCTCCATCGACTGGAGCGAATTGGAAGCCCACGACGGCCGCGGCGGAGCCATCAAGCTGAAAACCGGCAAGAAAGGCCGCCTCATCCTGCGCCGCCTGCACTGGCTGAAGGAAGTGGTCAAAGGGCGCATGCGACTGGTTGGCATCCTGCCCCGCCCGATGGACTGGAGTCCAGAAACCGCGGACAAGGACGTCGCTCGGCGACTCATCAAAACGCCACCTGGCGTCATCGCTCTCTCCGACGTGCACGACTGCCACAGCCCCTTTGAACCCACAGAGTGGATACACGCGTCCTATCAGGCGTTCAGCAGCGACAAAAGCATTGGCAAACAGATCCGCTCGCGCATCCTGAAGCTCGCCTTCAAGCCCCTGCAATGAGTTTCGAGCCGATCAGCCACTACGAATCTGGTCATTGCGAATTCTCCGCCACGCTCGACGCGGTCGCGGAGGTTTCCGCTTTGCTCAAGTCGTTCTGCCAAAGGCAAGGCATCGACGAAACCCTATGGCCGCAGATCGACCTGGCCTTTTGCGAATGCTTGAACAACGCCGTAGAGCACGGCTGCCGGGAAGATCCGAAAAAGATCGTAAAGGTGGACTGGCGCTGGGAAGGGACCTTTCTCAGCATCGATGTCGAGGACCCGGGCGAATACTTCGACGCCCCCAAAGGGCCGGACCTTCCCGAAGACCCCATGGCGGAGTCGGGACGCGGCTGCTTCATCATCGATTCGATCGCCGAATCCCATACGCGACAGAAAACGGACTACGGGCAGAAGGTCAGCATCCTTATCCGCGCCCACCCGCCTGCCGATGTGATCGGGCAGATGGAAGACATGTACACCATGCTCCAGACCTTGACCCACGACCTGAACATGGCCTTCGCGGAGCGCGACATCATCGCCGGCTTTTCCGAGGACATGACGAGTCGTCCCGCCATCGAAGCCATCATCGACAAAGGGATCGAGCGGCTCGGCGGCATGATAAAGATCACTCAAGCCAATGTGTGGACGCACGCCCCGGAGGGCGGTCTGGAAAACGTCTTCCACGACGGCGACGCCCTGTCGATTCGCGAAGCCATCATCCCCAGCGATCGGGCCTGCGCCTGCAATACCGTGATCGCCACCGAGCAGGAGCATCTCGTGGAGGATTGCTCGCTGCTCGACCAGACCGATCCGCTGTATCAAGACCATGGATGCGCTATCGTCTTGCCCATACTCTACCAGCGCGACTGCCTCGGCGTCTTTTCCCTGCACTCGACCGAGCAGGAAAAAGAGCTCTTTTTCGAAAAGATCCTGCCGCTGATGCGCATTTTCGCCCAGTTTCTCGGCCTGGCCTACACCAGCGCCAAGACCTTCCGCCACCGCGAAGAACAGGAGCGCTCGCAGATGCAGCTCGAGATCGCTTCAGAGATCCAGAAATCGCTTCTTCCTGCCGAGTATCCAAAGAACAAATACTGCCGCTCGACGGGAAAGTGCGTCGCTGCCATGGCCGTGGGCGGCGACTACGTGGACGCCATCGAGATTCGTGATGTCGGTCTGCTGATCGTGATCGCGGACGTGATGGGCAAGGGCGTGCCGGCGGCTCTTCTGGCCACGATTTTCCGCACCGCCATCCGTTCGAGACTGAATCTGGCGGAGACACCGGGATGGCTGCTTTCCAAAATCAACAAGCAGATCCACGAGGAGCTCGGGCACCTCAACATGTTCATCACCGCACAGGCCGCATTTCTCACCTATGACAAAAAGGTGCTCAAGCTGGCCAGCGCCGGGCATTGCCCTGCTCTGCTGCTCAATCCGGAGACGCGCCAAACCGAGCCCTTGCAATCCGAAGGCATGCCGCTCGGCATCGATCCCAACGATATCTACGAAGAGCGCCTCATACCCATGCAGGAAGGCTCGCGGGTGCTCTTCCTCACCGACGGTTTCTACGAGGCTATGAATCCGAAAGGCGACATGCTCGGCATCGATCGTCTCGCCAAAGCGGTGCCCCAGTTCTGGGAGCGCGGTCTGGACGACGTGCCCGACCGGGCCTTCGAGTTCGTGAACCGCTTCTCGAAAGGCCTCACCGCTCAGGACGACCAGACGCTTATGGCGCTGGAGATCCTCTGAGCGAGCGCATCCTATCCAGGTCAACCATCAGGCTGTCGCTTCGCTCGGCAGACCGAGTCAACGCGGTGAACACGCTCCGAACGAACGTCTTTTGGGCCTCTTCGCTGACCGGGACGGCCGTTTCCTGCTCAGGCACGTGGATGAGTCCGCCCACCAGCGATCGGCGGCTGAGAGCGATCCAGTTCATCAACTTGTAGAAAAGAAAGTTGCTCAGGCCGCCCCCGGCGCTGTGGGAGGGTTTGGAAGGGAGACGGTCGGCGCTGAGGGTCAGACCGAGCTCGCGGTAGGGCAACCCCGTCCAGTAGCCAGCCTCCCCATCGGGATCGATGACCTTGCTGCGAGGGCGGCGTCCCAGACAGTCCTTGCAGGCGGCGTCGGTCTCGTTGAGAGCGAGTCGTTCGATAGCTAGGCTTTCGATCGGGCGCGATCCGAGACAGACCACCGCGTCCCAGCCTTGGTTGAGCGTCGGGCGCAGGGTCTCGAAGCAATCGTCCCACGAGAAGGGCACCTGCAGCGCCTGGGCGAAGTGGTCGTGCGAAACATGCTGCGAGGCATGCTCGATCCACTTCCAACTCATTGGGTTAGCAGTTTCTGATTCCGGAGCGAAACCGGTGAAAAGAATCTTCATGAGCGATGTGGGCTGTGAAAGCTGGCAAGTCGTTCTCCGCGTCAAACGGAGGCTCCAAACCTGCTGCCTAGGGCGATCCGAGTCAAATTTCCGCCTGCTGCGGAACTGGTTTTTACAGACTTTCTACGCGGCCTGGCGGAGCGTCTCAGCCCTCCATTTGCGACTGAGTCGGCTGCGGGCGGTAGAAGCTGCGACGCTTGCCCACGCCCCCGACGCACTGGCTCTCGGTGAGCTGCTCGACCCGTTCGATCAACTGCGGCAACTCGTCGCGGTGCGCCTTGAAGGCCACCTTTATCAGCTCCTCGCGTTCGAAGGCCTTACGAAGCTCCTGCACCGCCGAGGCCGCAAGTCCGTTCTTGCCGATATGGACCGCTGGTCGGAGCTGCTGGGCGACGCCGCGCAAAGCGGCCTTTTCCTTGCTGGAGAGAGTGGGCATGCGACTCTCTTGCGAGCGCCTCGCCCGCTTGTCAATCGAGAGATAGGGCCTCGCGAGCCTTGGAGAGCGACTCGTCCAGCTTTTCCAAGGTCAAGGGCTTGGACAGGTAGTCGTTCATGCCCGAGGCCAAGCATTTCTCCTTGTCGCCCTGCAGTGCGTGAGCGGTCAAGGCGATGATGTAGGAGCCCTTGGAATGCTCCCCCGCCTCGCCGTCGCGGATCTTGCGGGTCGTTTCCATCCCGTTGATCGGAGCCATACGCACGTCCATCAGCACGATGTCGAAATCCTCCGCCTTCAGCTTCTCGATAGCGTCTACGCCGTTGCTCACGGTCTGGGAGTCGTAGCCGAGATGCTGCGAGAGCTTGGAGGTGATCAGCAGGTTGTTCGGATTGTCGTCCACAACCAGCACGCGCAGCGGATCCTTGTCCTGCGAGCGCTTTTCCGAGGCCTGCGACTGCGCCTTGGGGCTGTCAGTCTTTTCTGAGAGGGTGCTTTGCTTCATAGTGTTGGATGCCTCGCCTGGCTTTCGACTCATACTAGCCAAGGGGAGATGAATTTCAAATGCGAAAACGGAGCCATGGGCTTTCGATGTGCTCTCCACCCAAATGTCACCGTACATCGCTTGGCAAAGTCGTTTGCAGATCGCCAGTCCCAATCCCGTGCCTCCGTAGTCTCTCGCAATTCTGCTGTTGGCTTGCGCGAAGGGGTTGAAGAGCGAATCGAGACGCGTCGGGTCGATTCCAATGCCGGTGTCCTCCACCCTCACCCGGATGCAAACATGATCGCGCAAGGGGCTGTCGTCGGATTCGGCTACCAGTCGAATCTCTCCCTTGCGGGTGAACTTGTAGGCGTTTCCGAGCAAATTGATGAGGATCTGCTTCAGCCGCGTGGCATCGCCCAAAACGTTTGGCTGAGACAGGCCGTCTCGATCGAGAAGGAAAACGATATTCTTGGAGCGCAGTCGAGTGCCCATGATGGCTTGCACCTCCATCAGGATCTGCTCGAGGGAGAGCGACTCCGACTCCATCTGCAAATGTCCGGAGGCGATCTTGGAGTAGTCGAGCACCTGCCCGATCAGCTGGATGAGTAGCTGGCCGCTCTGATAGATGGCCTCCACGTATTCGCCCTGCTCGTCGTCCAGGCGAGTGTTCAATAGAAGATCGCAGAACCCGATCACCGCGTTCATGGGGGTGCGAATCTCATGCGACATGCTGGCCAGAAACTCCGACTTGGCGTCGCTCTCCGCCTTGAGAGCGTCCACCTGCTCGCGCAGAGCCTCCAGAGTCCCGCCCAACTCGGGGGCTCTCCGCTCCGACTGCTCCAGAAGCGTTCGTATGCTCGCCAAGGCATCGAGATCCTCCTTCAGGCCTGAGGAGGCGTTCTCCATGACGTTGGCCGAAAACACGAAAAGACTATCGCTGTCGCCGTCCATCAGGCTGGCGTTTAGCTTGATGAGCAAGGCCGAGCCGTATTTGCGCGGCAGGCGAAGGGTTTGGTGGAAGTCGCAGCGATTCTCCAGATTGCTCTCGAACAAGCTTCGGTCGTTCCCCCCTCGTTGGGCTACAAACAGATCGAAGAGCACTTCGCCAGCCGCCTCGTCGAGATTGCGATTGATCAAGGTGAGAAAGGCGTGGTTGGCCTCCTTCACGCGACCGGACGCGTCGGTGATGGCGAGCGGGGTCGAGAGCGAACTGAAGGCCGACTTGTAAAGTCCCTCCAGATTGGTACCGCCCGCGCGATCGCCACTGGAGAGCTCCTTGAAGGTCACCTTCACGCCTTCCACCTTCTCCTTCTCGCTCCACTCCGGCTCAAAGGTGCAGACGAAACGGGCGCGTTCCCTTCCGATCAGACGAAGCGTGCTCTCGCGAGTCTCGCCTCTGACCGAATTCACCCACGAAGTGTAGAAGGCTTCGCTGTCCATCTCGCCGAGATAGAAGAAGTCGCGGGCGTGCTGGGCGATCTCCAACAACCCGCCCTCGCTCCAACGCGACCTCAGCCAGTCGGAACACTCGAGCAATCGTCCGTCCAATCGAAATCGAGCCCATTGCGAAGCAATCGGCGTGGCGGACTCTTTTCGGTTTCTTTGTCTCGGATTCACTTACGTGAGGAGCGGGGAAAATAGGATAACAATGTTCAGATACGGCGGAAGTCACAAACGCTTGCTCGAATTAGCCGTCAATTTACCACAAATTTTAAACTTTCCCGATCCGACCCAACGGGGCCGGTAAACGGTTTTTCACGCTTCGCGTTTCAGAGGCGCTTCAACTCTCAAAACCGCAAACGCTGCATTCCCTGCCGAAAACTGCCCTTTCAGCTCCGACGGCCGATCCGCGGGAAACCAAGGGCCGAGCATCGCCCTACGAGCTCGCGAACGATCCCTACAGACTCCAGGCTAAGCCCGCTTCTTCGGCTTGGGCGGAGCCCACATGCGCAGGAGATACTCGGAAAGATTGAGCATGCTGATCTTCTCCGAACCTTCGTAGTGGGCCACCGAGCTGAAGGGCGTCTCATGCCGCGCCCGCTCCTCGAAATAGTCCCACAGCATGGCGTTGAGCTGCATCACCGCCTCTTCGCGACGACCTGGAGCATCGGCCGTCTCCTTCACGCGAGCCAGCCAAAAGCGCTTCTCCTCAGGGTTCGCTTCGATGTAGTCGTTTAGCATGCGCTCGTAGCGATTCAGGCTCATACCCACACCGCTAGCCCGCCTTCGCGGCCTTGCAATCGAAAAAGAAACGGCATGCCGCCCCTCGGCCGCAACCTAGCGAAACTTGCGCCCGCCGAGCGCGTTGACCGCCCGCATGTCGTCGACGAACTGTCGCGTGAAGCCCAAAATCCGAGTCATGTCCTCGTCCGAGGTGAACAGGCGCTTGATGTCGATGCGCAGAAGCTTACCATCCACCAGCGCGTAGGTGATGGTCATGATCATCGGCTGGCGGATTTCGGTCTTCCTGGTCTGGAAAACGAATTCCGAATTGGCGAAGTAGGTCACCATATCGCTCTCGTAGATCGAGCGAATGAGGTAGCCGTCGACAAACTCCTCCACCGACTCGTCCTCCCCCATCTTGAAACTCAGGTAGTTCTCGAAATCCAAAAATGCCTCTCGCGTCACCGAATCGGCCCGCTCGGAGACCAGCCGCTCGTGCAGCGTCTGAGCAAAACTGTCGAAAGTGGCGGAGGTCATCACCGTGAAAGCATGCTCCTGCGGCACCCAAATCAGCGAAAAGAAGTTCACGTAGCGCGACCGCGTCTCCCGCACGTAGCGGGCGTTGGTCAACACCGACGCCAAGTGGTAGCCAGGCTCTCCGGCGTTCGCATTGAGCTGATAAAACTCCGAACTGGGCTTCACGCCCTGCCAGCCGGGATACGCAGGCAGCCGCAACAGCTGGGCGCCGGCCCGGATGGTCCACTCGTCGTAGTACGGCACCCCGTTTCGAAAAATCGGGTCGGCGGTCC
The DNA here is from genome assembly GCF_031127815.1 of Pelagicoccus sp. SDUM812003. Lineage (NCBI taxonomy): Bacteria > Pseudomonadati > Verrucomicrobiota > Opitutia > Puniceicoccales > Pelagicoccaceae > Pelagicoccus > Pelagicoccus sp. SDUM812003. The sequence continues at coordinate 135,876 of NZ_JARXHY010000006.1, read as the reverse complement.
CTAGCGTGGATCGGCGGCGAACCGGTACGCTGACGGTCGAGCGGCGCCCTCCGTTTTCCGCACGAGCTTGCGATTCCTCGCGCTCCTGCTCCACCCGCTCCAAAGCGGACTGCTCAGCGGAACTGCTCGGCTCCTCCTGCGCCGCGATCCGCAGACAAAGGAAGACGCAAAAAAAGATTATGACGTTAACGATTCGCGCTTTCATCGAAACGGACTGCATGTAAGGCGGCTCCATCAGCAACAGACTATCGGCCCTTCTTCAAATAAATATCCTGATCGCAAGCAGCGTCCGCATCCAGAAACGGAAATCTGCCCAAGCTTCCCCCGGATCGGACCGTCGACGACGAAGCTCGCCAATTGGAGTACGAACGGCGCCGCGTGGGCAATTGCGCCGCGGCGCGTCCTCCTGATGACCAATCTCCGAAACCGTCTCACGCTCAAAGCGAGCGCCCCGCCGCGTACGCAGCCTAAGGGATTCTCTCAACCCACTCTAGGATCCTAAAAGGCTTGAGATTCGACCGGAAAACCCGATGCTCGCTTTTGTAAATCGAAAGTAAACGAACATGGATACAACGCTTTCGAAATACACATCTTAGATTTTTTCCAATCTGTTTTCCTATTGTTGATGTTAGTAGGCCGACCCTCTCCAGGGTCGGCTTTCATCGTATTTGGGAAAGACCTACACTCCCGCTTCCCCAACCCGCCGGCATCGCTCGTCTCAGATTATCAAAAACCTGTATTGAAGGTATTTTGACTTAATGAAACACGCCTCCGATGCCGAATAAGAAGACATCGCCAAAAAAAACCCAGCCCTCCTTTCCTGACTCCCCTTTCCAAAGAATCTTAGTTGGTTGGTTAACTACAAAAGGCGCTCGAACAATATGGTTCGGGCGCCCTTTTTGTGGTTAATATAGAAACCGTCTCAATCCTAGGCCCGAAGCGGATTCTCCCCAAAATCGCGGCGCCAGCAAAAAATGGATACAGAATGACTCGAAATCCGAAGAAAAGACGCCACTTTCGAAGAAGGTTGTTGACCTTAACACTGTAAACAACTTGTGAATAACTTTTCAGTTTGTTGCAGTTCGCCGGGCGACGCCCACACCTTTTTCTCGAAAGGTCGTCCCGACTCGCTTCCCACTAGAGATCGACTTCCCTAGAGCTCAAGCGAGCTGACTAGCAAGCAGCCATCGACCACCTCCTCCTTAACCAATCCGAGCGTCCATCCATCAGCATCTTCCGATCCACTAGAGCACCCGAATCATAAAGGAACCACGCAAACGCAGCGTCTACGAGCTAGCCAACGCGCTAGCGACCGTATCGTAGTTTCATGTCGCAACCCGACGACCACCAAACCAATCCCTCCGCTTCTTCCACCACCTCTGAGGACTCCTCGACCGCAGAGACGCTTTTTCTTCTCTCCATCTGTCGCGACGACGACGACGCTGCTGCCCTCAGGGCGGATCTCAGACGCTCCAGCCTCCAGCGCTACAAGCTTCAGCACTGCGCCCACATCGACGACGCCAATCACCTGCTGCAGGTATGCGGATTCGACGTGGTTTTTCTGCGCCTAGACGACTTTCAGGACAAGCAAGGCGCCATCGATCTGGTGCGCGAATCCGACCCGCACCTGTCGCTCATAGCCCTCGCCACCAGCCGACTGCTGGCCGGAAACGACTTCCGGATTCCGGCGGGCATCGACGCCACCTGCCGCATCGAGGACCTCTCGCCCACCCTGATCAGCAACCTGGTGCAGAGCGTGACCGAGCGAAAGCGCAGCGCCAAGGAGCGAGCGCGCCTGGCTCAGGAACGCGATCTCGCTATCGAGGCTGGCGAATTGGGCTCCTGGTCGCTCGACGTGGAAACCGGCCGCATCGAGCTAAGCGAAAACGCCCAGAAGCAGCTTCGCCTGCCAGCCTACGGCAGGCGCCCTTGCTACCTCGACGACATACTGGAATTCTCCCACCCCGACGATCAGGACCGCTTCAAACGCACCATCGATCTCAGCATCGAGACCCGAGGAAGCCTGCGCACCAACCTTCGCATCGCCCGAAACGACGGCTCCGTCGACCGCTTCGAAATCAGCGCCCGCTACCAGCCGGGCGGACCGAGCACCCACCCCAAGCTCTTTGGCTACCTCCGCAAAGCCTCCCAATCTCCAGAGGATCTGCAAAACCGCATCGAGTCCGCCAACGCCGCCATCCAAAAAGCCCTGGCCCTGCGCGACGAAGCGATTGCCGCGGCGGGCAACGAACTGCAGCTGCTGCTGGACCGGCTAAACCTCATCGAAGGGGCCGAGCCACAGTCGACTTCGACCACGAAATCGCTTCAGCAGGCAGCGCCCCCTGGCAAAGCGAGTTTCTCCAAACCCGCCGAACCTGCGATCTCGGACGAGGTTCAGGAAAGCGTCTCCTCGGCCAGCGGAGCCTCCGCCACCGCCTCGGAAAAAGAGCACAGCTCGGACAACGCCTCGCTCGGCCTCGACAAGCAAAGCGCCTTCCGAAGCGTGCTCAAGTCCATCACGCGCCAAAAGCAGGACCAGTCCGCCAACACCTTCCCCTTCGACTTCTCCTCCAGCAGCCAGGCCGACTACTCGGAGCCAAATCCTGACACCGAAGGCTTCGTCGGAGCCGCCAAGCGCCTGGTCAGCATCACCCAGAACGGTCACAAGCTGAGGGTCAATCTCAGCATCGACAACGATGGAGCCATCGAGACCGAACGCGAGCGCGAGCTGCTGTACGAGATCCTGAAGGAGTTGCTGACCAACGTGGTCAAGCACGCCCGCGCCTCCGAGTGCATCATCGCCATTTTCCGAGACGAAGACGACTGGGTGCTGCAGGTGGAGGACGACGGAGTCGGGCTGGAGAAAAACCTCATTTCCATCTCCACTCCGCTCAACCAGATCGGACTTTTCCGCATTCGCACCAAGCTCGCTCTCAAAGGCGGCCAGCTAGACCTCACCCCGACCCAGCCCAAAGGGCTGATCGCCCGAGCCCGCCTCCCGGTCAACCTCGCCTCGCGCGGCGCCGAACGGGCCTGATCAGGATTTCGCCAGCCCCCGCTGCGGATTGTTGGCCCACCTGGCTCCCACCATCAGCGAGAGCGAAAGGCCTCCCGCCACCCAGTGAGCGAAGGCGTAGCTGCCGAGAAAGCTGCGGGCCAGACTGAAGGCCAAGGGCCCCACTGCGCTGCCAAGCACGATGAGCGAGGCGAAAAATCCGCTGATCGCCCCCAAATGCTTGAGACCGAAAAAGCGCGGCATGAACACGCCGCTCAAAGCCCCGAAGCAGCCACCGCTAATCCCGAAGCCGATCACCACGCAGGCTGGCATTATCACCGGATGAGCAAGCCCCAAGCCCAACGCCGCCACGAGGTTTCCCGAAGCCATGAAGGCCAGCAGGTACTTCAGCCGCCAGCGATCGCAGGCCCAGCCCACGAACAGACTGACCGCCCCATTGAGCACCGCCGACGGGAAAAAAAGCGCCAGCATGCCACCCTTGCTCATGCCCACGTCCGCCGCCACGTCGATGACGTGGAAGGAGAAGGCGGTGAAATAGCAGGCTTGCAGGGCGAAAACCAAACTGAAGGCCCAGAATGAATAGGTTTTCAAGGCCTCCGTCCGCTGGAATTCCTTCACGATGCGAAACTCGGGATCCTGCGACTTCGCCTCGTCGACCGCCAGTCCAGCATCCGGCTCGAGTCCGCACTCCTGAGGATTGTCGCGGTACAGCAGCCAGGCGAACGAGCAGAAGAACGGCGCGAGCCCAAGCGCCATCAGCCACCAGGCTTCCCGCCAGCCGACACGCTCGATGAGCCAGTCGAAGGCTTGAGGAGTGAGCGAAAAACACACCGCCACCGCGATGCCGCCGATGGAAAACACCTTTCCGCGATGGGCTACCCACCACTTTCCAATCATGTTTCGAGAGGTCATCATCACCACCCCTTGGCCCCAAAATCGGATGAGAAAGAAACCCACCGTGAGCGTGGCGACCCGGATGGCGAACCCCAGACTTTCAACCGAAACGAGTCGCTCCACCGCGCCCGCAAGGTGATCAACGAAGCTCATGAAAACCAGCGACGCGGCCAGGCCCACGCTGGCCAGCGCGATCAAGCGGCGCGCTCCGAAGCGGTCGAACAGCGTCCCGGCGTACGGCAGGATGAATCCGCTCAGCGCCGTTCCGGCGAAATAGGCGGCGCTGACGTTGATGCGGCTCAGCTCGAGAGCCCCAATCAGACGCTCGCTGAAAACGTTCACTCCAATGGTCTGGCCGGGCACGCTGGCGAGCATGCCGAGCGTGCCCACCACGGCGATCGCCCATCCGTAGTGCAGCGGCGCCTCGGAGGGACTGAAAGGCGTTTTCGGGTTCCAGAGCTTCATCGGTCGTGAACAGACCACCCGCCGCGACGCGTATCAAGAACCAAGCTTGCCGAGCGCCACCTGAATTCTTTTCTCGAATCGCAAACCGACGCCCCCTATTTCCAGTTTCCTATGAACGCCCTAAACCAGTTCTTCATTCAGACTTGGCTGATGATCGCCGAGATGGGGCCCTACCTCATCCTCGGGCTCGCGATCTCCGCCTTGCTGCATCGCGTGCTGCGCCGAAGCTGGGTGGAGGGCTTGATGGGAAAGCCGAAACTCAGCTCCATCGTCTGGGGCAGCGTGGTGGGCGTGCCGATGCCGCTGTGCTCCTGCGGCGTCATCCCGGTCACCATGAGCCTGCGCAACAAAGGTGCCAGCAACGGGGCTGCGGTTTCCTTCCTCACCTCCACTCCACAAACCGGAGTGGACAGCTTCCTGGCCACCTACGGCTTGCTGGGACCGGTCTTCGCAGTCTACAAGATCATCGTAGCATTCGCCTCCGGCATCCTGGTCGGCCTCTCAGTTCAACTCTTCGATAAAAACGCCGACTCCCCGCCGAAAAAGCCCGCCTTTCAGAAACTGACTTCGAGCTCCCCCGTCGCCTCCGGCATGGGAGCAGTCGCTCAAACGGCGCCCCAGCCCGAGACGCCTACCGTGAAACAGTCCCTGCGCTACGGGTTCGTAACCATGCCGGGAGACCTCGCCAACGCCTTGCTCGTCGGCTTCCTGCTGGCCGGTCTCATCGCCGCCTTCGCCCCGGCCGATCTGCTTTCGGACATTCCCGGAGGCGTCTTCTCCGCCATCCTGTTGGCTACCGTCATCTCGGTGCCCTTCTACATTTGCTCCACCGGATCCATCCCGCTCGCCCTCGCCCTGGTGCACAGCGGACTGCCGATCAGCGCCGCCTTGGTGCTGCTCATCGCCGGACCCGCGACCAATGTCACCACCATCCTTGCCATGCGAAAAATCCTCGGCGGCCGCTCCACCGTCTTCTACGTGCTCGGGGTGGTGCTCACCACCTGGATTGCTGCGGCCGTCTACCACGCGCTGCTCGACACGGGGACCTTGGGCGTGGCCGGCATGTCGCACCACATGGAGGAGCTTCCGCTTTGGAAACACCTTGGCGGGGCAGCGCTGCTTGCCCTGCTGCTCTACCCGAAGGCGCTGCCACTTCTCAAATCGAAAAAAGCGCAGCAACCCGCTCGCTCGCCTTCCGTGGCGAGCGATCTCAAAACCGTTTCGCTGAAGATCGCCGGCATGAACTGCAGCCACTGCGAAAGCTCCATTCGCAGCGGGCTGAGCGAGTTGGCTTTCGCCCCGAAAGTGGTCTCGGTCGACCGACAAAGCGAAACCGCGATCATACGAGCGGAGCGCTTCGACGAGTCAGCGACGCGCGCCATGGTGGAGTCATTGGGATTCGAATACAAGGGATCCAAAGAAGCATAGCTGGTGAACTTCCCTCAGAAACACCATTTTTTGAATACATTTCGACGTCGCCTCGCACCGGTGGTCGCAGCTTGCTTCGCGACGCTATGCCCTGTCGCCACCGCCACTCCGCTCCTCTCGCTAGCGGGGCAGGAAACGACCCTGCGGGACAAGCTCGATTCGGCGAGCTCCCTGATCCTCATCGTTCGCGAAGAGAGCGAGCTCCCTGAAGCCCAGCGACTCCTCACCATGGCATACGCCCAAGGTCAAGCGGCTCTCATCCTGGTCGAGCTCCCGGACAGCGCCCTCCAGACCGCTGCGATTCAGCGAGCCGCCAAACGTTTTTTCCGCTCCGAGCTCTCCCGAAACACCGTGCATTTTATGGACCGCAAGGAGAGCCCCTACTCTGGATTGAAAACCATCCTACTCGCCCCGGAGCGAAGCGAACCGCTTTTTCAATCCAGCGCCTTTCCTAAAACGCTGCCGCCTCCTGCCTCCTAACCTTTCGCGCTTCGTCCCTGTTATCTCCCATATCCACACGACCTAGCCGACCAGAGATCCTTCTCCCTTCCCGTGGGCCAAGCACCGCATAGACCCGATCCATTCGCCGACATCGATTTCCCGCCCGATCTTCCGATCTGCAAGAGGAAGGATGAAATCGTATCCGCAATCCGACGACATCCCGTCATCGTGCTAGCGGGTGAAACCGGCTCCGGAAAGACGACTCAGATCCCCAAGATGTGCCTTGCCGCCGGATTGGGCAAAAAAGGCAAGATCGCCTGCACACAGCCGAGGCGCGTCGCCGCATTGTCGGTCGCGCAACGAGTGGCGGACGAGCTCAAGGTGGACTTCGGTCGAGAGGTGGGCGCTAAGATCCGATTCACCGATCAAACCAGCAAGCGCACTCGCGTCAAGTTCATGACCGACGGCATGCTGCTCTCCGAAATACAAAACGATCCGCTCATGCGGGAGTACGACGCGGTCATTATCGACGAAGCTCACGAACGCTCCCTCAACATCGACTTCCTGCTTGGCTACCTCAACCGGCTTCGCGAAAAGCGCCCGGAACTCAAGGTCATCATCACCTCAGCGACCATCGACACGGAGAAGTTTTCCCAGGCCTTCGGTGGAGCCCCCATCATCGAGGTGTCAGGCCGCATGTACCCGGTCGACGTAGTCTACGCCCCGCTCGACGAACTGCTCGAAGACGCTGGCGACTTCACCTACCTCGAAGGAATTAGCGAATCCGTACAACGGATACAGGACGAGTTCGGCGTGGGCGACATACTCGCGTTTCTTCCTACGGAAAAGGACATTCGCGAGGCCATGGAGCTTCTGGAGGGACGATTCGGCCGCCGCATGGAGATCGTTCCTTGTTTTGGTCGACTGTCCAACAAGGACCAGCAACGCATCTTCCTTCCTGCCTCCAAACGAAAGCTGGTGCTGGCCACAAATATCGCGGAGACCTCACTCACCATCCCGGGCATTCGATTCGTCATCGACACCGGCCTCGCTCGGATCTCTCGCTACAATCCGCGCGGACGCACCAAGCGGCTCCCTATCGTCAAGGTTTCCCAAAGCTCCGCCAATCAGCGAAAAGGCCGCTGCGGGCGCGTCGCCGATGGCATCTGCATCCGTCTGTATTCAGAAAAGGACTTCGAATCTCGCCCAGTCTATTCAATTCCTGAAATTCAGCGAGCAAACCTCGCCGACGTCATCCTTCGCATGCTGGCTTCCCGACTGGGCCGTGTGGAGGACTTTCCGTTCATCGATCCGCCCACCCCTGCCGCCATCACCGCAGGATACGGCTTGCTCCAGGAACTCGGAGCCATCCGCAGTTCCTCGAAACAGCCGGAACCCCCGAGCCCGGATTCCCAAATCGAGCAGGCCCCCCGTTTCGAGCTCTCTCCGCTGGGGCGGCAGCTCTGCAAGCTGCCCATCGACCCGACCGTCGGGCGTATGCTGCTCGAAGCTCAACGCCACGGCGTCACCCACGAGGTCCTGGTGATCGCTTCCGCTCTCTCCATTCAGGACCCGAGGGAACGCCCGCTGGGCAAAGAAGCGGCCGCTCGGCAAGCCCACTCTCGATTCGATCACCCGCACTCCGATTTCCTCACTTTGCTGAACATCTGGGAGGCGCTGCACGACGAGTTCGATCGCCTTTCTCAAGGCAAGCTGCGCAAGTTCTGCAAGTCCCACTTTCTCAACTACCTTCGAATGCGCGAGTGGCGCGACATCTACGATCAGCTCGATCGCTCGCTTCCAAAGGACCCGCCAGAGAAACAACGTAACCAAAGCTCAACTACCGACACGCTCGAGCGTGACAGCGCTCGCTACCACGCCATCCACGCTTGCCTGTTAACCGGGCTGCTCGCCAACGTGGGCCAACGCCAGGAGCAGAACCTCTACCGCTGCAGCGGAAACCGCAAACCGCTGATCTTTCCTGGTTCAGGCCTCTTCATCAAACAACCCTTCGACAAAAAGGGGAAACGCAAAGCCGTCGGCACCGAAGCCGGTCCGCGGAAGAAGAGCCCCGAGTGGATCATGGCGGGCGAGATCGTCGAAACCAATCGCCTCTACGCCCGCACCGTCGCCTCCATCGATCCGCGCTGGATCGTCGACGTGGGCCAGCACATTCTCAGCCGCCACTACAGCGACCCACAATTCCTCCCACAAGAAGGACGCGTCATCGCTCGCGAATCTCTACGTATCCACGGATTGGAGATACAGAACAAGAATGTCAGCTATCTCAAAGTCGACGCACATAAAGCGACTGAAATCTTCATTCGTGAAGCCTTGCTCAACGAGGAATTCGAGGCTCCCGCAAATTGGAACTTTCTCGAAGAGAACCGACGTCTCTTACGCCGTATCCAAAACGCCCAGACTGTCATCTCCGTCGCCCATTGGATGGGAGTCGAAGAGGCGGCCTTTCGCTTCTACCGCGATCGCCTGCAAAGCATCGCCTCCATCCACGACCTCAACCGCTTGCTAAAGGTGGCGAGGGACGTACCAGCACGCGCGTCCCATCGACCCGATCCCGCATCCGAAAACATCCCCGCCCATCCGCGCTCATCCGCGGTTCAAAGTTCTCTCTACATGAAGGAGTCGGATCTCACCGCAACCGAGGAGGCTGCCGTGGACCTGTCCCTTTTTCCAGAGAGCGTGGAGCTCGGAAACGCCGCCCTGCCCATCGAGTACCAGTACAAACACGGGCACCAGAAGGACGGCGTCACTCTCAGGCTGCCCTACCACAAGACCAAAGAGCTCAGCGATGCCTTGCTCGACTGGCTGGTCCCCGGGCATCTCGAAGCCAAAACGCTGGCCTTGCTCAAGGCCTTGCCCAAGCAGATCCGCCAGCGTCTGCAGCCTCTAGCCGAGAGGGCCCGGACCATCTCACAAGAGCTGCGCCCCACCCACCAAACGCTTGTCGAATCTCTCAAGGCGCATTTGCTGAAAACGTATTCGATCGAAACCTACGAATCCGATTGGGACGACTCCGCGATCCCCGATCACCTGCGAGCTCGGGTGGAGGTCTTCGACAAAAAGGGAAACGCCATCGCGCAAGGCCGAGACGTGGCCTCCATCCAAAAACAGCTTTCGGAAACCGAACAGCTGCTAAGCAAGGAGCCCAAGGGGAAAGCCGACGCCCTCTGGCGGCAAGCCCGCGACCGCTTCGAGCGACCGATCGAATCGATAGCGGACCTCCGCAAGGCCCTGTCGCTTAGCGGGGTCGACGCGAAATCGCCCAACCTGCCAGAACTCCGCATTCGCATTGGCTCGATCAACGGGCTTCCGCTCTATGCGTACCCCGCCCTGCGCGTCTCCGCCGATCAGTCGAGCGTCAGTCTGTACCTTTTCCCTTCGCCCGATGATGCCGCGATGTCGAACCAGCGGGGCATCGCCGCATTTCTCGAACACGAACTCCGACGGGAGCTGGCATGGATCAGGAGCGACCTAAAGGAAGTGAAACGCGTCGGTCCCGCCGGCGTCGCCTTCCGCCCCATAGCCGAACTTCAGGAGGACGTCTTCGAGCACATCAGACTGGCCCTTCGTACCCACGATCTAACTACACTAGATCCGGAAGCGCTGCTGGCTGCTCGCGATGCCGCTCACGATCGATCGAAGGGCATTCTCTACCGAGTCGTCGACCAACTGAAAACGCTTCTGGAAAAGCGACAAGGCCTCGTGGTTCAAGCCGAACTGTTCAAGCAGTTCTCTCACGATATCGAACGCCTGCTTCCTCCAGACTTTCTGCGCCACACACCGCACCATGTCCTGGCGCGGCTTCCGGTCTACCTCGAGTGCATCCAGCGGCGCTTCGAAACCCAGGGCAAGGATCCCGCTCGCGATGCACAGCGCCAAACGCAAGTGGAGCGCTACCGAACGCGCCTGAGGCAGCAGGCGAGCGACATGGATGCCAAGACCAGATCCGAGCTTCGCTGGATGATCGAGGAATTCGCTGTCTCAGTCTTCGCGCAACACCTCGGCACCGCCTATCCAGTCTCTCCAAAGAAACTCGACCAAGCCTTCGACCGAGCCTCTTCCCACGACGTCCTCGCGACGGACAAGGATACCGAAAAGCGCCCAACGCCCGGACGAGGCGGCCAGAGCCCGCGAGGCTCCTCATCGAAATCTCCTCCAACCGATCGTCCGACCCAGGCGGACCTCGATTCCCTCAAGAAGCTTTTCGGGTAGCTCGAAAACGGCGCTGCGGAAACGCGGCGTCAATCCCCATGGATACGATTCCAAGGCGCCACCAGCTCGTAGATCGAATCGTACAGCTCCTGCATATCAAAAGCCTTTTCGATGATCCTCACCGGCATGGGGCCAGATTGTCACCGATTTCCCGATACGCTTGATCGACGTGGCCAGTCACGACTGCGAAGCTCATGCGAGGATCGAGATCATTGAGCTGACGAATCGTTTCGAAGCCGTCGATTTTCGGCATGCGCAAGCCGAACGCTCCTCGTCCCCTCTGCTTCCCCAACTCCGCTGCCCGCTGCAGCAAAGCTGCCATCTAGAAGATCCGTTTCCGCAACTGTTCTTCGCAACGTGGCGAAGAACAGTTTCTCATTTGGGCATCGGCGAACCAGGCGACGCAAGGGGCAGTCGAAGAAAGCGGGCCTCGGACGAGTTTGCGCCCAGGCCTACCTTGCGAGGGGTTGAGGCTTAACCGATCAACCTTCTGTCACAACCGAGCCGGGCATTTCGTCAAAGGGATCGATGACACAAAACACCATTGATCCACAGCAATCGAAACAGCTCGCGGACATCGAGGCCTTCGAGCAAGGAACCGGCTACGACGCGACCTACCTGAAGGAAATGCTGACGCACGCCCCTGAAGCGTTGGAAGTCTTCAACGGTTTCCTGCCCATGGCAGGGCATCGCAAGCACGCCCCGCTGGAAGCCTACTACGTGGCCAAGCTGAGCGCTTACCGGATTGCCGACTGCGGGCCTTGCCTTCAGCTCGCCGTCACCTACGCCAAGCACGATGGCGTGCGCAAGGAGTTGATCGAAAGCGTGGCCCTGCAGGGGAAGCCGTTGACTGGGATGAATCTCGCCGTGCAGCGGTTCACCCGAGCCGTTCTGGCAAACGAGCCCGAGCTAGCGGACTTGCGAAAGGAGCTGGTCTTCGACCTTGGCGAAGCAGCGGTGATCGAAATCGCTCTGGCCATCGCCGCAGCCCAGGTCTTCCCTCTAGTGAAACGGGCCATGGGGCGCTACCAGAGCTGCCAGATGATCTCACTCGAACTCTAACCCAAGCTTTTCGGGGACCGGTCGCGGGTTCATCCTAAACCGGTTCCCTTCCTCCCTGAGAAAGCGCGAGGGAGTTTCTCTGACAGAGCGTTAGCAAACTGTGAAAAAACCTGCCTGATTCTCCTTGGACTGATGGGAAGCGGGCCTGCATCCGAAGAACAATGGGACGCCCCTCCCCCATTATGACAGTCTCCAAAAACATCGTACCCCGACTCGTCGGCACCATCACCATCGTCCTGCTCTCGTCCCTCTCCATCGGCACCCTGGCTTTCGCCATCTATTTCAAAACCAAGATCTCGGTCGAAATGGAAAACAGCGTGGAGAGGTCGACCTCCGAATTCAAAACCCTGCTCTCGACCAAGGAAAAGGAGTTCAATCAACGCAAGGCCCAGGAACGAGCCGCCTACCAGGGCTCGATCGACCACGATCTGAAAAACCTGCAACGGGCATGCGTCATCCCGCTATGGAACTTCGATGTCGACACCGCCTACGAAGTCATTTCCACCATGGTTTCCAAGGAAGACTATCGGGCCATCGCCATCGTCGACAGCGCCGACGCCCTTTTCGCAGCTGTCAGAAAAGACGGATCCGGAAATATCGTTAAGCTGGAAAACCTCGACTCCCTGCCCAGCCAGAGCCGAGTCCTGAAAACGCCAGTGGAAAAGGACGGTTCCTCGCTCGGCTCCATCACCCTCTACTACGAAACGCTCAGCCTCGATGCGGCCCTCGCCCAGATCGACCAGGACCTCATAGACTTCCGCAAGGAAAACGAAGCCATGATCGCCAACTTCTCCCAAGGCCTCACCCAGGCTCTGGCCGAGCAAAACAAGACCGTGATCATCCTGCGCATCCTAGAGGCCGCGACGGTCTACCTCATCACCATGGCCACGCTCATCGCCTTCGTGCGCTTCCGCCTTGTGGCGCCGCTGAAGACCATGATCGACAATCTTTTCACAGGCGCGACGGAGATCCATCAGTCCACCAGCATGCTCTCCCGCAGCTCCAACAACCTCGCGGAAGGCACGGTGAACGAGGCTCAGATCCTCGACAGCATCGTCAACACCACCAAGGACCTCAACGAACGCATTCGCGGCAATACGAAAAACGCCCAGGAAGCGGACACCAGCATGGACAACACCCATCGCAACGTGACCGAGACGGATCGTTCCATGGCGGAGCTCCTTTCTTCCTTCGAGGAAATAAAGACCTCCGCGGAGGAAATGTCCAAGATCATCGATACCATCACCGATATCGCCTTCCAGACCAACCTGCTCGCCCTCAACGCTGCGGTGGAAGCGGCCCGAGCAGGCGAAGCGGGAGCGGGATTCGCCATCGTCGCCGACGAGGTGCGCACCCTCGCCATGCGTTGCGGCCAAGCGGCAGACAGCACCAGAGCCCTCATCGACAAGTCGAACGCCAACATCGAGAACGGCGGAAATCTCGTATCCGCAAGCAAACTACAATTCGAAAAGGTTTCCCAGGAGATCCAGCGCTGCGTCGAGCTCATCTCCGCCATCGCTCGGGTCAGCACTGAGCAATCCGCGCTCATCGAGAACCTCAATTCCAACGCCCAGCAAATCGACCAAGTGGTAAAGCTCACCGCCTCAAACGCGGAAGAAGTCGCCTCGGCGAACCACGAGCTTGACGCCCAAACCGCTCAGATGCAGACGGTCATAGCAAACCTCAGCGGATTGATCGGCGTGAAGGCGAACGCTGGCGCCCGCGCCGCGAGAAAGCCCAGCCCGGCCCACCGCTCCTCCCCGAAGCCCTCCCGGGCCACGGCAAATCGCGTCACGAGCAGTACGTCCGAACTCGATTGGGCCGATTTCTAGCAAACGGGAAAACGCGGGCGCCAGCGCTCGCCTTGCAGCTACAGAACCACGAGCACGCCGATCACCACGTAGACCACCGCGGCTACCTGAGCGAACCGCCTTCCCGTACCCTTGCTTTGAATACGTTCGCCAATCACACCGCCAAGCAAGGCCCAGCAGCTATCTCCCAACCAGCCGATCAGGGTGAAGAGACTGCCAAGCGCCCATAGCTGGAGCCATAGCCTCCCTCTGTCCGGATCCGCGAACTGCGGCAGAAACGCGAGCAGAAAAACCGCGACCTTCGGGTTCAGTATCCCGACCAGGGCGCCTTGAGCGAAACTGGAGCGAAGCCCCTCACGCCGAAGCCTGCGCTCGTCGATGCCATCGGCCTCGCCTCTCACCTTCCCGCTTTCCAGCCAGGTCCTCACTCCCAGATACACCAGATAAGCTCCACCAAGGTATTTCAGGATCGAAAAAGCGACGGGCGAGGAAACGAACAAGGCGGACGCTCCAAACGCCGCCAGCAACGCATGTCCGTAGTTTCCGCAGGCCACTCCGGCCGCGCTTTTCAGCCCTATCCATTTCCCCTGCGCGATGCTTCGAGTCACCAGAAACATCACCGCCGGTCCGGGAATCGCGATCAAGGCCAGCGTTGCCAGTACGAATGCGCCTAGTTGAGAGAGATCGAACATCTCCGGTAAAAAGGACCGCACCGTCGCCAATTCACCAGCAGAAAATCGCCGAAACGGCTACGCGACCGCTCAGCCCACCGCTTCGACCGCTCCCACAAATGCCCCTGCCTCGCCCTCCGACGCCTTCCAAAGTGCTGCCCGAAACCCAAAACAAGAAATCCACAACCGAAAAAGCACCAATGAAACTGAAATCCCTAGTCGCCCTCTCCACGCTCCTTTTCGCATCCGCCCAAGCCGCCGAAAGCTTTCACGCTGAGGCTTACGGCGAAGGAGCTCCCATCATCCTCATCCCCGGCCTGTCCTGCGACCAGTCCGTCTGGCAAGAAACCGTCGACCGCTACAAATCAAAAAACCAAATCCACGCCCTTAGCATCAAGGGCTTCGGAAAACGAGCGTCCACCGAAAGGCACGAGCGTTTGATCGATACGGTCACTCACGAGCTGCACGCCTACATCCAGGAGAACCAGCTGCACGATCCCGTGATCGTAGGCCATAGCCTGGGCGGTTTCATCGCGCTCAACCACGCTATCCACTATCCGGATACGGTTTCCCGCTTGCTTATCGTCGACAGCCTTCCCTTCTTGCCCGCCGCAATGAATCCGGCCGCTACCGTGGAAACCGTCAAGCAGGCGGCCCAAGCGACTCGAGAACAGGTTTCCCAACAGGGCCAGAACCGCGAGAGCGCCCGCCAAATGCTGCGCGCGATGATCACCGATCCTAGCAATATAGAACGCGCCCTCGACATCAGCCTAGCGAGCGATCCCTCGATAGTCGCTCAAGCGATGTATGAGATGAACACCACCGACTTGCGGCCCGACGTATCCAAGATTTCCGCGCGCACGGTGGTGCTCGGAGCCTGGTTCGCCTACCAGCAATTCGGCTCCACCAAGGAATCCACCGCCGCCATCTTCGACAATCAATACGAGGACCTGGAAAACTACGAACTGCACATGAGCGAAACGGGAAAGCATTTCCTCATGTGGGACGACCCCGAGCTTTTCTACGCGCAACTGGACGCCCTGCTGCAGCAATAGAGCGCTCTGAAGACAGCTGGTCGTTCCGATACCTTTCCGACGAGCCGCGTTTCCAAGAGAGGCGGCTCGTCTCCCTGCAGACCCTATCGCATCATATGAAAAACATCCGAACGCTCGTCGCCTCCCTCGCTACCCTCGCGATCCTCATGCCCGTCGCATCCTTGCTGGGAAAGTCGCTGGAGGGCTTCGTTCCGCCGCTCATCGTTTGGCTCTTGCTTGCCATCGGCAGCTTTCGCAATTCTAGAAGCTCCAGCAATTGCCTCTAGCCCAACGACGCCCGCCCTTCCCATGCCCGACGCTCCCAAAGCCAACGACCGCGCCTACTGGATCCTGCAGATCTCGGGCTGGACGCTTTTCGGACTGGTGAACTTCGCGAGCATCGCCAGTTTCAACGACACTCGGGCAAGCCTGTGGAAACTGGTCGCGGTCTCGGTCATCGCCACAGCCCAGATGCTCGTTCTCACCCATTTCCTGCGCGCTCTTATCAAAAGGAAAAACTGGATACGCCTGAGCTACCCGAAGCTGGCCTTGCTCCTGTTTGGCTCCACTCTCGCCCTCGCCACCTTCAGTCAGCTCACCATGTCCGCCGTGGTCATGTGGGGACTACGCCTATTCGCGCTGGAGGACTACAGCTTATTCTACCTTGGGATCAACATCTTCCAAATCGAGATCTGGCTGGTCATCTGGACCCTGATCTACGTCTGCATCCACTTCTTCCGCGACTACAAGAGAGAGGAAATCGAAAAATGGCAGCTGCAAGCCTCGGCCAAGGACGCGGAGCTGATCGCTCTGAAAGCCCAGATCAATCCGCACTTCATCTTCAATTGCCTGAACAACATCCGAGCGCTCGTCCTGGAGGATGCCGACAAGGCTCGCGACGCCATCACTCGACTTTCGGACCTGCTTCGCTGCTCGCTGCAAAACAACCAACAGGAAACGGTCCCGCTCTCCACCGAGCTGTCGGTCGTGAAAGACTACCTCGCTCTGGAATCGATCCATATGGAAGACCGTCTCCAGTATTCCATTACCTGCGAAACCGATGCCGATGCGGTTTCCCTGCCGCCAATGAGCATCCAGCTGCTCGCGGAAAACGCCATCAAACACAGCTTGTCGAAACGTCCCCACGGCGGCCGACTCGATATCGGGGTACGCGCCCAGGGCTCGAGCATCGAAATCGAAGTTCGAAACTCCGGGCAGCTCGCCGCTCCCACAGGACCGAACTCCGGGATCGGAGTAAAGAACCTCAGGGATCGACTCTGCTTGATCTTCGGTTCGAGCGTTCGCTTCACGCTGGAAAACGCCAACACCCAAGAGGTCGTCGCCAGTATTTCACTACAGAAACCTCTTCCAAAAGGATAGCGTCTCCCCGCCGATAGAGTCGCTCGCTCCCTAGCTCCGATCATCCTGCTTCCATCCTCCATACCTCACCCTGCAGCCCCCTTAGTTCTCCATGCGCTCCCTTATCGTCGAAGACTCCCGCCTCGCCCGCCAAGAACTCAAGCACTTGCTCAAAGGCTTTCCCGAAATCGAGCTGATCGGCGAAGCCGCCGACGCGGACGAGGCGCTGGCTCTGATCGAAAGCAGCGAACCGGATCTGCTCTTTCTCGATATCCAGATGCCTGGCAAGGATGGATTCGAGCTGCTCGAGCAACTCGACCAGACGCCGGAGGTCATCTTCACCACCGCCTACGACCAGTACGCCCTCAAGGCCTTCGACTACAACGCTCTGGACTACCTGCAAAAGCCGATCCAGATCGACCGCCTGGGCGCCGCGATCGAGAAGGCTTCCACCTCGCTGCGCAAGCGCAAAGGATCCGACACGCTTTCGAGCCGCCCCGACGGCAGCTCGGAAACGGTTCCCAAAAATCGCATGGACCTGAACGCCCAAGTGTTCGTGAAGGACGGCGACAACTGCTGGTTCGTTCGGCTGGCGGATATTCGGCTAATGGAAGTCGAAGGCAGCTATTCGAAAATCCATTTCGACTCGCGCAGCCCCATGATCCCCAAAACGCTCAACTACCTGGAATCCCGTCTCGACCCGAGCAGCTTCTTCAGAGCGAACCGCCAGCAGATCATCAACCTGAAGGCGATCAAGTCGGTCGAACCCTGGTTTTCCGGGGGCCTCAAGATCACCCTGAGCGCCGGGGAGGAAATCGAAGTCTCCCGTCGCCAAGCAAGCCGCTTCAAGGAGCTGATGAGTTTCTAGAGGCCGCATTCGTTTCGTCAGACGCCGGCATGCAACGCGTTTCGCAGCTCCACGGCCACACTGACTCTGACATCCCTACTTTCGAAGCTTCACTTCGATATCCCCGTCGATCGTCTTGAGAAAAAGCTCCGCTCCGCCCGCTCCATAGGTCCCCTTCAGGTTCACGCCTCCCCAGACGAATCGCTCGCCTCGCTGACGCGAGGTTATCGGTATCTCTGTCCTGAACGTTCCATCTATGGTGGAGACGTTCACGTTGGCCGATAGGCCCTCGCGGGCAAGTACCTCGATGTCGCCATCCACCGTCGCGAGCGAAACCGGACTCTTGAGTTCCGTATCATTCAACTCGATACGTATCTCGCCATCTACCGTGTGGGCTACGATACCCCCTGAAACATCGAGCAAGTCAATGTCACCGTCCACAGTGGAAACGTCGATCTCGCCTTGAACGGACTCGATGCGCACGCTGCTGTCCTGCCCGTTCACTCGGGTCGACATCCCAAACGGCATCGTCACTCGGATCCGTTTCCCCTCGACCATCGGGCCGAGCTTGATCGACATGTTTCCCGATTCCTCGTGCAAGTAGACGCGAGGCCCCAGAAAACCCGTTTCGTCTTGCTCAAATCCATCGAACTCCAGCCTGACCGAGCTTCTGCTTTCTCCAAAGACCTCCACGTCAATGTCGATGGAATAAACCGCGACCAGTAGCTCGACGCCTTGGGTGACCTCCACCTCCGTCTCTCTGGACTCGATCGGTATCTCGAGCTGCTGCGCGTATCCACTTTTTGTGACAATTCCGATCGCCAGAAGCGCTAGCCATATCCGTGCCGAATTCTTCATGCCTCGTCCTCCCTTAGATTCGGTCGTCGCCCTTGCTCAGAGCTGATCGCACGCGCGGCTCCAAGGGCATTTCGTTGATACGTTCCACGAGCGCCGATTCCGCATGTTCGTCGACCAGCTCCAGCACCTGTCGCAGGATCTCCATTTGCACCAGCGGGGAGGCTTCATGCTCCATGCGTTCGAGCAGGATGGATAGGGCTTCGTCGCGCGGAAGCGCCTTCAAGGCGGAAACCGCAGCGAGTCTCACGTTCAGGTTCGTATCCGCGTCGAAGGTACGGACCACCATATCGCGCAGGCGAGAGCTTGGATGCGAAACCTTGGATGCGGTTTCCAATCCCGCTAGGCGCTTGGGAGCTGACGGTTGCTCGAGCAAGGCCATAGCCAGCGTCTCCTGCGTCGAGGCGAGTCGCTCCTCCAGCTCCTCGTTTCGCTCGCTCATGGTGTAGGCCATGAAAAGGCTCAAGGTCAGAACCGCCGCGACACCCGCCACCAGCCCGTAGCGAAAGACAGCCAGCAATGGGCTGCCACTCTCCCTCTTCGCTTGCGGCGCGCCAGGCTCGCCTTCCTTTCGCTTCGACGCTTCCGCGAAGCCCTGCCGGTAAGCGTTCAGACTGTGTTGAAATTCGGATACGGCTCGCCTGTCCTCGACCTCGGACGCTTCGAGCTCTCCCAGGTCGTTCCAGACCTGCGCGATCTCGCGCTCTGTCTCAGACCAGTCAGCCGCATGGTCGGGCGCAGGTTCGCCCTCCTTGAGGCGATCCATAAACGACTCGATATCTCTCTTCTTCATGCTGTCTTTTCTCCTCCCAGTTGTATGAAAACCTCCTTCAGCTCCTTCAGGGCCCGAAACAGGCGAACCTTCAAAGCCCCCACCGAACAACCGAACATCGGAGCGATCTCCGCATAGGGCAGCTCCTCGAAACGACAGAGCACGATCAGCTCCCGCTTCTCCAACGGCAGTCGCGAAAGCGCTTCGCGCAAAAGCTCCTTCCGCTCGCCGCGTTCCACTTCGGCGCTCACATCGCTATCAGGCTGAGCCGCTAGCTCTTCGTTCAGCTCGACCCGCGGATCCATCACCTTGCCCGCCCGCATGCTCTTTCTCAAATGGTCGTTCATCACATTCCTCGCGATCTGAAACATCCAAGCCCGAAAGGGGCGGCGACCATCAAACGATTTGCGATAACGCACGATCCGCCAAAAGGTTTCCTGGGCCAGATCCTCCCCGATTTTCCCCCGCCCATCGACTCGTCGAAAAAAGCCCACCAGCGATCCGTGATAGCGCTCGAAAAGGATTCCGATCCCATCCAGATCCCCCTTTCGGGCCCTTCCCATCAGCTCGTTGTCGTCATCGCTCGTCACGCCCTTTTTCTCTCGGTTCAGCTTAAGGATACTGACAGCGCTACGGAGCGTTACGCAATTCCATGAAAAAAGATTTCCGAAGACCCTCTAGCTTCGAAGGGCGTGCAATGGATCCAGACGGGTCGCCTTTCTCGAGGGCATCCAGCAAGCCACCAGGGCCGCCACGGCGATCACGCCGGCCGAGCCTGAGAGCGTGGCGATCGACAAGCCATCCATCCCGTAAACGAGAGACTCCAACACCCTCATCAAAGCGTAGATGGCTCCCAATCCGATGACCAGACCGATGCCGACCCAGACCGCGCCTTGACGAAAGACGAGTCGCGAGATGTCAGCCTCCAACGCTCCCAAAGCCCGCCGCACCCCGATTTCACGCGTCCGCAACAAGATGTGGTAGGACAGCGTCCCGTACAAGCCCACTGCCGCCAAGCCAAGAGCGATTCCCATGAACACCCCAATCATTTCCGCCATCACCCGCTCGCCAGCGGTCCGATCCAAAACCACTTGCTCCATGGTGCGAACGTCCTCCAAGGCCAGTTCCGAATCCAGCTCCGCGATCGCTTCCCTCACCTGCCCTGCCAAAGCACCTGCCTCCTTGCTGGAACGTACCACCAAATAGATGCGCCGCCCCCAGTGCCCTTTCGGCGTAGTGTACATCTCAGGCTGGACCTCCTCCGAGGCGCTCCACTGTCGCACGTCCTCGACCACCCCGACTACCGTCGCGCGGTACCACGGGTCCCCTTCCTGGTTCGCCCGAATCAGTTCTCCCAGCGGGTTCTTGTCCGGCCAAGCCTTCTCCACAAACGCTCGGTTGACCACCACCCCGAGACTGCCGTCTTCTGCCATCTCGTCCTGCGGCGACAGCTTGCGCCCTTGCAGCAACGTGAGTCCCATGGCGTCGAAATAGTCCAAGGAAACCGACGAGCGTTCGATGAGCAGGCGCTGCTGGCTCGGGTCATAGACCTCGTCGTTGACCAAACCGTTGGTATTGCTTCCACCCTCGAGCGGCAGTTTGGAAGTGATGCCCGCGAAACTGACTCCCGGGATCGCCTTGAGTCGCTCTACCATCCGATCCCACATCCTCACCCTGTCCTCATTTTCTTTATACAATTCGCCGTTGAGCGAAACCTTAGCCGTAAGCACGCGATCCGTGGTCAGCTGGTCGTTCTCTTCGAGGAGCTTAACGTAGCCTGACGAAAATAGAGCTGCCCCGTTGACGAGCACGAACGCCAAGGCGACCTGACCGATCACGATGAGTCGCAGCATTAGGTTGCGGGAGCGCGACCCGACCGAGCCACGCGAATCGTTGCGGATGATGGCCGCTAGCGATGTCTTGAGAGCCGCAAACACAGGAGGAAGTCCGGCAAGGGCCACCGATATGACCGTGGAAAGAAAGGCGAAACCGAGCAACATCCCGTCGATGCCGAGAGCCTCTTTGCGTGCGTCGCTCATTCTCACCACGCCTTTCATGGCCTCGATCCCGCCATAAGCGAATACGATGCCCAGTACGCCACCGCCAATGGCCAGAGCCACGCTCTCCGCCAGGGCCAGACGAAACAGTCGACGTTTGCTCGCGCCCAATGCCATGCGCACGCCGAACTCGCTTTGACGCTGGGCCCCGCGCGAGAGCAACATGCTGGCTACATTGGAGCAAGCCACGATCAGGACCAAGCTCACCGCCGCGAATAGCAGCCAGCTCTGATCCTTCAATTCGCGCGTGACCTCGAAGTGCAGGGAACGCACCAGGAATTTCTTGCTGAAGTTACTATTTGGATACAGTTCACTCAAGCGTTGGCCGATCCCTTTCGCCTCCGCGTCGGCCATCTCCACGGTGACCCCTTGCTTCAAGCGTCCGATGCCGCAGAGCCAATGGCTGTCCCTCGGCGCGTTTTCGGCGTCGATCGGCATGGGCGTCCAGATATCGCAGTTCGACGCGCGAATCCAAGGTCCGGTGAACTCGAAGTTCTTCGGCATGATGCCTACCACCCGCACGTCGCTGCCATCGAGACGCACGCTCGACCCAAGCAAATCCTCGCTCCCTCCGAAGTATCCCACCCATAGGGCATAGCTTACAACCGCAACCGGCTCCGCGCCGGGCAGATTGTCCTCTTCGTTCAGCCAGCGTCCTTTCAGAGGAGGCACCCCGAACGCCTTCAGCACCCCGGATGTACAGGGAGCGCCGAGAATCGCCCGTGCCTTCTCCGTCCCGATATTGTAGGATTGTGGATGATACACCCCGAAATGCTCGAACGATTCCATCTGCTCATGCAGGTCAAGGAAGTCGGCAGGAGAAAGCGGCCAACGGTCGCCGGACCAGACTTGAGCCAGCTGCTCGGATTCAGGCAGATCGACGGGCTCCAGGACCAGCGAGCGCAATACGCCGAAGATGGTGGTCACCGCGCCGATGCCGATGGCTAGCGTAAGCATCGCGACCAGGGCAAAGGCTCGGGATTTCCTAAGTTGACGAAAGGTGATGCGAATATCGGTTAGCATAAACTAACTCACAATACCGCACTCGCCGAAACGCGTTACACGATTTGAGAAGAAACCTCGCGCCACGCGCCGCGCTCCGGGCGAGCGCAAGCGCGTTTCCTATCTCGCGTTTCCGTCCGCGCTGGCTCGGCGGGCGCATTCCAAAAACGCCAGCGAGCGCGGCGACAAGCTCTGCTCCCTCCAAGCGATCCCCACCACGAGCGGATTGGGAGCCGGACTGATTTCAAGCAGTCGTATCCGTCCCCCCGCTACGCATGAAATCGACTCCGTCACGATCGCCACCCCCATACCGGCCTCGACGCTGGTCACGAGACTGGTCACGCTCTCGTGCTCGCCTTCGATCGAACGATCAATGCCCGCGGAGGCAAAGATCTCTCTCACCATGCTTCCGTACTCCGGATACTCGCTTTGGTCGTACCCGAGAAGCGAATCTCCGGACACCTCCTCGAGCTTCGCCCGCTTCCTCTTGGCGAGTCGATGCGACGCCCCGACCGCCAAGGCCATGGGCTCCATGCGCAATACCTCGAACCGAAAGCCGCTAGCCCTCACGCTCCTGTTTTCCGGCAGGCATGCGAGGTCCAAGGTCCCCTTGCGCAAGCCCTGCAGCATCTCCTCGGACGACAAATCGTGCAGCTTCACCTTCACTTTAGGAAAGCGTTCCTGAAAAGCCCGAATGGTGGGCGGCAGAATCTTCACCGTCAAGGATGGCGCGTAGCCCACGTGCAAGTCCCCAGACTCCCCGCTCGCCGCCTCTTTCGCCCGCAGCACCCCCTGATCCAATCGAGCCAGCACCTCGCTGGCCTCTTCCAGAAAAACGCGACCTGCCTCCGTCAACGCCACCGACTTGGCGCTGCGTCGAAACAAAGGAAACCCTAGCTCATCCTCCAGATCCCTGACCTGACGACTCAGCGCCGGCTGCGACACATGCAGCTTCTCCGCCGCCCGCGTCACGTTTTCCTCCAGCGCCACCTCGATAAAGTATCTCAAATGTCTCAGCTCCATTAGCAACAGTCCCAACCAGATCATCCCACACTCTCCGAGCCCATCTGAGCGATCTGCAGGCAGGAATAGAACACCATCCTCGCCCCGTGACCATAACTAAAAGGCATGCTCAGCCAAAAATCATAGTCTTTCCCAAAACCGCAAGCCTTGTGGCATACTTCGTCCCATGAACACGACAACCAACGCTAACATCAGAATCCGCCGAGCCAACGAGCGCGGTCACGCCAACCACGGCTGGCTGGAAACCTACCACAGCTTCAGCTTCGCCCACTACCACGATCCGAAATGGATGGGCTTCCGCAGCCTGCGCGTCATCAACGACGACATCGTCATGCCAGGCCAAGGTTTCGGCCGCCACCCGCACGACAACATGGAAATCGTCACCTATATCCTCAGCGGCCAGCTCGAGCACAAGGATTCCATGGGCAACGGACACATCATCAAGACCGGCGAGGTCCAGTACATGGCTGCGGGCACTGGCGTCTTCCACAGCGAGTTCAATCCATCCGACGACGAAGCGGCGCACCTCCTGCAAATCTGGATACAGCCTGACGAGCGGAACGTGACGCCCCGCTACGCGGAAAAGAGCTACGCCGACGCCCCGAACGGGCAGTGGAACCTCGTCACCAGCAAACAAGGACGCGACGGATCCATCGCCATCCATCAGGACGCCGATCTCTGGCTGGCCCGCCTCGGAGCCACGGACCAGCTGGCCTTTGACGTCAAACCAGAGCGACATGTCTGGCTGCACCTCGCAGAGGGCTCGCTCACCCTCAACGGCCAACGACTCGAGTCCGGCGACGCCGCCTACGTCTCCGAAGCCACAACCCTCGAGCTCGAAGCGACTAGCGACAGCCAAGTCCTGCTCTTCGACCTTAGCTAGGTCCCCGGCGGGGCGGCACGTCCCCGGGATGCCCCTGCCCGCCAACGAGGAGGGCAGCGGCGCCAAACTAAAAAACCGTACAAACAACGGGCACGGTCTCTCCAAACCCACTCGCTTTCAAAAACGTAATCTAAGAAACCAACCATATACAAAAAATGAATACAGCAACCACAACACCATCATCCTCTCAATCCTCCTCGCTCTCCGAGTCAGCGTCTGGGATTTCCCCTCTCGCCCGCCTCTTCGCGACGACCGATTCCTACGCTCCGCTCATCGCTCGCCTCACGCTGGCCATCGTGATCTTCCCTCACGGGGCCCAAAAGGCGCTCGGATGGTTTGGGGGCTACGGCTTCAGCGGCACCATGGGCTTCTTCACCGAAAACATGGGCATTCCTGCCCTCTTCGCCTTTCTCGCCATCGTAGCCGAGTTCCTAGGGCCCATCGCCCTTCTCTTCGGAGCGCTAAGCCGTGTGGCCGCTTTCGGGGTGGGAACCACCATCGCGGTGGCGATGTTCTTCGGGCATACCGCGAACGGCTTCTTCATGAATTGGTACGGCAACCAGGCCGGCGAAGGCATCGAGTATCATCTTCTGGTCATCGGCCTGGCTTTGATCGGCGTCATCTCCGGCGGCGGCAAGCTCTCCGCCGACCGCGTCATCGCGAACAAGCTCAAATAAGAAGAATCAGAGATTCCACCACCCAGCGATCCTCACGACTAGAGGATCGCTTTTTTTGTCACCATCGCCCTCGACTCCTCTTCACCATTCGCTATTCATCATTACCCTCTCCCCAAGCGCCGCCGCCAGGCGTCTCCACGAGCAACACGCTATCGGCTGCCAATTCGAAAGATCCATTCCCTGGCAAACGCTCCTCGCTGCCATCCGGCTTGAGCAGCGCCTGCCGCCCGCAACTCCCAGGCTCTCCGCCCGCCATGCCAAACGGTGGCCGCTCACGCCGCTGCGTCAGCAATGACAACGTGACCGGCTCCAGAAAACGGATACATTTCACCACACCATCCCCGCCACGACGGGCCCCTATTCCTCCCGATCCATCTCGCAGGTGAAAGGCTTCCAGGCGGACGGGATAGCGCAGCTCCATCAGCTCAGGATCCGTCATCGCTGTATTCGTCATGTGGGTATGCACGCCACTGGCTCCGTCCCTTTGAGGCGTGCCCCCCTCGCCGCCCGCGATGGTTTCATAGTAGCCAAAACGGCTCGTTCCGAAGATCAGATTGTTCATCGTCGACTGGCTGCACGCAGCCAACCCGAAAGCCTTGATCAAGGTCGACACCACAAGCTGGCTAACTTCCACGTTGCCCGCTACCACCGCAGGGCAACGATTGGCATCCTGATGAAAAGTCGGATTCAGCATTCCCTCTGGTATCCGAATATCAACCACATCAAGAAATCCTTCGTTCAAAGGAATATCCTCAGCAGCCAAAAGGCGTAGCGTATAGATCACCGCGCTGGTCACGATGGCAGGCGTCGCGTTGTAATTGCTCGCTTGCACCCCGGCGGATCCCTCGAAATCGATCATCCACTTGCCGCTCGCCTGACGAGAAACCGTCACGCAGACTTCGGCTCCATTGTCCAGGCGCTCCCGGGTGGAACGCGACGTCCACGGCGCGTTTTCCTCTCCCTTGTTTTTCCCAAATTCTCCGCTCTGCTCCATCGCTCTTCGCAGGGCTGTCGCCGCTCGCTTCTTGAGCAACCCCATGAAACGGTCCACGCGTTCCTCTCCCTCCGAACGAGCGAGCTCTCGCAGGGCGGCCTGCCCACGGCGAATCGAAGCCAGCTGAGCGGAGAGATCCGCCACGTTCTCATCCAGCGATCGGCTCGGATAATCCCCCTCGCTGAGAAGCCGCTTCAGATCGTCCCAATTCGCCCGCCCTCCATCGATGAGCTTGAACGGAGAAATAACCACGCCCTCTTGGGCCAGATTTTCCGCGTTCGGAGGCATGGAGCCCGGGCTGATTCCACCGATCTCCGCATGGTGGGCGCGATTGGCCACATATCCAATCCGTCGCGATCCATGCTTTGAATACACCGGAGCGATCAGGGTGACATCCGGCAAATGGGCTCCTCCGAAAGCGGGATGATTCGTCACCACCACGTCTTCGGGACCGAGGTCCATGGTCTCGACGACGGTCCGCACGCAAACGCCCAGAGCGCCGAGGTGCACCGGTATATGGGGAGCGTTCGCCACGAGGTAGCCCTCGGCATCCAAAAGGGCGCAGGAGAAATCCTTTCGATCCTTCACATTGGTGGAAAACGCCACCCGCTCGAGCAAGGCGCCCATCTCGTCGACGAGAGCCAAAAAGCGGTTCGTGAAAAGCTCCAGGTCTACGACCTCATCAAGCTGACGACCAGTCTCCCCGCCAGCGGAAACCTTGCGCAGGCGAAGCGTTCCTAGGCTCCCAACTTCCGTCACCCAGCCCGTATCCACAAATACAGTACTGTAGGGATCCTGAATCACTAAAGGCCCTTCGAGGCGGTCGCCTACAGATAGGTCCGCCCGGTCAATGAAGAAACGCGAGCGATCGCGCGAAACGTCTTCACCCGTCTCAAACCGCTCGTCGATTGCGTCGCTAGCGCCGCCGCGTCCGATCACGCGAATCGCCACCAACTCCACCGCTAGGCCCGTCGGCAGAAAGCCGAACCGATCCTCGTAAGCGGCCTCGAAGCGCTGCGCGATGCTCTCGGCGGGTCCACCCTCCACGACGAGGATGGACTCCTGTCCTGCGAAACGAAGCTCGTACCTCGCCGGCAGCAGCTCCACCTCGGATTCCGCAAGCCCGTCGCGGCGCAGCTTGTCGCTGGCTTCGCTTCCCAGATCGGCCACCCAGTTTTCGATGAGATCGACGACCTCCGAAAACGGCCGCAACACCTGCCGACCAGCAAACTGCTCCAGCTTTGCCCGCTCCAGACCGTAGGCGCTGAGCAAGCCCGCATCCGCGGGGAACAAAACCGTATCCATGCCGAGACGATTCGCCACCGAGCAAGCATGCAAACCGCCCGCTCCTCCAAACGCCACCATAGCGAAGCCCGCCGGATCATAGCCCGCACCCACCGATATTTTTCGAATCGCCTCCGCCATGCGCTCGTTGGCGATTTCCAGAAATCCCTGCAACAGTTCGTCCTCGCCGATGCGTTTTCCCAAAGCCTTTTCGATCTGCTCCTGCAGATCGCGCAATCGCTCGCGAGCCGCCTCTTCGAAAACCGGTATTCCAAATCTGGATGCATCCAAACGTCCCAGCAATAGGTTCACATCGGTGACCGCCAGCGGCCCGCCCGCCCCATAGCAAGCGGGACCCGGACTGGCCCCGGCGCTCTCCGGCCCTACACGCAACGCCGTGCCGTCGAACCAGCAAATCGAGCCGCCGCCCGCCGCCACGGTTTCGATGCGCAAGCTGGGGGCGTAGACGCGAGCCGCCCCGATGCGTTGCTCAAACTGATAGTCCAACTGCCCGTCGAAACGCGACACATCGGTGCTGGTGCCGCCCATATCGAAGGCGATAGTCTTCGGGCGTCCCGCTGCCAAGCCGACGCTCGACGAACCCACCACGCCGCCCGCCGGTCCACTCAGCAAACTGTCCTTGGGGCGAAACTGCTTCCGACCTACCAACCCGCCCGCGCTCGTCATCACCCGCAGCGTAGACAGCGCCAGACCTCCGGGTTCGCGCTCCTCGCCAGCTCGCTCACCCCTCTCCATCGCCTCCTCCACCGCATCGAGGTAGGCTTCCATGATAGGAGCGAGATAGGTATCCACGACCGTCGTTTCCGTCCGCGGCAACAACTTCACATAGGGCGAAAGCTCCGACGACAGGGAGACGTAGCGACATCCTTCTTCTGTAAGCATCTCTCGGATACGCTTTTCGTGAACATCATTTCGGTAGCTATGCATCAACGCCACCGCAAAGGCCTCAACGCCGTTCCGTTTCGCCTCAGCGATCAGTTCAGCTAGAGCGACCTCGTCCAACGGTTTCAGCGCTTCGCCATTCCTATCCAGACGCTCATCGACTTCGTAAACGCGTTCCGTCAACGGATCCGGTTTCTGGATACCGAGCTCGAATAGATCGGGCCGCTGCTGATTGCCGATCTTCAGCAAGTCTCGGAACCCACGCGTCACGAACAGTCCCACTTTGGCTCCTTTGCGTTCAAGCAGAGCGTTGGTTCCGCGAGTGGTCGCCAAACGCATGTCAAGCGGCGGCAGGGCATCATCAAGCGATGTCCCGGTGATCAAGCGAGCGGCCAGCGTGGGCGGCTCCTCGGGGGATTGAAATTCGCACAACTGCCCTTTCTGCACTTCCGGCAGAACTCGGTCCAGCTTGGCGACGCCACGGTCAGCGTCCCATTTCACTACCGCGCTTTCAAACGGCTGCCGACTCAAAACGCGAAACGTGTATCCACGAAAAAAGTCATCCGGCAGTTCCTGGGCGATATCGACCTCCACTTCGTCGTCAGAAAGTTTGGATACGAGACTCGCTCGCAAGCAGCTGCTCGATAGCACTTTGGCACGTCGGCGCTCACCCTCTGGCGTCAAGGCGATGCAGTCCGTGAAGGTTCCTCCCGTGTCGATCCAGAATTTCCACATAGCTCCCAAGGCAAAGACATCCTCGAGCCTGTGGAAAGAGCGAAATCCCTCAACCGCCTTTCCCTTTGACTCTCCTCCCGCCTCATGTCTTTTCCTTTTCCATGAAGACCATCGCCGCCCGTTTCCTGACCAGCGCCAAGGACCTCGCCTCCTGCCCGCCTTCGAAGCTGCCGGAAGTGGCCTTCATCGGTCGCTCGAACGTGGGCAAATCCTCTCTGGTCAATACCCTAACCAAGCAGAAGGATCTGGCGAAAGTCTCCAAGGTCCCAGGCAAGACCAAGCTCATCAACTTCTTCACCATGAACGGGAACTGGAACCTGGTCGACCTGCCCGGCTACGGTTTCGCCAAAGTGGGCAAAGGCGAGGAGCAGAGCTTCAACCTCGCCGCAGGCGACTACCTCACCGAGCGCCCGAACCTGAAGCTGATCCTCACTCTGGTCGACTCGCGCTTCGAGCCCACCGAGATCGACCTTGCGTTCATCAACTGGCTCAACGAACGCGAAAAGCCTTATTCGCTCGTCTTCACCAAGACCGACACCCTTTCCAAGGACGCCTGGCAGCGAAACCTCGCCATCTACGAGGAAACGCTGGAAGCCCTGGAGTTTCCCATCCCACCCATGCTGCCCTGCTCCTCGAAAACCGCGGCCGGACGCGGCGAGCTGATCCAATACATCGAAAGCGTTCTCCCGAAGCCCAAAAAGAAAGCCAAAGGTAGCGGCGTTTCGCTGAACTGGATGAAGTAGCGGCCACCGGCCCAGCGGCCAGCCTCAGCGCCCCTGGCGTCTTCCAGCGGAAGCGCTTTCGATCGAGCGGTCGATCGTATCCTAACTTTAGATACACTGACCTCCCTGGCGCAGCTATTCCGTTTCGCCCCCCGAGCGGCCGAGCGCATATTTTCGCCCCCGTCTCGCCATCCCGAGGCAAGCCCTCGGCTCCGCCGAGCTCAGAGAGACCGAAGCGAGGCATCAAGGCGAGACGCTTCCTCGGACACGTTCAGTAGTATTGCTTAAGAAAGCTTGATCGCGCGACATCGACCATTATCCTTAGCCCGAACACCTGTCCGTGAAACCCCGCACCAAATACCTCGCTCTGTTTTCGGCTCTGATGGCCCTCCTCTTGGTACTGGCCAATTGGCCGGACGGGACCATGGCTCAGAGGGAAATGACCGCGCCCAGTCCTCCGGAAACGGCGGAAGCGGTCCCGGCCGAAGCGACGCAGGAACGCCCCCAACCGTCGGTTGTCGAGGCTGCTCGGAGCGAGCCTTCGACCAGCTACGAGACAGACCTAGCCCTCAGCCTCGACCCTGAGCGCTTGGAGGTGGACCCGCGACACCCGCACCAGCTGGGCAAATGGCTGGTCTCGATCGATCCCGCCCCCTCGAAATGGGACGCGCAGACCTCTTTCACCCTCTCGACCACCCTTCCCGACGGATCCCGCCACGCCTTGCGACTGCGCTTGATCGAATCATCAGGCCCAGAGAAAGGCACCTTCTCGGGCGCCGTTATCGGTAGCGATTCATCCCAAGCCATTCTCAGCTACGTTCGCGATAGCGTCGCAGGCGTTATCCGTCTGCCTGAGCAAGGGATCTCGTGGGAAATCCGAAACCATGCCT
Source organism: Pelagicoccus sp. SDUM812003 (assembly GCF_031127815.1). Taxonomy (NCBI): domain Bacteria; kingdom Pseudomonadati; phylum Verrucomicrobiota; class Opitutia; order Puniceicoccales; family Pelagicoccaceae; genus Pelagicoccus; species Pelagicoccus sp. SDUM812003. Next base: position 105,818 of record NZ_JARXHY010000006.1, on the reverse strand, counting down.
CCGGCAGACAGCTGTTCGAAAAGGTGGACCTGCAACAGCTCAAACCCTGCGCCGCTTGCGCCCATGATCGCTAGCAGCCGCGCAACACGCCCACATGGACGGACTTGGGCGAGCGTCGTCCGAATCTGGCTGCTCTGGCTGCTCATCCCAGGGAGCGTGGCCGCCCTGCCTGCGGCCACGGCCACCCGCACCATCGACGTGCTGATCGTCTATACCGAGCGAGTCAGCAACGACTACGGAGGGGCCGACGGCGTGGAAGCCCTGGCCCGGTCCTGCATCGTCAGCTCGAACGAAGCCTTCGCCGGTAGCGATACCAACACCCAGCTCCGTCTGGTGGGCATCAAGCAGGTGGACTATTGGGAGGATGGGCAGGACATGGGCGTCGACATCGAGCACTTGACCAAGCCGAACGATGGAGTCATGGACGCGGTACACGAATGGCGCAACGAAACGGGCGCCGACCTCGTGTATCTGTTTCGTGGAGACACCTACGGCGTGGACTCCATCGGCATAGCTTGGATCCTAGACGACACCTCAGGATCCCCAAGCGCGGGTTTCGGCATCGTCACCGCCGAATACGCCCTCAGCGACCTCGTGCTGCAGCATGAGATTGGACACAACCTCGGAGCGGCACACGATCCGGACAATACGGAAAAGGGGGGCATCTACCCCTACTCCTACGGCTACCGCTTCGACGCGAGAGGCCAGACCAAGCGCACCGTGATGGCCTACGCCCCGGGAGCCCAAATCAACGTCTTCTCGAATCCAAACAAGGAGTACAGAGGCGCCGCCACCGGCAAGGTGAATGCCGACAACGCCCGCACCATTCGCAACATCTCCAGCCAGGTCGTCGCCTACCGCTCCTACAAACCGACGCATCCGGTCGCCGTGGCGACCAATCAAACCCGCACCCATTTCGAGGACAGCGACGATGACGGTTTTCATACGGTGAGCCTCGACGGCTCGCTCAGCTCGGGATGGCTACGCCCCAGCTCCTGGCGCTGGAGCTGGAACGGCGGTTCGGCGAGCGGCGAGACGGCGGAGGCGAGGCTGCCCGTCGGCGCCACCACTGTCACCCTCACCGTCACCAACGATAGTGGGATGACGGATACGGATACCATTTCCTTTTCCATCAGCGCCTATTCGGAAGTCGCCGACATCGTGTCCGGCCCCAATCGGCTCTACCTCCTCAAGGAAAACGGGACCGTGCTCGCCGCGGGATCCGACCTGAACAAGCAGTTCGGTCTTCCCACCTCCTCTTACCCGTCGCTCGACTTCCAGAAGATCGCCCTCGACGATGTGGTCGAGATCGTCGATGCCTACGGACACACCCTTTTCCGCACGTCCCAGGGGGCGGTGTTCGGCATCGGCAGCAATGAAAATCAGCAACTCGGTGTCGAAGGCCAGACCCAGGTCGACACCTTCACCAAAATCCTCGCAGCCGACGCGGTTTCCATCGCCAGCAGCTGGAACCACATCCTCCTGGTCACCAAAGACGGCAAGGTTTGGGGCTGCGGCGGGAACTCCAGAGGGCAACTGGGCTTCGCAAAAAGCGACGACCCCGCCTCTCTGCAAGTGGTTTTCGATGCAGGCGCCGTCAAGGCCGTGGCCGGGAACGGCTTCTCCGCTCTTCTGGACAAGAACGGCGGTCTCTGGATCAGCGGCGAGCTCTCGAAATACATTTCGCCGGAGCTGGACGAGGAAGAGCACCAGCGCTTTCGAAAAGTTGTGGACTCTGGCGTGACCGACCTTTCGGCGAGCTACTTCCACCTGGCATTCACCATGGCGGACGGAAGCGCTTGGACAGCCGGGCGCAACGGCAACTCGGGCAGGCTCGGACTGGGGCAACAAAACGACGCCGTGCCAGGGCTCCACAAGATCGTCGACTCCGGCGTGCGCTCCGTTCAAGCGATGTCTTCCGGGACCTACGTGGTGCTGAAGACGGGCGAGGTCCTGGGAACCGGTTCCAATCTCGTCAGCCTCTACAAGGGCAACATCTCCACCGAAGGAAAGCTGATCAGCCTCATCCCCGGCCGCGTCGAGCGTATCACCTCAGATGGGGATTTCACCGTAGCCCTGCTGGTCGACGGATCGGTCTGGGCCGGGGGCGACAATCGCAACGGCCAGTTCGGAAACGGTTCGAACAGCCACACCAGGCAGCCCTTGGAGCAGATCACCGCCAGCACCCGCGACGACGCCTTCACCAATCTCGCCCCCACCGCGATCGCAGTTCACGAATCGGATAACGTGGCACGAGGAAGGGACGGCATCGCTTCGGTCACGCTCCACGGGTTGCGATCCACGGACGACTGGAAAGTAACGAGCTACGCATGGAGCTGGCAGGGAGGGACCAGCGAGGAGCCCCGCGTACTGATCGACCTCCCGCAGGGATCCAACGCGGTCACTCTGACCGTGTCCGACGGAGAAGGACGCAGCGATTCGCAAACCATCGACGTGGTGGTCGCTCCCCACAGCAAAGCGGTGGATGTCTATACCTTCGACGGCCGCATGTTCGTCATCAAGGAGGATGGTTCACTCTGGGCCCAGGGCTACAACACCTACGGCCTTTTCGGCAGAAGTTTCATCCAGGACACCGAGGACGTCCTCCTGCCTCTCTTCAACCAAGGGGTCGCTCAAGTCTCCGCTGGAGTCAGCCATTGCTTGGTGCTGAAAGACGACGGTTCCGTCTGGGGCGCGGGATCGAACGGCTACGGACAGCTCGGGCTCGGAGCCGCGCAGTTTAGCAAAGGCTTCGTCCCAATCGTTTCCTCCGGAGCCAAGAAAATCGCCACCGGAGACTACCACAGCTTGATTCTCATGGACGATGGCTCAGCGCTCGGCATGGGCAGGAATGGCAGCGGCCAACTCGGCCCCACCTCGAACTTGCCTGAAGGCAGTTTGATCCCGATCCACCCATCGCAGGTATCCGATATCGCCACGTCCGATAGCAAGACTTACCTCCTGCTAGAAACGGGCGAACTGCTGGAAACAAGCTACGACGACGAGCGCTACGCATACACGTTCTCGGCTTGGGACGGCCCTTTCGTCAAACGGCTGCTTTCCATGGACCAAAACTCGTTTTTCTACGAGTCGGTGGATGGCAGCATCGGGGTAAAAGCGAATCGATGGGAGGAGCTCGAATTCGGCTCCTACATCTTCGGCTCGGGAGGGAACCGGGTCCTGCTCAGCGGCCCCTCACCCCGTTCGCTCTCCGCCTCAGAAAACCGACTGGCGATGGTAGACAAAGATGGAAAATGCTACGCCTACGAACCGCCGGACTATTCCTACTACGCAAGTCTCCAGCCCGTGCTGGCGCCGATCAGCCACTTTCCTTCGGGTGCGCTGAAAGTCAGTCAAGACGGCAGCTACACGCTCTTCCTTTTGGAGGATGGCTCGGTATGGGCTAAGACGACGAGTAGCTCCCCGTACCGCGATCCCCCGTTCGACGCAGCCCCAAGCGGCATTCCCATACTCCTGGCGGAGGCTCCCAACCCCACGACGAACTCGGCTCCCGTCGCCCAGGCCGGACCGCCTCAGACGCTGGAGGACTTTCTTGGACGCGACGGCGCCGAAGCCATCCTCGACGGCAGCCAATCCACCGACGACAAGTTCATCAAGACCTGGCGGTGGAGCTGGAACGACCAGACCGAGGTCGGCAAGGTCATTTCCGCTCGCTTCCCCTTGGGCAAAACCGAGGTCACGCTCGAAGTGGAGGACACGGAGGGCCTGACGCACACCAGCCAGACTAGCGTCACCGTGCAGCGAAAGTCAGCTCTGCGAGCACTCGATTCAAACGACCAAACCCTCTACTTTCTGCTGGAAAACGGCGACGTCTATACGGGAGGCCGAGTCGATCGGTCGAACATTGGATTCACTCTCGCCAACGACAGGACTTTCCTCCGACTCCCCCTGAGCGACATCGAACGCATCTCGGGACGGTTCGGCCGGACCATGGCCATCGACGCCGCTGGAGCGATCTGGGTTTCCGGAACAAACCAGGAGGGCGAGCTCGGGACGGGTTTCTCCAGCAAGCTCACCCCGTTCACCAAAGTCATCGAGTCGGGCGCAGTGGATTTCACCGTCGGCGACGCCTGCTTGTTCGCGGTTCTAAAAGACGGTTCCCTCTGGGCCTGCGGCGACAACCAGTATCAGAACTTGGGCCACGAGTCCGCCGAAAGGCTCGTCGCTTGGACCAAAGTCATCGAATCCGGCGTGGCCAAGGTTCGCGCCAGCTGGCAGGAAACGGTGATTCTGAAAACGGACGGATCGGTCTGGGCCTGGGGCAGAGCAAACCTGCGCCCGGGCGAAGAAGGCGATGTCGACGAGCAAGCGAATCCTCCCAACGCCCCGATTCGCATCCTCTCCTCCGGCGCCGCGGATATCGACTACTTCGACCGACGTCTCCTGATCACGAAACTGGACGGATCATTGTGGGGATTGGGAAACAATCACGGCGCCGCCCTTGGGCTCCACCGAGACCTGGCGCGCAGCGACCAACTGGTGCGTCTCACGGACGCAGCGGTTCGACAGGCCAAGGTCGCCTCGAGCAAAACCCTCTGGCTCGAAAAGGACGGCAGCCTGTGGGCGCTCGGACAGGACTCCAACGGCAGCCTCGGCCTGGGCGAAATCGGTTCCGACGCCCAGCTCACTTCTCCCCAAGCTCTTCTGCGCGGAGAAGTCGCAGACTTCACCGTGACGCCCCTGCGCACACTCGTCCTGCTGAACAACGGACAGCTCCTGTTGAGCGGACAGGAGCTGAATACCGGCACCCCCTACTACCACTACCAAGAGGCATGGAACCCGCTCTCCCCCAATCCGACCTTCTTCGGCCCCCAAAGTCCGATAGCCGACGCGGGCCAAGATATCGTGCTCTTCAGAGACAGCTACGCAATGGCATATCCCTTCCTCAACGGTCTGAATTCCAGCGACGACTGGGCGATCAAGAAATGGACCTGGGAAATCAGAGGCCGCCAGTACCAGAGCGCCCAGATCACTCCCTATCTGCGAGAGGGCGAATACATCGCGAAGCTGACCGTCGAGGACCATTTCGGAAACCGCTCCACCGACACCATGACGGTCACCATCAAACCCTACGATAGCTTCACGAGCTGGCTGGCCGAGACCATCGAGAATGCGGAAATCGAGCAAATGACGGATCCGTTTTCCAACGACTTCGACCAGGACGGCCTTTCCAACATCACCGAATACCACCTTGGGACCGATCCCGCGGACCCCAGCTCCGGAGCATGGCTCTCGCTCGAACACCACCAAGGAAAGCTTCGCCTGACCCCGTCGATCGAGGTCGAAGGTCCGCTACCGATCCTTTTCTCCACCGACCTGATCAACTGGTCCGACTGGAATGGAGACATCGAACTGGATCCCCAAAAATCTGGCTCTCGACAAAGCTTCTTTCGACTCGGGACCTACCAATACTGATCGTCGCCGTCGACCCGCGTCTGACCGCGACAGCCCATACCCGCCAATCCTCGGCAGCTAGGCCGCCGAATCGCATCGAACCGGCCCCAGCAGGGCGGAAACCATCTGCTCGACGTAGCGACGGATCTTTTCCTCGCTCTCCCCTGCTCGCGTCTTCACCCGCACCGCGAAGACGATTCCAAACAACAGGTTCGCCAACTCAGCGGCATCGACGTCCGGCTCGATCTGCCCCTGCTCCTGGGCCTGGCGCAGCCGGGATTCGATCCAGCCTTCCGACCAGCTGACGTAACCCCGCAGCACCTTCTGGATCTCCGGCTTCTCCTGGGCGATCTCCAGCAGACCGTTCACCACGAAGCAGCCGCGATTCTGAGCATCCGAAATCACGTCTCTGATCAGCTCCTCAAACAAGGCCTCGATCTGCTGCAGCGGTCCCTCCGCCTGCTCAGCGCGCACGTAGAAAACGCTCACCTTGCTCGCGTAGTGGTGGAGACACTCGGTGTAGATCCCGTCCTTGTTTCCAAAACAGGAGTAGATGCTGCCCGCAAGCACCCCGGTCTGCTTGACCAGGTCCTTGATCGACACGCCACGATAGCCCTTCTCCCAGAAGAGGTCAGTCGCTTGGTCAAGCAAGCTCTCGCGACAATGTTTCACCGGACGCGCCATACCTCCACCTACGAAATCGTTTTTGAACTTTTGTTCAATAACTATTTGACAAGCGGATCAGCGAAAGGTTTTTGTATGACCGTTCATTTATCTTTCTATCCAACTGAAAACCAACACTATTATGAGCCTGACTATCGAAAATACCGTCGCATTTGTAACTGGCAGCAACCGTGGGATCGGTCGCTCCATCGTCCAGGAGCTGCTCAATCGCGGAGTGAAAAAGGTCTACGCCGCCGCTCGCAACACCGATGGCGTAGCTGACTTCGTTTCCCAGTACGCGGATCGCGTCGTTGCAGTGAAGCTCGACGTGACCGATCCGGAACAAGTCGCGGCGGCGGCCAGCCAAGCCGAAGACGTCACCCTCTTCATCAACAACGCGGGCGTGCTCGGAAGCACCGACCTGTTCGGCGGCGATCTCTCGGCCGCTCGACATGAATTCGAGGTCAACTACTGGGGCGTGCTGTACACCACCCGGGCATTCGCTCCCATTCTGAAGGCCAACGGAGGCGGCTCGCTCGCCACCGTCTCCAGCGTGGCCGGACTTTCGAACTTCCCCGCCATCCCGACCTACAGCGACTCCAAGGCCGCCGTGCACTCCCTGATCAGCGGAAGCCGCCTGCTGCTGGCCGCCCAAGGCACTAAGGTCATCGGCATCTATCCGGGCCCCGTCGAGACCGACATCATCAAGGACATGGAAATGACCCTGCCAACCACCTCGCCAGCCGACGTCGCCGTAGCGATCGTCGACGGCATCGAAGCCGGCACCGAAGACATCTTCCCAGACGCCTTCGCTCAAAATTACGCCGAGCCCTACCAGGCTGGCCATCGCGCCCTGGAAAACCGCATCGCCGCCATGCTCCAGCAGCCTGCTTGATCGCGTCGAGGCCTAGCGCTCGAGAACCTCTAGCCGCGTCCCACTCAGGGCCGCGGTTTTTTACGTAGTAAACTCATCAATGAGCTAGACGGGGGCACGCAACTAGCTATTAGGTGATAGCACCAAGCTCTGCTGATGAATAAGCTTTTTTCGAGCAAACGCGCCCTGGCGCTCGCGTTCGCCATCTCTTCCGCTGCTGTCCTCGTTCTTTCTCTGCTCAACATTGGCGAAAAAAGCCACTCGGCAGCGATCGATCAGTCCATTTCCCCGACTAAAGCCCTCGCTCCGATTGCCGGCGACGCTTCGACTACCGTCGAAACGAGCCCTCCCGATCTGGGACTCTCCGCCAGCCCGGCGAGACGGTTCGCCTGGTTCCAATCGATCTCCGAGCAGATCGTCCATCAGAGCTCGGTCGACTCCGGACCCTACCGCGTCGAAACCACCATCGCTCGGACCCGCTTCCACCGCCCGCTGCTCCGCCTCGATAGAACCTACTACGGCCAAGGGCATATTCACGAAGGCGAACTGGTCAAAGAAAGCCTGAGCATAGCCAACGAATTCATCGTGGCCGCCACCGCCAATAGCCGCCTCTCCGAAATCGAGCGAGTCGCCGATGCTCTTGGAGCCGCCGCGGAGCCGCTTTCCCGCAATAGCGATCTGTTTCGATTTCATTTCCCGGAAACCGAAAACCTCGCCGCGCTTCCGCAGCGCATGGCAAGCTTGGGCGCCCTTCCCGAAATCGTGCGCTACGTGGAGGCGGATCAGCTCCTCCGACGCTCGGCCTTCGAGCCGAACGATCCGCGCTTCCCTCTGCAGTACAACCTTTCCAACCCGCTCGGCGCCGGCAGCGCCAACCGCGACATCGACGCCCCGCAAGCGTGGGACACCATCAACGCCTCGCCGGAGGTGGTCATCGCCATCATCGACACCGGAATTCGAGCCACCCACGAAGACCTGAAGGACAACCTGTGGCGAAACGAGGGCGAACTGGCCAACGGGCTCGACGACGATGGCAACGGCATCATCGACGACCTCTTCGGTTTCAACGCGATCGAACACAACGGCGATCCGAACGACGACAACGGCCATGGAACGCATGTCGCCGGCATCGCCGCAGCGCGGGGCAACAACAGCAAAGGCATCGCGGGAGTCACCTGGGACGCCCAGCTGATGCCGCTGAAGTTCCTCGACGAAACGGGATACGGCACGATCTCCGATGCCATAAAATGTATCGATTACGCCATTACGAATGGCGCCGATATCATAAACAACAGCTGGGGAGGATCGGAAAACAGCGAGGCTTTGTACGAAACCCTTACCCGAGCCTCGGACGCCGGAACGCTCATCGTTTCCGCCGCCGGCAACGAATCCCTCGACCTCGACGAGACGCCGACCTACCCCGCCGCCTACCAAATCCCGAATCAGGTCACCGTCGTCGCAACCGAAAACTACGACACCTTGTCCTTCTACTCCAACTACAGTCCCCGCCTCGCCCATATCGCCGCACCGGCCCGAGCGATCAGCGCCTTCCATACCGCCGATGACGCTTACGCCGAACTGGAGGGCACTTCGATGGCCGCCCCTCTGGTGGCGGGCTCCCTAGCCCTGATCAAGGCGAAGTTCCCGAAAAACTCTGCCGAGGGAAACCTGGCCCGCTTGCTCAACTCGGTCGAGCTGCGAACCGATCTGTCGCGCGTTTGCCTCAGCTCCGGTCGACTCAACGTGCATCGCGCCGTCACCGGAGCGTCCAACGCGCCTGTGAACGATACCTTCGCCCAGGCGGAGGAGCTCTCGAGCCTTGGCGGCCGGCGCAGCGGATCCCTGAGCCTAGCAACTCGGGAATCCGGCGAACCGCTCCCCGCCCCCAACGCCCAAGGCGCTACGGTGTGGTACATATGGACGCCCCACCTGTCAGGCGTGGCCCAAATCAAGCTGAGCCCAACCGGTTTCGCTGGAGCTCTCTCCATCTTTCAGGGAAGTTCCCTTTCAAATATCCAGCTTGTGGATACGTCATCATCGACAGAAAGCAACGGTCCGATTGTCCTCAACTGGGAAATCCTCGCCCACCAGACGTACTTCCTACAAATCGACAGCGTGAACGAGCGCCTCGGCCCCTTCTCTCTTGAGCTGGTGATCGCTCCGCCAAACGACGCCTTCGATAACGCTACGATTCTCGAAGGAAGCGTATTCACGGTATCAGGACGCAATACGGCAGCGAGTCTCGAACAAGGCGAAACGCCTCTACACCCGTCCGCCACTGGAGCGAGCGTCTGGTACCGCTGGAAAGCTCCCCAGTCCGGAAGCGTCTACCTCAAGATCGCCCAAACCTCGAGTCGACTGTTCACCCGCGTTTTCACCGGAGAGGCGCTAGCGACCCTTTCCCCGCTCGAGGCCTCTTTCGAGTCAGGCAGCCAGTCGAACCTCGTGTTTCAGGCCAGCGCAGGCGTCACCTACGCGATCGCCGTGGACTCCCTGTCGGCCCTCGGCTCGGATTTCCATTTGGAGGGCAGCTACATCGGGGCGCCCCGCATCCTGGTGCATCCGAAGGATCAGTCCGTGGAACTGGGAGACCGGGCTTCCTTCTCGGTAGTGGCCGTGGGAGACGGCGTGCCAAGCTATCAATGGTTCAAGGACGGCGCAGCGATACAAGGCGCCACCCGCGCCAACGTGGAGATCCCAGCGATCACGAAAGAGGACCTCGGCAGCTATTCCGTGGAGCTCCGCTTTCCTAACCAGACCTTGCGCAGTCGCTCGGCCGTGCTGAGCCTCTTCGCCGGAACTTTCCAGTTCATACGCAACCCCGCGCCTGCATCCATAAAACAAGGACAGAGCGTCACCCTATCCGCCTTGCTCAATCCGGGCTCCGGTACACCAGACCTGCAATGGCTGAAGGATGGAGAAGCGATTCCCGGTGCCAACGATCTGACCCTATCGCTGCAAAACGCCAAATCCGCCGACAGCGGATTCTACCAACTACGAGCGACCAAAGGGGCCGCCAGCGTTCTTTCAGAGCCAGCCTACCTCGTCGTCTCGGATCGCGACGAATTCTACGCCTACGCGTGGACGGGGCCTTCGTCTTCGAGCGTCTCCACCCACGGTTTGAAAACGATTGGGAACTACTTCGTCACCACTCGCTCGGGGCCCTTTTCCTTTTCCCTGGATGGACGCGTCTGGCAAACCGTGGACATTGAGAGCAGGGACATCACCTGGAACGGCGACTTCTACACCCTCATCTCCGACAAGGCGGTTTACACCTCTCCCAACCTGCTCCACTGGACGAAGAAAAAGGAGTTCGAAAAGTCGCTTTACTCCATCGCGTATGGTGCCGGCAACTACACGATTCGCGCCGCAGACGGCATCTACCACTCCACCGACGCCTCCTCCTGGACCAAAACCCTTGAACTTACGGGCCAATGGGGAGAGACCATCGCTTTTGGAAATGGACTCTTCGTCGCCGCTCGCTTCAGCGCCATCTACTCCTCCCCGGATGGCATCACGTGGTCATCGCATTCCGGGCCGACCGGCCAACTAACCATCGCTCAATACGGCGACGGACGGTGGTGGCTTTATGGATACGCAGACGTCGAGACGCTCTGGGTCTCGAAAGACGCCCGAAACTGGACCACCTTTCCCTTCAGCCAGGACAGGCTCGATGATGTGGTCATCGACGAGGACCAAGATCAAGTCTACCTCCTTCTGGAAACGCTGGATAACGAAGGACTCCACCCTCCACGCTACCGACTGGAAGTTTACCGTGTAGACGGCGAGAGCTACGAGTATCGAAAGTTCCTATACACCGAAGAATCTCCATGGACGCCGCCTCTGACCTTCAAGGACGGCGAAGGAATCATCTCTACCAACAAAGGCGTGACGCCGCTAGACGAGCTGACATCGCTGCACTTTGACAACCAAGCCCAGTCTTGGTACTCGAACGCCACCATCAGCTACGCCAACGACCGCTTCATCGCCTCCTCCGGCCGGTGGCTCTACAGCTCCGGCGACGGAGCGAATTGGACTCGAGAAGCGTCGAACACCTATGACCATGGCTACGGGCGCTTCGTCTACGGAAACGGCGTCTACCTCAGCGAAAACCACGTCGGAAGCACCCTATCGAGCCTCAGCAAACACAGCGTCAATCTCGAGAGCATCGTTTTCGAAGAGAACCGCTTCGTCGCCATCAGCTGGCCGGATGGCATCAAGCACTCCACCGACGCAAAGACATGGAACAGCGTTTCCGGCATCAACGCGACCCACCTCGTCTACGGCAAGGGCGTCTTCGTCGCCTATTCGGAGGACGACCTCTACACTTCGGAGGACGGCATTCAGTGGACCGAGCAATCCCTGCCCGAGGGGGCACGGTTCTCCTCCATGGTTTTCGGAAACGACACCTTTCTCGCCTTCGCCCAAAACAAGTGCTACACATCGAGCGACGGGAAAAGCTGGCAACGCAAGGCCAACCTCTCCTTGCCCAACCATTCCAGCGACTTCGTCTACAAGGTCCATTTCATCGATGGCGAGTTCCTCGCTCTGTATTGGGATGACTACTACTTCACATCTTCGGATGGCGACTCCTGGAAGCAGATCGCGGCAAGCCCGACCTTGGTGAACAATCACGGCTCGATTCTCTCCAATGCCGCCGAGTCGGGGCAGGCCATCGTCACCAGTTCCGAACGCGGCATCGCCATTCTAGGCCATCACCGTTCCAATCTCAGCGAAACGAGCTTCGTCAGCCATCCCAGCACCATGAGAAGCCAGCTCGGAGCTCCGCTTGACCTGCGCTTTTTGGCATCCGCGCCGATCGAGAGCATCGACCGCACTGAGTTGCTCATCAATGGAGAGCTTTGGGAAACGCTGCCGGCGAACCGTCGCGCTTTCCGCTTCACTCCAGAGACCGCTGGACAGTATCTCGTCGAGGTCGTCACCTACACCAAGGATGGCAACCGAGCCGCCGACAGCATCGCCCTCGAAGTGCCGCCGCTGCTCACGGTGAAAAAGCCCAGCGACGAGTTTTCGCTCAACGATCTCATCTTCCATCATGGCGCCTACTACGGCGTGAGCGACGGCGGTCGGGTACACCTCTCCACCAACGGGATCGACTGGAAAACCTTGCAGACTCCCAGCATGGAGCCGCTCACCAGCATCGCTGCCAATCCGTCCGGTTTCGTAGCTGGCTACCAGGGAAAAGGAGCTCTCTTTAGTCATGACGGGATACATTGGATACAAACCGGGAACTTCGATTCGGACGGTGTGGTGTGCGAGAATGGTCTCTTCATCGCCGGACTGAGTTGGGCTCCCATGCTCTCACGCGACGGCATCAACTGGTTTCCAGCAGGTGAAGAAACCATTTCCGTAGAACCGGATTCACGAGATCTAGTTTTCAACGCTTTCGATCAAAGCTTCGTCGGCGGCCTCGGCCGAAGCTGGACCCGACTGGAAAACTTCTCAAAGGTCTACCAAGTCGGCGATACCTATGTCGGCCTGGGCTACTACGAGGTCTCCACCAGCCGAAATCTGGAAGTCTGGAGCGCGCTCTTTCCAGAGGAATCCGCTTACGACCTGCGAAAAGTCGGAGACCTTCTCTTTTTGGAAACGTCATCAGGCTACCACTACACCGCGGACGGCGAAACGTGGTTCGCTATGGAAGACTCCTTCTACGGGCAACAGATCAGCTACTCCGACGGCTACTACTACACCTTCACCACCCGTTCAGGAGACAACCCGTTCATGGTCGTCCTTCGCTCCCGAGACGCCATCGACTGGGAGCAGCTCGGCGAACCCATTCCCTTCGAGGGCTACGCGTTTCGCATCGGTCCCTTCGTCGCCTCGCCTTCCGGCTTGGCATTCACCGCGAACGACGGCTCGACCTATTCCTTTGTTGGTGTCGATGGCAGCCTGTACAGCCAGACGTTCGACTCCTTCGGGTTTCGCGAGAACATCGCGATCATCGGCATCGACCCCGTGATCGCCGTGACCGACTACCAATCCTACTTTAGGAATTCGGGCGGCCAATGGCAGCGCACCAAGACCCGTGTGGAGGAAAACACCGTCTTCGCCAGCGGGGTCTACCTCGGCGATTGGCATTTCGGTCTGCATCGAAGCGTCGATGGAGTCAACTGGACAAAAGTTGCGTATCCAGAATGGCTGACAAACGTCTACTTCGACATCGAGGAGCTGTATAGCGATGGCGACTACTTCTGGCTGCTCATCGACTACGAGATCAATCGGGTCGACCATACCGCCTATGCCCGATCGAAAGACGGCTTGAAATGGGAACGCATCGATCCTCAGGACGACCAACGCCTCTTCGACAAGCCGGTTTCCTTCAAGGGGAGCATCTATTCCCACTGGGGCGAGTCCGTCATCCGGCTTTCAAACGACTTCACTCGCTCCTCCCAAGTGTTGCAGGCCAGCGGGAGCGTTCAACTTGCCGCGACCGACACTCGACTCGGGGCCCTCGTCGGCTCCTACGATGGGACTTCCAGCATACGCTTGTCCAGCGACGGCGAATCCTGGCAAAGCCAATCGCTGCCGATCACCGGCTACCTCACCCTAGCGGCTACCAACGACGCGTTCTACCTCGCTGGCGAGAGCGTATGGACCTCCTCCGACGGACTTGAGTGGGAGCAAATCATCCCCTATCCCGCCAAGGTCGCGACCTTCGAAGATCACGTCGTTTTCTACACCGACAACTTGACCTTCATCGAACCAGTCAGCCGAGACCTAAGCATCCGCGACCTCGTCGTATCCAACGTCGACTACGGCGTGGGCGACCGGATTAGCTTTCGCATAACCCTTCAGAACAACGGTCAAGACACCCTGCAGCTGGCCAAGGATTCAAAAATCAACTACACCTTCGCCAAGACCGTCGGAAGCTGGACCTTGCGCAACGAGAGCGACGGCTTCGGTGGCAGCGCCACCATCCCCTTCTCCCAGCTCGCCCCGTCCGAAGCGCGCGCCTTCACCATCGAAACCACAGTTCCTGAAGGCATCAGCCCAAGCCAATACTACCTCAGCGCCCGCTTCCCCGATGGCATCGTCGCCGAAGATGGCAACACGTCGAACGACTTCTATGTCGCTTCGGAGACTTCGCAGATCACCGTCCCCGGCCGCGATCTTGCCATCGACCCTAGCCCGAACGGGCAGGTCATCGGAGCGAGAGACGGGCAGGAGTTCGCATGGAAGGACAAACTGCGTCTCAAGGCGCAACCGGATTTTGGATACGAGTTCCGCGGTTGGGCAGGAGACAAGCCCTACGGCGACGCGTTCTACCTGCTGACGCTAGATGAAGACACTCGCCTTGCCCCGCTATTCACCCCGCGCGTTTACAAGGTCAGTCTCAACATCGTGGGCGAAGGAGCAGTGGACGGTCTGCCCGATTCCAGTACCTTCGACTTCGGCCAAACCCTGAACCTCACCGCAGCGCCGGCCGACGGATGGATATTCCTCGGCTGGGAAGGCTACGGAAAAGAGAAATCGCAAGCCCTCACCGCCACAGTCGGTCGCGACTTGGCCCTCACCGCCCGCTTCGGTCGGACCTTCTCCTCCTGGGCCGAGGAAAAATACCCTGAAAACGAAGCGGACCGCGCCATGCTCGCGGATCCCGACGGAGATGGATTCTCAAATCTCGAGCACTTCGCCCTCGGACTGGACCACCGATCGGAAGCGGGGGACTTCGTCCTGGGCTGGAGCTATCAGGACAAGGTGATCACCCTGCGCTACGCCACCTACTCCGGGCTCGCCAATGTCGAGGTCGGCCCCGAATGGACCGAGGATGGCGCCACCTGGCACAGTTCGCTCATCAACACCCGAACGCTTGGCCAAACGGAATCGCTCATTCTTCACGAAGCCACCCTGAGCATGCCCGCTTCCGCAAGCGCTCGCTTCCTTGGACTCAAAGTCTCGAGCGACGAAGCGCTCTAGCGACCCGGATGAAGCGAGCGTCGAGTCAACAGGCGCGTATCTCGAAAAGCGAGGAGACCGTAGTTGCTTCACCCCTACAAGTCGATGACGGCTATTCCGGCGGGGCGTCGTCGAGCAGCAGGTTGCGACTGCCCGCCTTGCTGGCCTCTTCCTTGACTTGTCGTTCGATGGCGTCGTCACGCGACACGTCGCCTTGCTGCAATCGCCTGTCGGGATCCGGCTTCGAGCTCGAATCCCGCTTCGTCGCAGCGGGCGGAGTCTGAGCAGGGCTCCAGTTTTCCAGCCGCACGCGATGAATGGGCTCGGGCAGGTCCATGCCAGCGCTTTCCAATCGGCTCTTGACCAATCGGATCGCTTCGCTGCGCACTTTGGCATAGCTGAATGCTGACTGATCCACCCAGCCAAAGAACTGAATGCTCACGCTGGAGTCAGCCAGCGACGCGATCATGGCCCAAGGCGGTGGATCCTCCATCACGCCGGCCATATCCGACAAAGTCGCTACGCCGAGCTCCTGAGCCGCGTTCAGGTCCTCCTCCACGCCTACGCCCACCACGAAGTCGAAACGACGCTCCGCATTGGTGGTGTAGTTCAGTATCACACTTTTGAATACTAGGCTATTCGGCAGCCTCAGGTGATTCCCGTCAAGGGTCATCAAAATCGTCGCCCGCGTACTCAGGCTGATCACTCGCCCTTCCTGTCCGTCGATCACCACGTGATCGTTGGGCTTAAACGGTCGTCGAACGCTCAGCAGCAGACTCGCCACGTAGTTCTCGATCAAATCGCGAAACGCGAAACCGATGGCCAAGCCCGCCACGCCCGCGGCCCCGAACACCGCTCCTACCAACGCCGTGGCGTCCAGCAGATCCAGAGCGATGACCAGCCCGATCAGAAAGACCCCCACCTTCAGCCCTTGCGAAGCGATCTCCTGCAGGAAGCGATTTCCCCCGACGAAGCGACGCGGCACTCCGGAGCGAGCTAGAATACCACCCATCCAAGCGAACAGGATCACCACCACCACCGCCACCACGAAGAGCGGCAAGTATCCTACCGCCATCTGCAGCTTCAACAGGCTCCTGTCCAGAGCGTTGCCCACCCGATCGCTAACCTTGCCGCCCAGCACCAGCTCGTTCTTCACCTCCACCACCGAAGGCAGGGCCTGGGCGATTTCCTCCGCGGAGACGCGCAGCGACGAGTCGTCGACCTTTCCGGACAAGGTCACGATGCCCCCCTCGTAATCGGCTTGCACGCCTTGCATTCCCTCCACCTCGGACAGGCGATCTCTCAGATCCTCCTCCACCGCCTGGTCGGGACGCTCCGCGACAGCCGGAGTTTCCTGCCCGATGGCAGGCAATGGAAGGAGCGACTGAATCGCGAAAAGGAAAAGGGAAACGGCTCGTCGGTACACAGGAAGTCGATCACGCATGAAACGCGCCTTTCTCGCAGGCCGCCCTCGCCGGAAAATCCACCTATGGCGCAGGGTTTGCGTGAACGGTTTCCTGAAAAGCCATGAAAAACGCCCTGCGACGCATCCAACCCAAGCCCTTCAAGAATCTCGTGCTCGCCATGCTCTGCGCCATGGGAGCCTGGGGTTTCATCGAAGTCGCGGACGAGGTGGCTGAGGACGATACCAAGCAGTTCGACGAAGCGATCCTGCTCAGCTTGCGGGAGGCCGACGATACCTCAGACCCGATCGGTCCGATCTGGTTCGAAGAAGCGGCACGGGACATCACCGCCCTGGGCAGCCTCGCCATCCTGCTCCTCGCGAGCGTCGGCACCTTGGTTTTCCTCATGCTGATCGGCAAGCGGAGAACCAGCCTGCTCTTCCTGCTTTGCGCCCTATCAGGCGTCGCATTGAGCCAAGGCTTGAAGGGGCTCTACGATCGAGCTCGTCCAGATCTCGTCCCACACGAGATGCATGTGCTGACCGCCAGTTTCCCCAGCGGACACTCGCTGCTTTCGGCAGTGATCTACCTCAGCCTTGGGGCGATGCTGGCCAACTCCCAGCCGCGTCTGCTGGTCAAATCCTTCCTGATCGGGACTTCCATCGCCTTGGCCATTCTGGTGGGCCTATCGCGGCTGTACCTTGGCGTGCACTGGCCTTCCGACGTCCTCGCCGGCTGGAGCGCTGGCGCCGCCTGGGCGATTCTTTGGGTCATCATCGCTCGACTCTTCCTGCCGCGCCAAGAAACGGAAAGCTCGGGCCTCGAACAACCCGCACCCCCTTCACCCGCCCAAACGTCGCGCAACGCATAGGGCGACTCTTCATTTCGGTGCAGTTTGCAATCGAAGCGTCGAGCAAGACCTCGCAAGGCGGCCAAGGAAACTCTGGCGGCACCCCCCGAACTGATTTCGCCACCGAGTGGCGCGAGATACGCAATAGGCTGCCATCACCCGACCTGCATGAACGCGACCACCAACGCATCGCCGAGCGCCGACTCCTCATCACTCGAAACCAAGCCAGCTCGCTGCGCCGTGATCCTCAACCTGCAGTCCGGCACGCTTTCCGAACTCTGGTCCGAGCGCTTCGAGGCCGAGCTGCTCGAGGCCCTGAAGGCGAACGGCTGGTCGCCCGAGCTTCATCTGGTCCAAGGCGACGAAATTCAAGCCACCGTGGACCGAGCGATCCAAAGCCAGTGCGACGCCATCATCGCGGGCGGCGGAGACGGCACCACCACCTCGATCGCCAACCAGTTGCGCAATACGAAAACGCCCCTTGGCATCCTTCCCTGCGGCACACTCAATCTAGCCGCTCGCGATCTAGGCGCGCCACTTGATCCCCTCGAAACAGTCAGGTCCCTGCATCCCGGGGAGTTTAGAGACATCGACGTGCTGGAGATCAACGGATGGACCTGCTTGTGCCTGACGATTATCGGCGTCTATCCGGAGCTTCTCAACCGGGCCGATGAGTTTCACGGCAGCAAGTGGTGGATGAAATTCTTCAGGCTGAGCGGTCAGCTCGCCACCGCCTATTTCCGCTCGCCACGCTACCGCATCAAAATAAAGACTGAATCGGGCGGCGAGAAAAACGTATCCACTCGCCTACTACTGATCGTGCCGGGCGAGTACGAAGACGAGTTTGGCCTCCTTCCAAGCCGCGAAGGTCTTTCGTCCGGAAAATGCCGTCTCTACATTTCGAACCATCAGTCACGCTGGTCCAACGTCAAGATGGCCTTCCGCTTCTTGACCGGCCACACCAAGCAAGACCCTGACATGCTCATGGAAAGCGCCAGCTCGATGGAAATCTCCGTTAAGGGAAAAAGGTCCACCAAGGTATCGATCGATGGCGAGCTCATGGATCTGAAGCTTCCGGCCCAGTTCGATCTCAAACGCCAAGCGCTGCGGGTCCTCGTGCCGAAACCGCAAGACACCCCGAACCCATGAGCCAGGAAACCAATGGCCGTGCCCCGATCTGGCTGGTCGTGCTCGCCAAATCAGGCTACGGCGCCCGCGGACTGCTCTACGCCATCATCGGCGGACTGGCCTTTCTTCAGGCCATCGGTCAAGGCGGCAAAAAGACCGATTCCGAAGGCGCCCTCAAGCAACTCTTCGAAGCCCCCGGGGGAGCGGCGATCCTGTGGGCCGTGGCAGCGGCTCTGGTGGGCTACGCCGTCTGGCGACTATTCCAAGCGCTTCTCGATGCGGACGGACACGGACACGACGCTATGGGTACGCTGGTGCGCGGCGCCCTTTTCATCAGCGCCGTGACGCATCTCTTTCTCGCCTACACCACCGCCAGAATGGCGCTCAACCTGAGCTCCAGTTCCGGCGGCGAATCCAATGAAAGCGTAGTCGCTTCCCTGCTCGCTCTCCCTGGAGGTCCGTGGCTGGTGGTCGCGCTCGGTCTAGCTATCGCAGCGGTAGGGATCGCCCACTGGATCAAAGCCTACCAGGAAAACTACAAGGACTTCTTCGACGTCGATTCCGAGACCATGAAACGGCTAAACCCCATCTGCCGCTTCGGCCTATCCGCCCGAGGATTCGCTTTCAGCGTCATCTCAGGCATGTTCATCTACGCCGCCGTCTCGCAAGACCCCGACAAAGCCGGTGGGCTCAAGGACGTCTTTTCCACCCTCTCCCAGCAAGTCTTCGGACCTTACCTGCTCGGCGCTCTCGCTATGGGCTTCATCGCTTTCGGGGTGTACAGCGGCATCGAAACCCTGTACCGTAGGATCAACTACAAATAGCCAGCCGCCGCTCCCTATCTACTTTCCAGACACCGTCAGCGATCAGGCTCAGTGGTTCTACTCAAGTTCCAATTTCAGGCGAAGGAGAAACTGAGCAAGCGATGCCAGCGGCACGACGACTTCTATACTTTCGTCGCCTTCCAATACTTCGAGATCAGGTGCTTCACCCACCAGTATCCAATCCTTGGATTCAACCTCGAGTGCCTGAACGGCAGCGACAATCCCTTGCTTCTCCATGTTTCGGATGGAGAACACACAGGCGTTCTCATCGAGCTTTAGCTCGATCGACCAAGGAACAGGATCAGCTTTCGTGGGATCCAGATCATAGGCGAATTCAAGCAGGTTTGGATTTCCATCATGGTCAAAGTCGTCGGCGTAGCGGGCGTGCGCGCCTTCTAAACCGAAGCTCTGGGCCCAAGTACCATACGCGGGATTGTCGACTGCAACCTCGACTGATGCTTCGGACTGGGCCGAACCATAGGCGTTCGAAACCTCAACCCAGTATCGAGTTGAGAGGAGTGGATACACTACGGCGCTGCTCCCATTTTTCCCGATCAACGGCTTCGACTTGTCGCCAACGTCTCCTTCGTACCAATCGATTTCCGAGTACGTACCCGTTATATCGACCTCGAGCGTTACAACATCGCCAGGCGCCACGGACTCCGAGCTTTGCAGAACCGTTTCTTCGATCACCGGAGGGTAAGGCAGATCGACTAGGATAGCTGTATTGGTTTCGCCCACCGAGAACCCGGTTACAATGAGATCGTCAAACACCTGAACAGGGACATCGGAAACATTTTCGTATTCAGATGGATAATACGAAATATCCTTCGCGATCAACCACATGGTTCCATCAAGCTTCTGATACAGCATGGAAGTGCCCGAAAACGATACCTTTTCGACGTCAGTATCGATCTTCAGTGGTTCGACGACGTAGTCGCCGTCAGCGATAAACCCTCTCGCTCCCGAGATCCAAAGCGAAGCATCTTCTTTGATGTAGGCCACAACCGCTCGCTCCGCATCAAGGCTCTTTACTTCCGTGTCGATCACTAGGCTCTCGATCGATTCCCAGTTGTTGATGCCGTTTTCAGTCTTGTACCGAGAAATGAAGCCTTCGTCTCGAGTGACGAGATCCCCATCCTCGGTGAGGTAGAACAACACTGCCTCCACGTCGAAATCGGCTACGCCTTCAGCGATCTTCCGGGCTCCCGTTTCGTATCCACCTCGAAGCCAAAGCGTACCGTCCTTTTTTAGGTAGGCGGTTTGGTCAGTGTCGGCGATCGCTGCACTCACTTCTGATTCAATCAGCTGAGGGGAATGGTATTCGCCGCCCTCATCGCTGATTTGGAAAAAGCTATTTGAACCCATACCCCAAAGATCACCGGAAATATCCGTGTACACGGCATGAGAACCGGCAGTATTGAAGCCGTTTAAGGAAACCTGCTTCACCCCACTCGCGATGAGTTGAGGGGATTTGCGATGATCGGTATCGCCAAGACCCAATTGGCCAAAATCGTTTCTTCCCAGCCCGTACAGATCGTCGGAATGATCGATGAAGAACAGGTTGTCGTACCCCGCCTCTACACGCTTGGCAGAAAACCCATCCAGGGCGATCGGGTCGCGCGGTGTCGCCGACAGCTGCAGCCCCATCTTGGAATTGCTGTTGGAACCAGCGGCATACAAGTCACCGTTCGCTTCGACCACGTAGAGCGTCTCGCCGTTTGCTGAAATGCTCTTCACGTCGCTTCTGATTTTGACAGGCTCTGATGCAAAGGCGAAATCGCCTTTTCCCATCAAGCCTGCGCGATTATCTCCCAAAGCCCAGAGAGCGTTGTCGCTCGTAATGTAAAACACAGCTTCCCCATCCGCCAACACCGAAGACACACCCTCGGCGATGAAAGTCTTCTCCGTCGCAGGTGACGAACGGGAGTAGAGATTCGACTCGCCATCGAGGTAGTAGAAAGTCCCATCGGAACTGGCGGAAAATGCGATCACGCCCGTATCGATGACTTCATACCCGCCGGAATACTTCATTTTGCGAAGTTCACCACTGCTGTGGAGGTAGGCGGCAAAGACACCAGCAAAACCGATATCGAGCACCCCTTCGGCAAACTGTACAGGCAGGTCAGTGCCAACCCAAAAGTCGAAGCCAAGATGCGAAGAGTCTCCCCTGCCATAGAGCCTACCATCAGCATCGAGAAACAATGCGGAGTAGTAGGTGGCTACCGCCTTTTCAATATCAGACACCCCCTCGACAAGCGTCGGCGTATCCTTGGTGAACGGAATTCCCCAACCGTCCACCCCCGTCGTAGACATGCCGGTCGAATAAAGCTGATCATCGTTTTCGAACTGAAAGAAATTCCAAACATCGCCCGCCTCGAAGCGCGTGACCCTATCGCTGATAAACGTCGGCGTGGCATAGGTTTCACCGAAAACAAGATCGCTCGCATCGTCGATCGTGCCCACCGAATTCCAACCCAGCAGCCAAAGCTTGCCTTCGCTATCCATGTAGAGCGCAAAGGCGCCGCCCACCGAGACGCTCTCCACGTTCTCGGCTACCTTTACGAACTCGTTATAAAAGTCGGACTCTCCATTTCCCAGCTGGCCGTAGGAGTTATCGCCCGAGACTCGCAGATCGCCAGCGGACGTCACTGAACTAAGAAGGATCGCCCCAAGAACGGCGACGGGAGGAAGGGAACGGAAACAAGGGAGCATCGACAGAATGAACTACGTAATAGCCGATAGATATCAAGCAGATTACCTTTACGTAACCACCCTCGATGAATCGGTGGATCTTGCGCGAGCAAACGATCTGCCCCAAAACGCCGGCGACCTCAGTCCACCGACAAGGTTTGCTTCACGAAGGCGATGAGCATCTCGTTGCGCAGGACCTCGCTCTCCCTGCCAGCTCCGCGCCGCGCGGCGAGCAGGGCGCTGCCCTCCACCAGCCCTTGCAGGGCGGTGAAACGACGATCGATCTCCGAGTCGCTCATTTCCTTTCCCTCGCGCTCGGCGAGTCCTCTGATCCAGGCGGAGAAGTCCTCCTTGTAAGTCTGATCCGCCTTGGCCAATGCCGCCTCGATCTCCTTGTCCCGACTGGCTTCGGAACACATCTCCAGAAAGAGCACCGGGCTGATCTTGCCATCCTCGCGGGCCGACCACTCGCGCACGAGCTCCACGATTTTATCCGCAAAGTCATCCACCGACTCGGTACCGTCCGAGAGCAGGTTTCGCTGCGCCAGCTGCCTCTCGATGATCGCTAGGATGATGGCGCTCTTATTCTTGAAATAGCGGTAGGCCAAGCCCTGACTGATACCCGCCGTCTCCGCGATGCGGGCCATGCTGGCGGCGTGGAAGCCGTATTTGATAAAGCATTCTTCCGACGCATCCAAAATTCGGTTACGCTGGGCTTCCAGGTGCTCGGGAGAGCGGGGATTCTCCTTTTCGGACAAGCTCATGACTCTGCATTCCATCCCCCCCCAAGAACTTTATAAAGATTGATTCGATTGACTTGCTCCTGCAGCTGAGCCTGTACCAGAGCTTGGCGGGCACCATAGAGAGTTCGTTGGGCATCAAGCAAGTTCAGATAACTGTCCTGCCCTGCTTCGTATCGCGAGCGCGAAAGCGCCTCCGTCTCAGCAGCCGACTCGGCGAACGCCTCCAACGCCTCCCGGCGATCCTCCAAGGTCACACTCTGGTAGAGGGCGTCCGCCACTTCCTTAAACCCGATCTGGATCGCCTTCTCATATCTGGCGAGAGCGATCTGCCGATCAACGGCGGCCACGTCGCGATTGGCCTTCAGCCGTCCGCCCTGAAAGATGGGCATCGTCACCTGAGGGATGAAGCTCCAGGTGCCGGTGCCGCCGCTGAAGAGATCGGACAGGTCGCCGCTCAGCGAGCCCACCGTACCCGTCAGACTGATCGAAGGGAAGAAAGCGGCACGCGCCGCGCCGAGGTTGGCGTTGGCGGCCTGCAGGAGGTATTCAGATTGTTGGATGTCAGGGCGACGCAACAGCGCCTCCGACGGAAGCCGAGCTGGCAATCGCGCCAAGCCGCTGACATCCAAGTCTAAGTAATCAGGATACAGCTCTTCGCTCACCCTATTTCCCACCAGCACAGCGAGCGCGGTCTTGTCGAGCTGCACGAGACCTTGATAGGTAGCGATCTCGGCCTTCGAGCTTGCGAGCAAGGTCCGAGCCTGACTGAGCTCCAGCGAGGAAACCGCCCCCAACTCGAAGCGCTTTTCGAAAATCTGATAGCTTTCCTCATAGTTAGCGGAAGTGGCCTCAGCCAGTCGCAGCAGCTCGGAGTCTATCGAAAGGGTCAGATAGGCGTTGGCAACTTCCGCGATCAAGCTGAGCTGCACGCTCTTGCGAGCTTCGTCGGTAGCGAGGTAGTTCCGCAAAGCGACATCGCTGAGGCTCTTCATTCTGCCGAAGAGATCGAGCTCGAATTGCGTCACTCCAACCTGAGCCTGATACTGCTCGACATCAGGCTGACCGTCTCCTCCTAGGCGATTCATGGCCCCGCTACCGTTCACCGACGGGATGCGCTCCGCTCGTTGGATACGGTACTGGGCTCGCGCTCGTTCCACGTCAAGAGTCGCCGTGCGAAGATCCCGGTTGTTTTCCAAGGCCAGCTCAATAAGCTGCATGAGCTTCGGATCGTTGAAGACGTTGCGCCACTCCAGTTCGCTTGCGTCGCCCAACTCGTATTCATTCTCCTGTGACATTGGGATCGACTGATCCGTACCTATCTGAGCGTCGACCTCTGGCATCTCCGGCTGCAGGGTCGAGCATCCGCTCAGAGCGATCGTCGCGAAGGCGAAAGTCAATGTATTCAATTTCTTATGCATGGCTCTGATGTCCTTTTTTGCGGATAAAAAGGCGCTCGATGAGGAAGAAGAAAAGCGGCACGAAGAAAATGCCAAGAGCGGTGCCCACGATCATGCCCCCAAGCACTCCGGTTCCGATCGCTCGCTGAGCGCCGGACCCTGCGCCATCAGCGATCACCAACGGCACTACGCCCAGACCAAAGGCTAGCGACGTCATCAAGATAGGACGCAATCGGTCGCGAACCGCGTGCAAGGTCGCATCCAAAAGCTTCATGCCGCTCTCGAGGTTCTCCTTCGCGAACTCCACAATGAGGATGGCGTTCTTACTCGTGAGACCGACTGTCGTCAGCATCGCCACCTGGAAATAAACGTCGCGCTCGTAACCGCGTACCATGTTTGCCAATACAGCTCCCACGATTCCCAATGGGGCCGCGAGCAGCACCGCCGTCGGGATGCTCCAACTTTCGTAGAGCGCCGCGAGGGCGAGGAAAACGATCATAAGCGACAAAGCGTAGAGCAAGGTGGTCTGATCGCCCGCTTGCCGTTCCTGATAGGAAGTGGCGGTCCACTCGATTCCGAATCCCTCTGGCAGCTGCTGGGCCATCTTCTCCATCTCGAGCATGGCCTCTCCCGAACTCACGCCGGGCACGCCCTCTCCGACGATCTGCACCGCTGATACGCCATTGTAACGCTCCAGTCGCGGCGAGCCATAGGCCCACTCAGTCGAGCCAAAGGAGGAAAACGGCACCATCTCTCCGCTGCTGTTGCGCACGGACCACTTTTCGAAGTCCTCCGGCTGCATACGGTAAGGAGCGTCGGCCTGCACGTAGACGCGCTTGACGCGCCCACGGTCGATGAAGTCGTCGATGTAGCGGCCGCCCCAGGCCACGCCGAGCGTGTTGTTGATCTCCGCGATGGAGAGTCCGAGGGCCTTTGCCTTCGCGTTATCGATGGTGACGCGCAGCTGCGGCGTATCCTCCTGTCCGTTGGGACGCACTTTGGTCAGCTTGGGATTCTGCGCTGCCATCCCCAAAAGTTGGTTACGGGCCGCCATGAGCGCTTCGTGCCCTTGCCCGGCGTTGTCCTTCAGGTAAAGGGTGAAGCCAGTCGAGTTGCCGAGCTCGGTAATTGGCGGCGGGGCGAATGCGAATACGCTCGCTCCCTGGATCTGGCTGAAGGCCATGCTAGCCCGCATGGCGAGCGCCTGGGCGCTTTGCTCAGGATTTGGGCGCTCGCTCCAGTCTTTCAAACTAACGAAGCCCATACCATTGCTCTGGCCGCCTCCGGCGAAACTGAAGCCCTGCACCGTGAAGAGCTCCTCCACCACGTCTTTCTCCTCGTTAAGCATGTAGTCCTCGACCTGCTTCAAGACTTCCAAGGTGTTGTCCGCAGTGCTGCCCACCGGACCGATAACCTGCACGTAGATCGATCCCTGGTCCTCGTTTGGAAGGAAGCTAGTCGGCAAGCGCAGGAAGAAATAGGCCATCAATCCCACTACCGCTAGGAAGGCAACGAATCCACTTTTTCGATACGAGATAATGCGGCGCACCGCGCCTTGGTAGCGGCCGTTGTTCTTGTCGAACATGCGGTTGAACCAGCCGAAGAAGCCGGTCTCCTTGACGTGATGCCCCTTCTTGATCGGCTTGAGCATAGTGGCGCACAAAGCCGGCGTGAAGACGATGGCCACGATCACCGACAGGGCCATGGCGGATACGATGGTGGCGGAAAACTGGCGATAGATCACGCCGGTCGCTCCGCCCAGAAAGGCCATGGGAACGAACACCGCGGAGAGAACTACGCCGATACCGATCAAGGCGCCGGTGATCTGATCCATCGACTTCTTGGCAGCCTCCTTGGGCGAAAGGCCTTCTTCGCTCATAAGTCGCTCCACGTTTTCCACCACCACGATGGCGTCGTCCACCAACAGGCCGATGGCCAGAATCATGGCGAACATGGTGAGCATGTTGATGGAAAAACCGAGCACCGCCAGCACCCCGAAGGTGCCGAGCAGCACCACCGGGATCGCGATGGTCGGAATCAAGGTCGCCCGCCAGTTCTGCAAGAAAAGGAACATGACCAGGAACACCAAAACCACCGCCTCGATCAGAGTGTGCACCACGCCTTCGATGGCCACGCGAACGAACGGCGTATTGTCGAAGGGAATCACCGCCCGCAAGCTCTCGGGAAAGTACGGCTCCAACTCGTCGAGCAAATCGGTCACACGCGACGCGGTTTCCAAAGCGTTCGCTCCCGAAGCGAGAGAGATGGCCATGCCAGCGGCCTGCTTGCCATTGTAATGCGTTTCAAACCCGTATTGCGACGCACCCAGCTCCACGCGGGCCACGTCCTTGAGTTTCAAATACGAGCCATCGGAATTGCTCCTCACCACGATCTGCTCGAACTCGTCAGCGGAAGTGAGCCGGCCTTTGGTATTGATGCTGAAGTTGACGTTCTGCCCGTCAACGTACGGGGCGCCACCGATCTGGCCGATCGATACCTGCTGATTCTGAGCGGTCACCGCCGAGGTGATATCGGTCACGGTGAGACCGTAAGCGTCGATCACGTTCGGATCGAGCCAGATGCGCATGGCGTATTGTCCGCCGAATACACGAGCGCCACCCACCCCGTCGACGCGAGCGATTTGGTCGGCGATGTTGGACGTCAGGTAGTCGGCCACGTCGACCCGATCCATACTCCCATCCTCGGAGACGAAACCGACTACCATAAGAAAGCCTTCGCCCGACTTGGTAACGTTTACCCCCTGCTGCTGCACCACCGAAGGGAGCAGCGGCGTGGCGGCCTGAAGTTTGTTCTGCACCTGCACCTGAGCGATGTCAGGATCGGTACCGGTGGCGAAGGTGAGCGTAATGGTCGAAGTACCGGAGGAGTCGCTGGTGGCCGACATGTAAATCAGGCCATCGAGTCCAGTGAGACTCTGCTCCAAAATCTGCGTCACGGAGTCCTCCACTACCTGAGCGGAAGCGCCGGGATACATCGCGTTCACCGAAACCGATGGCGGGGCCACGGTCGGGTAGCGGGAAATGGGTAGCGTGGTCATCGCCAGGGCTCCAGCGATCATAATGACCAGCGCGATGACCCAGGAAAAGATGGGTCTGTCTATGAAAAAGCGTGCCATAATCTGTGAGGGCTAAGTGCCTAGTGGGCGTTGGCTGCTGGGGCAGCGGAGTCGGCGATCTTGACTTTCATGCCGGGACGCACCTTCTGCAGCCCGTTCGTCACGATAGTGTCGCCCGCTCGCAGGCCGCTCTTGATCAGCCACTGATTGCCCACCGACTGAGTGGTTTCCACCGCTCGAGCGCTCACCGTGTTATCGGCGCCTACCACCATGACGGAGGTGCTGCCATTCGGGGCGCGGGAGACCGCGTTTTGCGGGATGAGGATTCCGTTTTCGCGAATCCCCTCACCAATCACCGCTTTCAAATAAGTGCCCGGAAGCAGCAATCCGTCTGGATTCGGCACCACCACCCGCAAGGTGTAGGCGCCCGTCTGCCGATCGACGCTCACTTCCGAAAAAGCGATCTCGCCAGCATGCTCGTAGGTCGTTCCGTCCTCTAAAATGATCTTAACCGGCAGGTCGACTCCTCGCAGGTCGCCTTCCGAGAGGGCCTTACGGAGACGAAGCTGCTCGGCGCTGGATTGAGCGATGTCTACGTAAATCGGATCGAGCTGATGCACGGTGGCCAGCGCGGTGGCTTGATTGGCGGTGACCAGCGCTCCTTGGGTGACGGAAGAACGGCCGATGATGCCACTGATGGGAGATTCGATACGGCTGTGGTCGAGAGCGACCTTGGCATTGGCCAGCGACGCCTCAGCGACCGCGAGCTGGGCTTCCGCCTGCTGCAGGGTAGCCCGGTCATTGTCCAGCTCCTGCTGACTCACCGCTTTGCTCTGGTAGAGGGATTCCGTACGCATGGCCTCCGTGCGAGCGATGGAAAGCGACGCCTGGGCCGCCGCCAAATTTGCCTTGGCCATATTGTAGCTCGCCAAGTACGTTTCGTCATCGAGCTGATAAAGGGCCTGCCCCGCCTCGACGGCGCTGCCCTCCTCGAAAAGCCGCTCCTCCACGATGCCGCTTACTTGCGGGCGCACTTCCGCCATCAAATACGCAACCGCCCGTCCCGGCAACTCGCGCGTCAGGGTGACCGACTCGGATTGCACCTCCATCACGGAAACGGTTGGTGGAGGCATCTGCATCTGAGCAGAGCCTCCACCCTGTTTTTCACCACACCCTGCCAGAAACGCGGCGGCCGCGATGATACCCACACTACTAAAAATTCGTCTCTTCATCCTGTCCTTCGATTCTTCGATTGGACTATAGTGAATGAATGGTCATTCACTGTTCGTCAAGAATAGAATGAACGTTCGTTCATTCTCGGTCGACGCCGCGTCTCGCGGCAGAGAGGCGGGGCCGTCTACTCCGCGATCACGTCGGTCTGCACCCGCCAGAGGTCGGCGTAGTGACCGTCGCGCTCGAGCAGCTGGTCGTGGGAGCCGGACTCGATGATGCGGCCGTTTTCCAGCACCACGATCTGGTCGGCCTTTCGCACGGTGGAAAGGCGGTGGGCGATGACCAAAGTGGTACGCTCCTTCACTAGGTTATCCACCGCGGCCTGGATCTTGGCCTCGGTCAGCGTATCCACGGAAGAGGTCGCTTCGTCGAGGATCACCAGCGGCGGATTTCGCAAGATCACGCGGGCGATGGTGAGGCGCTGCTTCTCTCCCATGCTGAGCCGTATCCCGCGCTCTCCGATCAAGGTATCCATGCCGTCAGGAAGTTTGGATACAAACTCCCAGGCGCAGGCGCCTTCGAGAGCCTGGACAATATCCTCCTCCGTCGCGTCCTCGCGAGCGAGCATCAGGTTGTCGCGCACCGACCCATCGAACAGAAAGGGATCCTGAGCGACGACGCCGACATTCGAGCGCAGGTCCTGCAGCGAAACGTGGCGCACGTCCACTCCATTGATGGATACGCTGCCTGCGGTGACATCGTAGTAGCGTTGCAGCAAACTGGATACAGTGGATTTGCCCGCTCCAGTGTGGCCTACCAAAGCCGTCACCTTTCCGGCAGGCATGGTGAGCGAAAAATCGGAAAGCAAGTTCGAGCGCTCGGTGTAGTTGAAATCCACCGACTCGAAGCGCACTTCGAGCGGCGCCGCTGGATAGGGTTTCGGGTCTTTCGGGTCTTCGATTTCGATGGGAAAATCCAGCAGGTCGAAGACGCGCTCCGCCGACGCCTTGCCGGTGGCGAGCATGTTGTTGAGCGAGGAGATCAGGGTCAGCGGCTGGTAGAGCATGTAGCAATAGAGCAGATACTCGACGAGGTCGCCGGTCTTGAAGGTGTCCGGTTCAGTGAACGTGAGGTAGCCGCCGTAGCCGATGACCGCCACGGTGCCAAGGCTGACGATGAATCCATTGAGCGGGCCGTGCAGCGACCAGCGAAACATGCCCTTGAGGGTGTAGAGCTTCAGCTCTTCCGCCTTGTCGGAAAAACGTCGGGACTCGCGGCCCTTCAAGGCGAAGGAGTTGATCAGACGGTTTCCCTGGATATCCTCCACCAGCAGCGAGCTCAGTTCTCCCGAAGCCTCGCGCACCTTGCGCCAGTTCTTGCTCTGCGACTTGAAGTGAAGTCGCGACAAAATGATCATGATGGGAATGGGCAGAATCATCAGAGTCGCCAGGCGCGGCTCCGAATAGAACATCATGGCGCTCACCCCAAACAGCGTCAGCAGCGCCGTGCTCCCCTGCTCCGTGCCATCCAGAATGACCCGCTCCACGTTCTGCACGTCTTCGATGACGCGCGAAGCTATGTCGCCCGACTTGCGCGAGTCGAAGAATCGAACCGGCAGATCCAGCAGCTTGCCGTGCAAATCGAGCCGCAGATCGATCAGGACCTTCTGCTCCAGAACGTTGTTCACCCGGATGCGCAGCGAATTCAAAACCTCGCGCATGAGGAAGCAAAGCACCAGCAGCCCCACCAGGGGAGCGTAGCCCTCGAGGCTATCCTGCAAGGTCAGTCGATTGACGATGTACCCAGCGATCTTCGGTACCACCAGGAAAAACAAGGTGCTGCCGATGGCGAGGGCAATGGTGCCAACAAACCGCCATTTGTAGCGGAACAAATAGCTCGAAACTCTCCAGATCGTCTTCATCGAGGGGGCCGATTCAGACAGCCACGCTTCGCATGACAAGCCTCAACCCGCCTCGATGGGTTGCGACCCGGAGAGTTCCGTTCTCTTTCAAATGGGCGAAGCCCTACTCTTCGATGAACTCGATCGCCCCGCTGGAAAGCGCTCCATCCACTTGGGAGCCAATGCTCGCTCCCACGTAGAACTGCTCTCCGAAAGCGATGGTGGCGCGGTCCACTACGAACCAATCCACACCGTCGCTGGAGGCGGAGAGGGTGAGCAGATCACCGGCCTTTTGCAGACGGAGATAGCCCTCGCCAAGGGCTCGGCCGCTGGTGGCGCGTTGATTGCCCTCGCCAGCCTTGAGACGGCAAAGCGTCTCGAACTGGTCCTTGCCGTTGATCAGAATCGACCCGTGAGGCGAGTCCGGGTCCAAGGTCTTGCGCACCATCAGCCCCATGCGGGCGTACCTGTCGTCGGGGACGAAATCGGTCACGAACGCGGTCAGCGTGAAATCGCCGCTGGTCTTGACCCAAGTGTAGCGCAGCTCGTCGAAGTAGGACTCGTAGCCGACGCCGGAGGTTTCGATGAGGAAAAATCCGTTTTGATCGTCGAAGTGGGTGCTGCCTTCCTCATCCATCTGGCCGATCACGCTGGAAGTGGCGATCTGGCCGAGAATGGTTGGGCTTTTCCGAGCATCGGCGGTCGATTCGTCCACCACCTCGAAGCGAGCGGAGGTTAGGTCGCCGTCCGCCTGGGAACCGACCGTGAAGCCGATGAGATAGGACTCGCCAAAGGGAAGCTGCGCCTCGTGGGCGAGCGTCCACTTGCTTCCATCCGCAGAGTACGAGGCACGAACCGTGGGGCCGGATTTCTCCAAGCGCAGGTAGCCTTCGGCTGCGATGGGCTCCAGCAAGGTGCTCGAGACGCCCTCTCCGTCATTTGATCTGCAGAGATACTCGTAGAAACCTCCGCTGTTGAATGCCATCGTCATGTGGGCCGCCTGCGCCGCGTCGCTGCTTCGGATCATGATGCCCGCCCGGTCCCAGGACTTGACCGCCTGGAAGTCGGAAATCTTCACCGTGAGGCTGGCGTCCTCGGTCAGGCTCACACGGGCGAACTTCAGGTTGTCCTCGTAGGTCTCATGTCCGCGCCCGGAGCCGGATAGCCTGTGGGCCCCGCTGACCGGATCGTAGCTGTATTCACCTTCTTCGATCATGGCTCCCATGATGACCGTTTCCACCGGCCGTCCCAGCAGCGAGGCGACGCCTTCGATGCCCTGGAATCCCTCCACGCTCGATTCGAGCACCTCCACCAACGCGCCGGAAACGCGCCCGTCGCGCTGCGATCCGATGGCGATTCCGACATGGGCCCGACCGGTCAAGGTCAGGGTTTCGCAGGAGTCGGCGATCCAGTCCTGTCCATCGTGGGAATAGGTCAGCAGCACTTCGCCAGCCTTTCGCTGGATTCTGAGATAAACCTCGTCACGAACCACCTGCTCCATCGAGGCCGAAACGCGGCCGCCTTTGCTCGAGCGGACCAGGGATTCGAAATAGTTCCTTCCGTTGATGGTCATGGAGGCATGACGCGCCTCGGGGCTCAAGTCCTCCCGCAGCATCAGACCCACACGGGCCCAGTCCGCGTCCGGCTCAAAGGTATGCACCTGCAGGGTCAGAGAGAAGTCTCCTTCCACCGCCACGTGCGTGAACCTCAAGTCGTCGCTGTAGGTTTCGTAGCCACGGCCCGAACCCGTAATCAAATAAGCGTTGATCTCCTCGTCGTATTCCGAGGAGCCCGCGGCGCTCATGTTTCCGATCAGCTCGGACTCCGGGATGATCAGTTCGTTCGGAACCTCCGCGTCCTGCCCCACTTCGATGGAGCCGACGCCGGAAAAGTCCGAGCAGCCAAAGGCGTTGAAGGCGCAAACGCGATAGAAGTACTCCACGCCCAGCTCGACCGAAGCGTCGACGAAGCGAGGCTCGTTGGGGCCAGACTCGCCGATCAGCGAGAAGTTCACGCCATCCGTCGATCGCTCGACGAAAAACCCGTCTTCGCTGTCCGCGAGATCGAGCCATGAAAGCGTCACCGTCTGAGCGAAAGCGAAGACGGGAGAGATCGCGATGAGAATACCGATCCAAAAAATCGATGCCTTGTTTCCTAGCCCGCCTACCCTATCGGGTCCTTTGAGGGCTGAGTCGTTTCCTTTTTTCGTCATTTGTGAGTCGTTGTTTGGTTTGGTTCATTCCGCCGCTCTCGTTCGCGGCCTCGCATGAGATTGAATCACGAAACCTGAACGACCTCCCCCGGCCCCGCTTGACCCAACTACCGAATTCAACTTCGCTTTACAATTGATTCGAGACTACCCCACCTCTCGTCAAATTAGGGAGTTCGCTCCCTTTCGAATTTGAATCGCTTGCCCCTGATCGGAACGACACCCCAGGCAGTAGTGAGGGGGATTAAGGACAGGACGGAGCATAAGGGATCATAATACGTATAACGTTCGGTGGATCTGCGTAATTGACTCGCCGCAGTTTGGCCTCGGCGGTTTGCCTTTTGCAGCTCGGCGACAACGAGCGCTCAAATAAGAGCTATGCCTGGCACGGCGAAAATCGGTGTTCCGATCGGGAACAACCTGCAAGGGGCGCCTGGGCGGCTGTCCTCCGACCCACCGCCGCTACCACCTAGCGGTCGATCCAGAGAGTCCCCAGATCCCCCTGAAGGAAACCTCTGCCCTGATACGTAGTTCGCAGACAAGGCGCCGTGTCACGGGCAGCTCGCGCCACGAATACGACGCGTCCTGCGATCCAACCACGGGACCTGCTGCGGGCGTCGCAAACTCCTTTCTCTCACGGAGGATCGCGCGGACCAAGCGGCTCGCGGATACTTGGGCGCCCAAGGAGCGGTCGACGCTGAACGCGACGCGGACAGGCCGCTCCACGCTGCCATTTGCAGGCTGGCATCCGCCAAATCGAGAGCGCCGCCGAAACGCTTGTCCCTGCTCCGCCGCTCGTCGCGAAGTCGGCTTGCAGGCCGCAAGAAATTCCCGGCTGGACTTCCGAGGCGTCTCCCGCTTTCAGAAAGCCCTAGTCAAATCATGGACGAGCTAAACATAGATTGGGAAATCCTGGCCCGCCTTCGCCGACGCTTTCTCGAGCAAAGCGCGGGATCTGGCGTCTACTGGCAGGACGAGCAGGATCTCGCCCACTACCACGCTTTCTTCGCCGCTCGCATCGGCTGGAAATGGGACGACGCGCTGCGAAACGCCGAGCAGTCCGGCTGGAGCCTTCGCTCTCGAGTTTTGCTGGACTGGGGCTGCGGCAGCGGCATCGCCACCCTGCGCCTGCTCGAGCGCTACGGAGCCGAAGCGGTCGACAAGGTCCTGCTCTACGACCATTCGCTGCTCGCCTGCCGTTTCGCCCAAAAAACCATCTCCGACGCCTACCCGGACCTCGCGGTGGAGATCGCCCCAAATCCCTCCCAAATCGAACAGCTCGGCGAAACCACCGTGCTGCTCAGCCACGCCCTCAACGAGCTCACCACCGAAACCCGGACCGTTCTGGCGTCGCAATTGAAAGGCGCCGCCCAAGTCTTCTGCGTCGAAGCTGGCGACCATGCCACCAGCCGGCTGCTCATCTCGCTGAGGGAATCCCTGCGAAGCACCCACGCCATCGCCGCCCCATGCCTGCGCTGCGACGCTTGCCCGATGCTTCAGGAAGAAAACGCCCGCCATTGGTGCCATTTCTTCGGCAAGCCTCCCCTCGAAGCCTTCACCGAAGGGGCTTGGGCCCGATTCGCCACCTTGATGGAGGTCGACTTGCGCTCGCTGCCCTACAGCTTTCTGGTGCTCGACCGTAGCTCCCTAGCGCCAGCCGACGCTTCGCGATCGACGCTGCCGGACCACGCGTCACGGCTGATCGGCCGCCCCCGCCAGTTCAAGGGATACACCCGCGCCCTCTCCTGCGACGCCTCCGGTCTACGCGATCTCGAGCTGCAAAAGCGGGACGACAAGGCCCTCTGGAAAAGCCTGAAAAAAGGCAAGGACGGCACGCTCTACCGCTGGGTGGAAATCGAAGCAGGCCGCATCAAGAGCGGATCTCCGCTCGATTGAGCCGCAGCCCGCCCGAGGCGAAATCCACTTTTCCCGTAACCGAAGGACTCGCCGCGAGTATTCCATGACGAACCTACAACAAACCGACCGCCATGAGACTACCGCGCTTTTCCCAACTCGCCTGCATCACCCTCCTCGCCCTCGGTACGACGGCTCTGGCATCCGCCAAAATCGTACGCAACCATCAGGAAACCATTTCCTTGAGCGGGATCGACAAAGTCGAAATCCACCTCAACTCCGGAAACATCCAGCTCGTTGGCGCCGAACGCGAGGATCTCCACCTGGATCTCGACCAGATCTTCAAAACGAATTCCCAGTCAGAAGCCGACAAGCTGGAACGCGAAGTCAAGCGGGAGATCGAGCGGCGCGGGGACAAACTGGTAATCACCATCAAACTCGATGATGACGACCGCTTCCTAGGCGGACTCTTTTCCGGCAATCGCGGCGTTTCCTTCGATGCCCAAATCGAGCTTCCCTATGGCATCGAGATCGAATCCAAAACCAATGGAGGAAACATCCGAGCCCATCACCTAGCGGGCGAGTGCGAATTGAAGACCAACGGGGGAAACATCGAGCTGGATCGCATCCTCGGACCGCTCGACGCTCACACCAACGGAGGAAACATCGAGGTCTCCGATCTGCGGGCGCCAGCTCGGATTCACACCAACGGCGGCAATATCCGCATCGCCGCCTACTCCTCTGAGATCGAAGCCCACACCAACGGCGGCAACATCACTGCCGAGCTCTTCGAAGGCATCAGCGGACGCACCGAACTGAAAACCAACGGCGGCAGCATCCGCGCCAGCCTCCCTTCCGGCTCGGTCTTTGACCTGAAAGCCAAGGCGGCCGGCGGCAGAGTGCGCTTCGATTTCGACGGCGACCTGCGCGGCGAATTCGATCGAAACAAGATCGACGCGTCCATCAATGGAGGCGGGCCTCTGCTCTCCATGCGCACCTCCGGCGGGAGCGTCACCGTAAAAAACCTCTAGCCCCGCCCCCTCGCGCAAAACAGATTTCCGGTCGTCGCGCCGCGATACGCGACACCAGGAGAGGAGGGAAGCCCGCGCCGACTACGGCGCGGGCTTTTTCGTTTTGCTCTGCCCGAAGGCGGTCGACATAAACTCCTCCCCTGCCCCGAAATGCTCGAGAGCGATCCAGACCTCCCCATTCTCTACCACGACGATCGCTTCGTCGCCATTCACAAGCCGAGCGGCCTGCTCGTTCACCGTAGCTCCATCGATCGCAGGGAAACGCGATTCGCCATTCAGCTCCTGCGCGACCAGATCGGCCAGAAGGTGTACCCCGTCCACCGCATCGACCGTCCGACTTCTGGCATCCTTATATTCGGCCTGGACGAGGAAGCCTGCGTCGCCCTCTCCCAGGCCTTCCAAGAGCGAAAGGTGGAGAAAAGCTACCTCGCGGTCACCCGAGGCTATACTCCTGAAAAAGGAGTGATCGACTCGCCCTTGCGCAAATTCCGAGATGTCGACGGCATGGTGAAAAGCGACGAAACGCAAGAAGCGTCGACTCGCTACACCCGACTCGCCACCGCTGAACTCCCGTATCCAACCGATCGCTACGCAACAACACGGCTTTCCCTGGTCGCGCTCCATCCCGAAACCGGCCGCCGCCATCAACTGCGCCGCCACCTGGCGCACCTCCGCTACCCAATCATCGGCGATACGCGTCACGGCTGCAACAAGACGAACACGATCGCCCGCGAACACATCGGAATCCATCGACTGCTCCTAGCCGCCACCGAGCTCTCCTTCCTTCACCCGTTCTCCCAACAAGCGATCCACATCTCCTGTCCGCTCGAAGGGTCGTTCCAGTCCGCCCTCGATCGTATTCAGTTTTCTCCTACAGCCGTCTTCCAATCCCCCGAATAAAACTCGTCCCGCCGCGGACACCCCTCACCTAACACCCCATGAGCCTACGCCAACTTTCGATCGCCTCGCTTCTGCTCTTCACCATTTCCCTTCAAGCGTCGCCACCTCCTCTGCAAATCGGCGAGAACGGGCGCTACCTCGTCGAGCCAGATGGCTCCGCATTCATCTGGATAGGAGACACCGCTTGGGAGCTTTTCCATAAGCTCGATCGCGAACAAGCCCTCCACTATCTAGACGACCGAGCCGCCAAGGGTTTCACCGTCGTCCAGGCCGTCGTGCTAGCGGAACTGAACGGCCTCCGCGTCCCCAACGCATACGGCGACCTTCCCTTGCACGACCTCGACCCCACCCGCCCCAACGAAGCCTATTTCCAACATGTGGACTTCATCGTCGACGAAGCTGAAAAACGCGGCCTCTACATCGGTATGCTGCCAACCTGGGGCGACAAGGTTCCTTCCTCCAATCCCGGGGCCGGGCCCATCGTATTCAATCCGGAGAACGCATCTCGCTTTGGAGCGTTTCTGGGCGATCGCTACAAGTCTGACCCCATAATATGGATACTTGGAGGCGATCGAGAGGTGATGAACCAGAATGTCAAAAAAACCTGGGACGCCATGGGCCGCAGCCTGAAAGCCTCCTCCGAAGGCAAACAACTCCTCACCTACCATCCACGCGGCAACGAGACCTCCGCTACCTGGTTCTCCGATTCCGACTGGCTCGACTTCCATATGTATCAGATCGGACACGAACCCCGCACCGCCAATCTCCACCGCCTGCTGGGCAAGTCCCGCCAAAGCCAGCCCGTCAAACCGGTCGTGGACGGCGAACCTGCCTACGAAGACATCCCCGTTCGTTTCTGGAACTACTTGGACTTCTCCACCCCTACCCGAGCCCCCGAGCACGTGTTGGACGAAAATGGATACATCGTTAAGCCGGAGTATTTCCGAGACGGATTCATCACGCCGCACGATGTCCGCATCCACGCCTACTGGGATTTTCTGGGCGGCGCCGCGGGCCACACCTACGGCCATAACGCGGTCTGGCAGATGTACCGCCCAGGCGACCCCATCGCCCTGCCAACGCTTCGCGACTGGAGGTCCGCTCTCGATCGGCCAGCGGCCGCTCAGATGATTCACCTCCGTTCCCTTTGGGAGAAACGTCCTCTCGAAAAGCTCGTCCCCGGCGGCGACTTCATCGCGTCGTCCCCACCTAAGCACTCGATCTGGGCCCACTCGGACGACGATTCCTACGCCCTGGTCTATCTTCCCGACGGCGGCGCGGTAGCCATCGACACCTCCGCTCTCGCGATGCCCAGCTTCACCGCATCCTGGTACAACCCCTCGACCGGTCAGAGCGCCGCCATCGGCTCGTTCACCCAATCCCAATCGCCCACCTTCACCGCCCCTGCCACCTCCGCGTATCCGGATTGGCTGCTCGTGCTCGACTCATCGAGAGCCGACTACCCCGACTTGTAGGAACGCCAGGAGCCGTGGACGCACCGCTCCGACGATCAAGTCAGAACCGCGCCCGCAGGTTCTCTCACGCTTTTTCGTGCCTTTCGCCGCTGCCTTGCGCATCCTGCGAGCTCGAACAATGAATCGCATCACGACCATCGCCTTCGACGCCGACGACACCCTCTGGCACAACGAGAACCTTTTCGAGGAACATCACCAAAAGTACTGCCAGCTGCTCTCGGAGTACCACGAAGCCAAGACGGTGGAGAAGACGCTCTTCTCCACCGAAATGAAAAACCTCGAACTTTATGGATACGGAGTGAAAAGCTTCATGCTCTCCAGCATCGAGACCGCGATCGAGCTCACCCAAGGAGCTATCCCATCCGAAGAGCTCAAACGCATCATCGAGTTCGGTCAGCAAATGCTGAAACATCCGGTCGAACTGCTCGACGGCGTCGAAAAAACCATCACCCAACTCAGCGAAGACTATCGATTGATCCTCATCACCAAGGGAGACCTTCGGGACCAGGAACGCAAGATCGCCAAGTCCGGCCTTTCGCATTGCTTCGAGCACACGGAAGTGGTTTCGGAAAAAAACGTGGAGACCTACTCCCGCCTCTTCCATCGCCTGGCGATCGAAGCGAAGCAGGTTGTCATGGTGGGAAACTCCCTGAAGTCCGACGTCCTCCCCATCCTCGACCTCGGAGGCGTAGGCGTGCACATCCCCTATCACCTCACGTGGGAACACGAGCGCATCGATACCACTCCCACCCATCACGACAGCTTTCACGAGCTCTCATCCATCCGCGAACTACCCGAGCTTATCAAAGGTCTCGTCACACCGTGATCCTATTTCCTCCACCCAAAAAGGTCCAACTCCTCGAAGGGGCATCCGCCTTCACCCAAAACCGGGTGCGCTTCCCCCACGCTGCATCCCCTCGATTGAAGTCGGCCGTCGCTCGCCTAGGATTCCAACCCGCATCGGAAGGCATCGAACTCAACATAGGATCGCATCCACCAGTTGGATACACAATCTCCGCAAACGGAGACAGCATCGCCATCCGAGCCAGCGACGAAGAATCCGCATTCCGCGCTTTCACGACCTTCCGCCAACTGCTTCGACAACGCGATGAAAGGATTCCCGCATTGCTCATCGAGGACTCGCCCGACCTCGAAACACGCGGTTTCATGCTCGATATCTCCCGCTGCAAGGTTCCTCGAAAATCATCGCTCTTTAGCCTGATCGACAAACTTGCAGACCTGAAATACAATCAACTCCAGCTCTACACCGAGCACACGTTCGCCTATCGCGATCATCGACTGGTCTGGCAAGACGCCTCTCCGCTCACCGCCGACGAAATCCAAGAGATCGACTCGTATTGCTACGATCGATACATCGAACTCGTCCCGAACCAGAACACCTTCGGACATATGGAGCGCTGGCTACGCCACAAGCCCTACCAATCCCTCGCCGAAAGTCCCAACGGTTTTCTTCATCCGCTCAGCGGATGGAAAGAGCATGGAAGCACCTTGAAGCCGGACCAAGCCTCCCTCGACTTCGTCGCCTCGCTGCTGGAGGAGCTCCTGCCCAACTTTCGCAGCAGCAAGGTAAACATCGGCGGAGACGAGCCTTGGGAGCTCGGACAAGGGGCCAGCAAGACCCTGGTGAACACCCGCGGCAAACACGCCGTCTACCTCGATCATTTGCTAAGAATACAAAAACTCGTATCCAAATCAGGCAGACAGCCTCAGTTCTGGGGCGACATCGTCATGGAAAAGCCGAGTCTCGTTTCCGAGCTGCCTAGCGGAACGACCGCCCTCCTCTGGGGCTACGAAGCGAACCACCCGTTTGCCGAACAATGCGCCATCATGCAGCAGGCGGGCCTTCCCTACTACGTGGTGCCGGGCACCTCCACCTGGAATAGCATAGGAGGGCGCCTCTCGACCGCCCTGCTCAATATCGAGGCCGCCACCGATAACGCCCTCGCGCACGGAGCGACGGGATTGCTGCTCACGGAATGGGGTGACAATGGACACCATCAGAGCGATCTGCTCAAGATCCCCTCAGCGCTTTACGCGGCCGGGCGAGCGTGGAACAAGCACGCCACCCATCGCGACCATCTCTCCACGGCAGCCCGCCTGGTGTTTTCCGATCTTACCACGGAAAGGGATTTCCGCGACCTCATGGAGCTGGGACGCATCCCCGACCACTTCTCTCAACCATTGCACAACGCATCTTGGCTCAACAAGGTTCTCTTCGCGTCAAAAAAGGATTTTCAGGCGATACGCGATTCGATCTCGCTAAAGGAAGTGACAGCTTGCATCGATAATCTGAATACGATAAACGCTAGCCATTCCTCGCTCGCTGTTTCGCGCGAGCTGTTGCTGTTCGCCGCCCATAAAGCTCACTCGATTCTGAACAACCAAGCGCCGGCAGCGATTCCGCAAGAGTTGCTCAACCGCTTCGAGGAGGACTGGCTATCTCGAAATCGACCTGGAGGGCTTGCCGAAAGCCTGACGATGCTAGCGACGCCCAATTCCTAGCTTCGCAAAGCCTCATCGCAGCAACGCGTCCAGAGACTCGGCCGTATTCACTGGCTCCTGACAGGTGAATCCCTCGCAAACGAAGGCTCGGACGCTCCCTGGCTCGACGGAAGCAATCATTCGCTTCAGCTTCTCGTTGCTACGGAAAACGTCGGGGAACGCTGCCGAGCTATCAATAGCGATCAATGCGCTAAAGGGCTTACGGTGGCGATTCGCCCTCTCCGCAAGCGGCCCAGTCGCTCCGTTCGGCCCAACGATCACGATCTGCTGGTCCGCCTCCAAGAAACGCGTCGCGGCCACGAGCATCAGCGGCATGGCCCGCGGAGCGCCTTTCCACTGCTCGCCAAAGGCCTCTATGGTCCGCCTCGCTTGCTCCCGCTTGGATTCATCATCGGTGATCGCCGCCAACTTGAGCAAGGCCAGAGCGGCCAAGGAACTGGCTGACGGTTCCGCCCCATCGTGGTCATCCTTCAGTCGAGAAATGACCGATCGATCCCCGGACTGGGACGCGAAGTATCCGCCTCTTTCCGCATCTCCGAACCGAACCGTCAACGCGTCGAGCAACACTTGAGACCTTTCGATCCAATCGGGGTTGAAGTCGCATTCGTACAGGTCCAAACACGCTTTCGCCATTCCAGCGTAATCTTCCGCGAATCCCATGGTATCACCGCGTCCTTCCCGGTACACGCGATACATGGTCTTCGTTTCCTCATCCCAAAGCTGTTGAAAAATGAAGTTCGCCGCGTCGCGCGCCACGCTATACGCGCCCTCGTAACCAGTAGCTTGATACACTCTGCAACCTCCTGAAATCATAAGGGCGCTCCAAGAGACCACCACTTTATCATCCAGGTGCGGACGCGGCCGCTTGGCCCGGGCAGCGAAAAGAATGGCTCGTGAACGAGCAAGGCGTTCCTCGACCTTGGCTTCGTCGCGTTCGACATCGCCCACCGCAATCTGCTTCGATGGGATACGTCGCAGGGTGTTCAACCCCCGCAACTCTCCATGAGGATCGGATTCGGCCGCCGCGTTGCCCGCGACCTGAATGTCGTAAGCGGCCGAAAACAAAGCGGCTTCGTCTCTCAAGAGCGAATTGATCTCCGTTTTCGTCCACACGTAGAACGCCCCCTCCCCATGCTCGCCGGAAGCGTCCGGTTTAGCGCTATCAGCGTCCTCAGCGGCGAGAAGCTGTCCATGCCGCCCCGTCAAGTCTCGGGCTACGTAGTCTACGATTTCCCTCGAGACGCCAGCGAAGGATTCGACTCCAGTCAGCCGATACGCCTCAGCGTACGCTTCCGCCAACTGTCCCTGATCGTATAGCATCTTTTCATAGTGCGGCACGTGCCAGTATCGATCGACTGAATACCGATGAAATCCGCCGCCAAGATGATCCCAGATTCCGCCATCCGCCATCTTGCCAAGCGTTTGACAAAGCAGCTCGCGCAGGCGGGCGTTTTCGAGTCGAGCGACTCCTTCGAGCAGCATCGACAGGGTCGGAGCCATCGGAAACTTGGGAGCTCCGCCGAACCCGCCATACTCTGGATCAAAGTCCGACTCCAATTGCGACAAGCAGAGCTGAAAGGCGTCGTTCGCTTCGGCCACCTCTCCGCTCAAATCGGCCTGTCCGGACTGCATCAGAATGTCTCGGCTTTTTTTCCCGTAGTCCACGAGAGTCGCTCGATCGCTTCGCCAAAGTTCCGATATGCGCTGGATCAAGGTCGCGAAGCCAACTTGCCCATAGCGATCCTCCGGCGGGAAATAGGTTCCCCCATAAAACGGCTCCAGGTCGGGCGTCAGCCAAACGCTCATCGGCCAGCCGCCCCTCCCGGTGGTCGACTGCACATAGCTCATGTAGATTCGGTCGATGTCAGGACGCTCCTCGCGATCCAGCTTCACGTTCACAAACGCTTGGTTGAGCGCCTCCGCTATCTCCACGTTCTCGAAGCTCTGGTGGGCCATGACGTGGCACCAGTGGCAGGTCGAATAGCCAATTGATAAAAAAATCGGCTTCTCGCGCTCGCGAGCGAGACGAAACGCGTCCTCTCCCCACTCCATCCAGTGGACCGGATTGTCCGCGTGCTGCAGCAAATACGGCGAACGGCTTCGCCCGAGCTGGTTCCCTAGGCTTTGCTTCCCTTCATCCATGCCCGCCACTCTCTCAGATCTCAGCTGAGGGAAAAAGAAAAAAGGCGGACCGCCTTCTCTCGCGCGGCCCGCCTTGATTGAGAAGGTTGAACTCGATTCCGCTACTGTCGGCTAATAGAGGCCATCGCTTTCGTAGTGAGCATGAGCCACCAAAGCCTCGCCCGCTCGCGTCTGGCTGACGTTGACGCGGTCTCCTTCGATGAAGCCCACGTCCTCCAGTTCCTGAATGACGACCACAGTGTTTCCGTCGTCGAGACTGATGGTCAGTTCCTGAGCCCGCTTCTTGCTAAGCTCCTTCTCGACCATGCCCCCGACGATTCCGCCCACCACCGCTCCGCCAGCCGAAGCGAGAATGCGGCCGTCCCCGCTGCCGATGGATTGCCCAACCGCCGAGCCGACGATCGCCCCTCCGGACTGCCCGAGATAGGTCGCTTCCCCATCGATCTCCACAGTGCGCGTCGCCACGACCGTACCGGGATCGACCCGTTGCACCTGGCCCGCGACGGATCGCGGCACCGTTTGAGTTCCTCCTCCAGTCGAGCACGCTTGCAGCAAAACAAGACTCACTAACCCGACGAACGCCTTTGCTCCAGAAGAGGCAAAGCGTTTCGCTGCGTTTCTGAAGTTCATCACAGAACTACTACGCGACCGATCCGCGAAACGGATTCAGGCCAAACGCTCAATATCCAAGCGGACGGACGCGCGCGGAACGCAGCGCTCGCCACCTCCCGCGAATCGCTACCACTCCACGGGTTCGAACTCGTCCTCCCCGAATTCGCCATCGTCGGGAATGACATACGCGTCGGTGTCCGGATCCAAGTGCGGATCCTCGTCCGAATGGTACACCACCGACTCGCCGGTCCGCGTAGTGTAGACCTTGACGCGCTCGTTCACCATGAACTCTGGCTCCCGGTACTCCTGCACCACCATAACGGTCTCGCCGCCTTCCATGGCGATGGTCAGTTCCTGCGCCTTTCGCGCCGTCAGCATCTTCTCCACCTTGCGACCCGCCAGCACGCCCACCGCGCCGCCCACCGCCATGGCCGCGTCGCTCTCGTGCCGATTGCTCGTGGTGTTGGCCTGGATGACATTGGGCTGCGGGCTGGAAATCGTGGTGGTTTGCCGACGAGGCACCGCGATGGCCCCCACTGCGGCGCCCACCCCAGCGCCTACCGCAGTG
Organism: Pelagicoccus sp. SDUM812003; assembly: GCF_031127815.1. Lineage (NCBI taxonomy): Bacteria > Pseudomonadati > Verrucomicrobiota > Opitutia > Puniceicoccales > Pelagicoccaceae > Pelagicoccus > Pelagicoccus sp. SDUM812003. The sequence goes on along the minus strand of NZ_JARXHY010000006.1, from coordinate 62,444 downwards.
CCGACATTCGTGGCCCGTCCGTCGATCTTCACCGTTCGAGTCGCCACGATCGTGCCGTTCTCCACCCTTTGAATGGCTCCTGAAGCCGTCACCGGATAACGAGATTTCTGGGAACTCCCTGTTGAGCTGCAACCGGTTATCATAACCAAAGCGGCGCAGGCGAAGAGGCAGGCGACTGTATTTGTTCTCATACGAAGGCCGGGGTGAAAGGTGAGTCTAGCATGAAGCGCGGATGTAAAACCAAAGTCAAACTCTAAGTATTAGCACCGATCCTGGAATCGCTTTACAAGTATTTGATCAAAAAGGGATTAAAGACACACCAATGCCGCAGCTCGAATTCATGCGAGTTTACAGAACATAGCTTTCGCTGTAGTGTCTCTTACTAACCGATACCCCCGACATGAATCTCAAATCATCGCCCAAACCATCGTTCAATCCTCCCTTAAGGATATTTTCCCCGTCTAGCGAGAGCTCGCAGGCCTCCCCATACTTCCATCGCCCGAAGCTGCAGCGCTTCGTCAGCCACGATCGCGTGGCGAAGCACTTGATCAAGAAACGCTTCTCCATGAGCTCACATGCTTGACTAACGCGCCAAATTTCAAAGCGTCATCGAAACCGGAGCTCACCCCGCTCCGGTTTTGTTTTTCCCCTTAGCCAGCATCCACTCACCTCTCGACTTTCGTAGCCAACCTAAACCATGAAATACGAGATCAAGACTCAGCTTTCGGTTGAGATCGAAAACGCCCCTGGAAAAATCGCCGAGCTCAGCGACATTCTCGCCCTGCACGATGTGAGCTTGAGCGCCATCTCCATGCAAGAGGGTCCGACCTGCGGTCGCTTTCGCTTCACCGCCTGCGATCCCGTCGCCGCCAAGCGTTCCTTGGAAAAATCAGGATTCACCGTGGAGACCGACGAGGTCCTCGCCATCCGAACCAAAGATTCGAAAGGACGCCTCGCCATCCTGACCAAAGCCTTGTCTCAAGCGGGCATCAACATCGACTACATGTACGCCAGCGTGGACGAGGAAGGAGCGGGCTCTCGCATGATCCTGAAAGTCTCCAACATCCACCTCGCGGCTCACGTCATCGACGAGATAAAGATCGCCGCCTGAGGCCGAGTCCGGAAGGAGCTCACTCCGCGGCCACGTCGTCCACCGAAAGCTCGATCCGTCCATCCTTCAGGGAGGCCCCCAGACGGTCTCCCTTTTTCACGTCCGCCACACTGGTCACCATCGCGCCAGAGCTTGATTTCAAAATGACGTAGCCGCGACCCAACGTCGCCTCGGGACTCAGCGCTCGCAGCGTCGTTCCCGCCAGATCAAGCGAACGACGACGGCTTCGAGCTAGCTCCCTGGCCTGTTCGTCCATTCGCCGCCCCGCCTGAGCCAGTCGATTTCGAAGCTGGTTTAGCCGAGACCCGATATCCAAGTCGCCCATTCGTCCGCCAAACGTATTCAACTTTTCGCGACACGAGTGCAGACCGGAGAAAAACCGGGCGTCCAAACGGGAATGCAGCTCATCCAAACGCAACAGGGCGTTCTCAACTTTCCCCAGAGGCGACAGCGCTCTCAAGCGCGTCTTCAGCGTGGACAGCTCTCGCCGCGACACTTCTATCCGACTTTCGATCGCGGCTTCCATGTCATCCCTCAAATCCTCGAAGCGCGACAGCGTCTCCAAAAAAGCGCTACTGATGAGCTCCGCAGCGCCGGAGGGCGTCTCCGCGCGCGCGTCCGCCGCGAAATCGCTAAGCGTGAAATCGATTTCGTGCCCGACGCCCGAGATCGTAGGGATGGCGCTTCTCGACACAGCTCGAGCCACGATTTCCTCGTTGAAACTCCAAAGGTCCTCGATGCTGCCCCCACCACGAGCCAGGACCAAGACGTCGTAATCGCCGATCTCGTTGATCAGCTCGATCGCGGCGGCGATCTCTTCCGCGGCGCCCGCCCCCTGAACCTTGCAAGGAAAGATCTGCAGGCGGCCAGCCCAGCCGCGCCGCTTCAGGATTCGGGTAAAGTCGCGCACGGCGGCTCCAGTGGGGGAGGTCACAAGCGCGACCTTCAAGGGCAGAAGCGGCAGGGCTCGCTTTCGCCCTTTTTCGAACAAGCCTTCCGCAGCGAGTTTCGCCTTGAGACGCTCGAACTCGCGAAACAAACGCCCTTGCCCGCTCTCCTTCAGCTCCCTGACCACCAACTGGTAGCGTCCGTGCGGAGCGTACACGCTGATCTGACCGAAAGCCTGCACCTGCATCCCGTCCTCCAAGCGGAAAGCCAGGCCGCTCGCCTGCGCGCGAAACATCACCGCCGGCAGCTGAGCGCCAGCATCCTTGAGCGAGAAGTAGAGATGGCCGCTGCTCTGTCTCCTAAGATTGGATACCTCTCCCAATACCCAGCTGGGAGACACGCCCCGCTCAAGCAGCGTCTTGATCGAAGCCGTGTATTGGCTAACGGTTACCTCAGGGTACTGCTCGAAGAGATCATCCCACGCCATCTCGCCCTCCCTCCATGGCTCGAGCTCGCAGACGCATGCGCAGCCAACGGGCCCCTAGAGCGACCCCGAAGAAAACAAGCGCCCCGGCGACCAGCATGCCCACGCTGCCCTTCAGCAACGCGTCGCCAAGCAGAATAAGACTCGCGCACATGATCGCGTTGAGCGGCACCGAGACCGCCATATACAAGCCAAACGGCATTCCCGCCAAGCCAAGCAGATAGTTCTGAAGCGGGAACGGCACGCCTGGCGTCAGTCGCAAAGCCACCGTCATGCCAACCATCCCCTTCTCCGAAACCGTGGGCACCGAATAGCCAAACCGCCCGACCAACCGATGAAAAAACGGTCGAAACCAACGGCCGGCCAAGACCCAGGAGAGCGCCATGTTGCACGCCAGGGCCACGATCGTGCCGGCGATGGCAACGCCTTTCCCGAAGACGGGCGCCAGCAAGATGAAAGGCGAAAGCGGAAACCAGAAAAGCGGAAGAATCGCCATCGCTCCAAAGAAGAGCAAGGGCCCCATCTCAGCCACCCTGCCTACCAGGCGCCGCAGATCCTCGGCGCTTGGCAAATAGGGAAGCGCGAGGAAAAGAACGACCGCCCCCAGCGCCCCCAAAACGAGCCCGGCCATCAAAAGCCCTTTTCTCGAAATCCTCTTCACAGCACGCACGATTTGCTTCTAACGGATGAAAAGCAATGAAACTTGTCCGTCCAAACCGCTCCGACCAAAGACATTCGGAGTATTCAGACCTTGGCGACAAAAAGTGGCTTTTCGAAATGGTTACGCTTTTTCCTTTTCTCGTCCGCTCTCAGCGGCAAGTCTCTCTGCGTTCGCCAAGATGGAGAAGCCGATGAAAGGAAAGATGCTGGTCATCGACGACGAGGAGGGCATGAGAACCCTGCTCGAGGCCCTGCTCATGTCGCTGGGCATCGATTCCATCTGCGTGGATTCGGCTCAGGACGCCATGCGCGCCCTGACGGAGCGGACTTCCGAGATAACCGCCTGCCTGCTCGACATGAACCTAGAGGACGCCAAAGGCGAAAACCTCTACGATCGATTGAAGGAGGTTTCCCCAGATCTGGCAGTCTTTCCCATGAGCGGCATCTGCGCCGACGAAATCAGGGAACGGCTAGCGGGGAGAGACATCGCAGGACTGATCTCAAAGCCGTTTTCGGCAAGCGAGTTCTCTAAAACCGTGCTAGACGGAATCAGCCAAACGCCAAGCGGCGACCATTAGGCGAAAGTGTTGAGCTGAAGCCCGATCGTACCGCTGGACTGAGGCTCGTTTTCGTACAAGCGACTCTCCAACTCCTCGTTGACTCCATGCATGCCCATGGGAAGCCGAAGCTTTTCCTCATCGGCTTTACGCTCCTCCTTTTCCCGCTGCTCGCGTAGAATCGGATAATGGCGTTCTAATATGTTCTGTGGATAGAGCTGTTCCATGCTCGTGGTGATTGAATAGATTCCCTTCTAATTCAGATGGCGACCTATCAGGCCGTACCTCGGGAATCGTCATCTAAGACCGCAACTTAAATTCGCATCGCCTGTTTCTCGGCTTTTTTACACGCTCTCCACCGACTATAGCTCTGATTATCTGCATCTTACGAATCCGTCCCTTGCAGAAAACTTTTTTGGGAAATCTAGGGTGTTCTTCTCAATTTCCGACTGAGAAGAACTCCCCCCAAGGCGAGCCCGATCGAAAAACGGAATGAATCTGGCCAATCTCACCGCTATCCTATTGCCATCCCGCTCAGAAGCACCACGATCTCAACCGTGCCGCCTAGTCCATTCAACAGCCAGAGGCAGGAAGCATTTCGCGACCTGTTGGATGACCCTAGCCCGATCGTACGCAAAGGGCTGCTGGACGAGTTTTCCCGCATCGGAACGCCAGCCATCGACTTTCTCGAATCCCTCGCTCGCGGCTCCAACCGCATGCTGGCCAGCCATGCTCGGCGACTGCTGGAGGAGCTGAAAAACGCTAATCCCTCGGAAGACTTCAGACGCTTCATACGCTCGCTGAACTACGAGTTGGAAACGGGAACCATCATGCTCTGCCGAGTGGCATACCCCCAGTTGAAGGCCTCGGATATCTGCGACCAGATCGAATCCATCGCCCAGCGCTGCCGCGAGCTGCTGATCAAACCCAGCAGCTCACGCGATCGCTGCGTGGTCATCAATCGGGTCCTCTTTCACGAAATGGGCTTCCGAGGAAACGCCGAGGATTACGAAAACCCGGACAACAGCTACCTGAACCGAGTGCTCGAAACCCGCAAAGGCCTGCCCATCACGCTTTCCATCCTCTACATCCTGGTCGCTCAACGCCTCGGCGCAGAGCTCGACCCGATCGCCTATCCGGGACACTTTCTGGTAGGCAGCTTCGAGGACGATCTCCCTTTCTATATAGATGCGTTTCGTCGAGGGAAATTCAGCACGCCCGGCCAGCTGCTGCAATACACCGACGGCCAAATCAGCGTCACCCAGCTCGGAAACCTCGCTCCGTCGCCCATTCGCGAAGTCCTGACCCGCTGCTGCCGCAACCTGGTCAACCACTACAAGCTGCGCAACCAGGACGACATGGCCCAGCTCTTCAACAGCTTCGTGCTGGAGTTTCAACGCTGCCACCAGAAACAGACCAGCTAGCGCCTCCCCGGCGCAACCGCGGGAGATCCATTCCGGACAGAGATTTTTCTCGCTCGAGGCCCAGCCATTTCGCAACGTTTCCGCCCTATGGGCAGCTACTCTCCGGATGAGACCTACTCCATCGAGGACCTCAAGCAATGGCGCTTTGACGGCGTCGGGCTAGCCGTATTGGGTCACCCAGTACGCCACTCCATCAGCCCGCAAATGCACAACGCCGCTCTGGCGAAACTCGCGAAAACCGATTCCCGCTTCGCCAGCTGGCGCTACTTCCGCTTCGACGTTCCTCCGGAAGCCTTGATCGAACACCTGCCCCTGTTTTACGAAAAAGGCTTTATCGGCCTAAACCTGACCGTGCCACATAAGGAGCTGGCCATCGAAGCGATTCACGCCATCGATCCGCACGCGAAATCGATCGGAGCGGTCAACACACTGCTGAAAACAGAAAGTGGATACAAAGGGTACAACACCGATGGGCACGGCTTGAGTCGCGGAGTGCTTCTCAATCTTGGCCTGCCCCTAAAGGGCACCTCGATCGCCTTGCTTGGAGCCGGCGGAGCAGCTCGGGCCGCAGCGATGCAATGCTTGGCCGAAGGCTGCGCTTCCCTGACCATCGTCAACCGCAACCAGGATCGCCTCGCCAAGCTCCTGAGCGAGCTAGAACCAGCGGCAAGGGAGAAAGCGATTCCCCTTCGCGGCGCCAAACCCGACGCGACCCTCGACCTCGAAGGCAACGAATTGCTGGTAAACGCCACGTCGCTAGGCCTCAAACAGGACGATCCCACCCCGATTCCCGAAGAATCCCTACCCAATTCCATCAAGCTGTTCGACATGATCTACAATCCGGCTACCACTAGGATCATGCAATGCGTGCGCGACCGAAACGGCCAAGCTGCCAATGGACTATCCATGCTGATCCACCAAGGAGCGCGCTCCCTCGAGCTGTGGTCCGGGCAAACGGCGCCGGTGGAAACCATGCAACAAGCCGCGCTTCAAGCCATGGCATAAATCGCCGATTGAGTAGCACAACAATGCTCGAGTCCTTAAAATTCCTCCAAGCGGAGCTGCCCTGGTTCCCCTACCTCAGCGCCTTTGTTTTCGGGGCCATAGTCGGCAGCTTCCTTAACGTATGCATTTACCGGATACCTGCCGGAAAATCGCTCGTCCACCCAGGCTCGACTTGCGCGTGCGGCAAGCCGATCGCGTGGCACGACAACATTCCCATCCTCAGCTGGTTCATCCTTCGAGGAAAAGCTCGCTGCTGCGGCCGACCCTACAGTTTTCGCTACCCGATGATCGAGCTTCTGACCGGCCTACTCTTCCTAGCCGCCTGGAACGCTCATCAGGACGCGCCCCTCAAGGCGCTCTGCATCATGCTCCTTGTCTCCATGCTAGTTTGCGGCAGTTTCATCGATTTCGATATCATGGAGATTCCAAATCGCTTTTCAGTTGGACTAGCCATCATCGGTTTCGCCATCTCCGTATTCATCCCTTCGCTACACCTTTCAACAAACCAGACCTATGCCGCTCCTCCCCTGTTTTCGGCGGTCGAATCCGGCATGGGCGTGCTCATTGGCTCAGGGGTCATTCTTTGGATCGCCCTGATCGCGGAAACGATACTTCGCAAGGAGGCCATGGGATTCGGCGACGTCAAACTACTCGGAGGCATCGGAGCGTTCCTTGGCTGGCAGGGAGCCGTCTTTTCGATCTTTGGCGGAGCGCTCCTCGGACTGATCGGCGTAGTTGCATGGAAACTCGCCGGCGCGATCGCTTCAAAGAACAAATCGAAGGAGGAGGAATCCGAACTGTTCGGCCGCCACATTCCGTTCGGCCCTATGCTGTCTTCAGGCGCCCTGCTCTATACCCTGCTGCTCGAAAATCAGGTCGACGCGTACTTTCGCCAAGTCACCTCGCTTTTCCAATAGAACTGCGGCCAGTTTCGAAACGCCGACTCGTATCCGCGTTCCAAGCACAAAAAAACTCGCCGCTAACGTAGCGGCGAGTCCTAAAAATTAGCGGCTTAGCGGCGACTAGAGCAGGTCCTTCAGACCAGCGCCAGCCTTGAACTTAACGGTCTTGGCGGCCTTGATCTTGATCGGCTCCTTGGTCAGCGGATTGATTCCGGAACGAGCGGAACGCTTGCCAACTGAGAACGTGCCAAATCCTACCAGCTGAATTGCGACTGCATCCTTGGAGTCCTTGTCGCGAAGCTTCACTTCCTTGCCGGCCTTCTTGACAGCGGACTTGATGGAGCTCAGCACAGCGCTCAGGGCTTTTTCAGCCTCTGCTTTGGACGCATCGCCCAGGTTCTTTTGGATTTCGGCAACAAGTTCTGATTTATTCATATGTGGAGTATTTATGTAGAGGGTTAGGGTAGATCTTATTCAGATACGGACGCTAACTGAATACCCTGCGATACCATGGTCAAAACAAAACGCGCCTCCGACGCATTTATTATGAGGCTCTATCCCGCATGAAATCAGGGCTCGTAGGCGTTTCCTTCCCTTCCCGACTTCACCATTTCGAGCAATCTGCGCAATGCGTCGAAGCGACTGCAGCCCTCGTCGCTCGAAATCTGATCCGCTCGTTTCGATAATTGCCTCGCCATCACAACCGCTTGGTTCTGCGACGCTCCCATCTGCTGCAACAGCTGAGCGATCTGCCTTTCCTCTTCTTCCTTTCCCATCAATCCCTCTCCAAAACAAAGGTCCTGTCGCCTGCCATCAGCGATTCTCCGGCGTACCCCAAGGATACGATTGCGAGCGCCAGCGCTCCACGATCTGAATACGACAGCTCCCTTATCTGCCCCTGCTTCTTGCCGTCGGCATCCCGAAGCTCGATCGGCGGATCGATCTCCAGCGCTCCTTGCTCCGCGCAGCGCGCTCGTACGAGCCCCTTTCTCGCTCGCCCCATCGAATGCAATCTGGCCATCACCTCCTGACCCAAATAGCAACCCTTGTTGAACGAAACCGCGTCCTCGTGCAATCCGAGCTCTTGCGGCAGATCCGTATCCCCAAACGCGATACCGATGCGAGGAACCTTCCCCTCAATCGCCAATCGACCAAGGTCGGACAGACTCAACGCAGCGGCCCCTACGCGAGACAAATTCGTAACCATATCGTCGATACGATTCTCCGGCATCCCTCGCGAAAACTCCAAAACCTCCAAAACCGGAGCCGCCCCTCGACGTCCCCAGAACGCAACTACATCGCCATACGCCTTCCACCTACCCGGCTCGGGCGGAGGCGCGTCGGTTTTCGCCAGCAGCTCGACCGGACGCTCTCCCCAAAGCGAGCACCCTCGACTTTGGGCGCTCAAGCCGCGCAGCTCCACGTCATCCATGATCAAGTAGTCCTCCAAACGCTGGCGGATGCGCCTTTCATCCGAATAATAGCTTATCAAAAGGAAATCGTCGTCCGCCCGGCAGAGAACGAAACTGTCCGCCACGATCTTGCCCTTCCGGTCAAGCCATAGCCCGTAAACGCAATCCCCTTGGCGCGCTGGACCCAAATCGTTCGAGAACTGCCCCTGCAGAAACCCCCTCGCATCCGGGCCCTTGGCCTCCAAAACGCAGGCGGGAGTGAAAAGATGATAATGTGAAACTGCCATAAACCAACAACTTACGTATAACAACGTATCTTTTTTCCAAATTGAATTTGACAAGGGCAAAAATCCGACCACTTATTCGCCGCAACAACAAACACTTTCTCGCTTAGCGAGATTTTGGGGTAACTAAGAAAACGAGATGGCGGATCGCTTAGGGGTAGGCGATCCGCCTTTTTCTTGCCCGAAACGCTCGGTCGGACTCGGGGAGCCGCCAGGCGGCGACGCCTAGAGCAAAACCAGCGGAATTCGCATTTGAAATTCGAGCCGCAGTTTACCAACTATTGCCGGGTGAAGAACACCTCCGACATCAACGTCGTCCGCACCTCCGCGCTCCCGACTCCCCAAGAACTCATCGACGAGTACAACAAGACCGACGAACTGGCCGATTTCGTGACCAAGTCACGCGAGGAAATCCACCAGATCATCTTCGGCGACGACAAGCGCTTGCTGGTGGTGGTGGGCCCATGCTCGATCCACGACACCGCGGCTGGTCTGGAGTACGCGAAACGCCTCGCCGCCCTGAGCGAAAGGGTCAAGGACCGCATATGCCTCGTCATGCGCGTCTACTTCGAAAAGCCACGCACCTCCCTCGGTTGGAAAGGGCTCATCATGGACCCCGACCTCGACGGCAGCGAAAACATCAAGAAAGGCCTGCGCGTAGCCCGACAGTTTCTCCTACAGGTCCTGGAGCTCGGCCTGCCTACCGCCACCGAACTGCTCGACCCGATCACCCCCCAGTACATTGCGGACCTCGTCTCTTGGGCTGCCATCGGAGCCCGTACCACCGAGTCCCAGACGCATCGCCAGATGGCCAGCGGTCTCTCAATGCCGCTCGGTTTCAAAAATGGCATGGACGGCACCGTCGGCGTGGCCGTCAACGCCATCAAGGCCGCCAGCGGCACTCAAACCTTTCTTGGCATAAATACCGCAGGCATCGCCTCATCCATCACCACCCGAGGCAACCCGAACTGCCATGTCGTCCTCAGAGGCGGAAACAGCGGACCGAACTACGACGAAGCAAGCGTCGCCAAAACCGTGGAGGACCTCAAAAGCGCCAAGCTCACACCCGCAGTCATGATCGACTGCAGCCACGGCAACAGCAACAAGGAGCCGGAGCGCCAGCCCCAGGTGCTTCAGGAAATCATGCGCCAGATCGAAGCGGGCAACGACAGCATCATCGGCGTCATGATCGAAAGCAACCTCAAGGCAGGCAACCAAAGCTTCCCCGCCCCCAAAGAGCAGCTGCAATACGGCGTCTCCATCACCGACGGCTGCATCGATTGGCAAACCACCGAGTCGAGCATCCTCGAGGCCTACGAAAAACTCTCCGCCCGCATGGGACAGGATCTCAGCGCCCGCTAGGATGCGGTCGGACGTAAAGATCGCTAATAGCTCCAAAACGCCGGCTAATGATTAGAAAACGTTCTAATTTGATTCGCATTCATTACAAGCCCTTGTAGTTTGACCACGCTATGAAAAACCCAGTCCATGTAGCAGTTACCGGCGCCGCCGGACAAATCGGATATTCGCTCCTCGTGCGCATCGCGTCAGGACAGCTTCTCGGCCCGGACCAGCCCGTGGTCCTACGGCTCATCGAAATCGAGCCTGCCATGCAAGCCCTGGAGGGTGTGGTGATGGAACTCCAGGACTGCGCATTCCCGCTCCTGAAGGGCATCGTGCCGACCTGCGATCTGAACGAGGGCTTCAACAACGCCAGCTGGGCTCTGCTCGTCGGATCCGTCCCTCGCAAGGCAGGCATGGAGCGCAAGGACCTGCTCGGCATCAACGGCAAGATCTTCACCAGCCAAGGCAAGGCCATCCAGGACAACGCCGCGTCCGACATCCGCACGCTCGTGGTCGGCAATCCGTGCAACACCAATTGCCTCATCGCCATGAACAACGCCCCGGACATCCCCAAGGACCGCTGGTTCGCCATGACCAAGCTGGATGAAAACCGAGCCAAAACGCAGCTCGCGATCAAGGCCGGCGTCGACACCACCGAAGTGAAAAACCTCGCCATCTGGGGCAACCACTCATCGACCATGTATCCGAACTACTTCGACGCGACCATCGGCGGCAAAGCGGCTACCGACGTCATCACCGACGAAGCCTGGTACAAGGACAGCTTCATCCCAACCGTCCAGCAACGCGGCGCCGCTATCATCAAGGCCCGCGGCCTTTCCTCAGCCGCCTCGGCCGCCAACGCGGCCATCGACACCGTGCGCAACATCATCACGCCTACCGCTGCCGACGACTCCTTCTCCGTGGCCATCTGCTCCGACGGCCAGTACGGCATCGAAAAGGGCCTCATGTTCTCCTACCCGATCAAGAGCGACGGACAGAAGCTCAGCGTCGTGGACGGCATCGAGCTCAACGACTTCAGCAAGGAGAAGGTCGCCGCTACCGAAAACGAGCTGAAGGAAGAAAAGACAATGGTCTCCGACCTCCTCTAGTCTTCGCGAACGCAGATTTTATACCCCATCAGAGCTCTCCCCTAACCGGGAGAGCTTTTCTTTCGCCCCGAGAAAGGCGAACCCGAGCCTAGGATCAACGATTGATGCGCTGAAACTCGCGTACCAACCGCTGGATCCAGCTCGGCAAGGTCTCCCGATAGATCAGGTCCTCCTCGCTTTGATCCGCCTGATCGAGCAAGCCCGCATAGGCGCCGATGCCTCGACGCTCGTCCTCCGTCATCCGTCGACAGGCCATGCTCCAATCTCCGAAAAAGCGCTCATTCGTCCTGCGTCGCAAAAGCCGCTGCACCTTTCGGTGCCTCGGGTCCTCTTCGATCCGATGCAGCAGTGAAATCACGGAACGAGGGGGTCCTTCCAGGATCTGCATGAACGAGCCATCGCTGTACAGCAGCAAGCCCGTGACCCCTCGACGCTCGTTGCGCTCGCGCGAACCTTTCATCAGCTCGTCCAACATGGATTCGTCCACCTGTTCGCACGCGCTGCTGACATAGCAGACCAAAAGCAATTCGTCCTCAGTTCGCATACCCTAACTGTGCGCGCTCAGGCGGCGCCCGTCTACTCGCGGCGCCACTTTTCGAACACCCTCAACCCTAAGCGAGCTCATCCCCCTTCTCGGTCGACTCCTCGCGTCGCACCACCACCGGAATCGGCTTGGAATCGCGCACATGCAAATCACGTTGCGGAAACGGGATCTCGATCCCGTGCTCCTTGAACAGGTCCCAAAGAGACACGTAAATGCCGCTGCGCAGGTTGTTCAACCCGTTCGCCGGATCCCGTATCCAAACCCTCAATTCAAAGTCCACCGAACTGTCGCCAAAGCCCAAAAGCCAGCAAACCGGCTCCTTGTCCTGTATCACGCGCGGCGAGGCCCTGCCTGCCTGGATCGCCAGATCCATCACCTTGTGAATATCGGAATTGTAGGACACGCCAAACGGCACCTTCACACGCACCTTGTCATCGCTAAACGACCAATTCGTGACCTTCTCCGTGATCAAGGTCTCGTTCGGAATCAGATGCTCCATTCCATCGCGCGTGATCACCGACACGTAGCGAGCGCTCAGCTTGTTGATCCAGCCATATGTGTCATCCACCTCGATGACATCGCCAGGCTTGATCGAACGATCGCTCAACAAAATAACCCCACTGATCAGGTTGGACACCACCTTCTGAAAACCGAAGCCCAAGCCCAAGCCAATCGCCCCGCCAAACATCGCTAGAGCCGAAAGATCTATCCCCATGGAGCTGATACCAAACAAAATGGCCAGCACCACGATCAGCGCCTTGAGCACCTTGATCACCAGCATCTGCAACGCCGGCGTCATGCTCTGAGCGGAACGCACTCGACCCTCGCTCAAACGCATCACCCACGACGTCAACGGTATCAGCATCAGCACTACAACCAACCCTTTCACCAAAGTGAGAACCGTGACGCGGGTATCGTCGCCCTCAGCGATCGGCAGGATTTGCAAGCTATCCAAACCATTGCGAATCGCCTCCCAGACACCCAGCAAATTGAGCATCAGCACCACCGCCAGCACGAAGAACAGCGTCTTGTAGTAGGTCTGCTCGCGAATGGCCCGCGGCAACGCGCCCGACACCAGCAAAAGCGTCGCGACACTCGCAACGGCTCGCAGCAGGATGTAGTTCTTCGAACCGCCCCCCGTATCGATTGGCTTGGCGACAAGCCCCGGCCCCTTTTTCCCACTGGCCTCGTCCTCGATCTCCACTACGACCGACTCCGAGGCATTGGAAACGGACACCGATTCCGCCCCGCCAGGCAAGTTCGCATGATAGCTATCGAACGAAATCGACACCGACCACAGCAGCAAAACCAGCAGCAGACGAAACAAGTTCACATGTAGCCAATCCGCCGATACAGCCACCCAAGCCGCTCGACCTTCCGCCATATCGCGCGTCCGTCTCAACAAAGGACGCAAAGCCATGGCAAGCAAGTAGGCCAAAGCGAACAAGCCGATGATCGTTCCAACCTGAATCAAAAGATCTTCGCCGACGAAATACTGCGTGAAAGCTTCCCACGCGCGCTCGGCGAACTCCATGATATAGCGGACCACAGGATGCTCCAACAGGGCATCCAGAACGGCAAAAGGCAGAAAAGGCATTGCCAAACTAAAGCCCAAACTCCCCTGCCAATCAACATGTTTTGACAATCTACATCCCGCCCCTTTACCAGAGTCCACGCCCTGCGCAGCACGCTTGACGAAATTCGATCCGCACGAAACAGCCAACCGCAACGGCAGCCACAGCCGAACCCCAAAAGGTGAAGGTGGCGGGCACCGAGGAGCCTGCGACGACACCCAAGCGCAGCGAGGCATCGCCCCGCAGGGGCGACGACCAGAACTAGAGACAAAAAAGGCCCCTGAACGGGGCCATTCTTGGTGGAGGTGGCGGGAGTCGAACCCGCGTCTTTTTTAGGCGGGTTTAGCTGAAAATTCACTTAAACATCGCTTTTATCAACAACTTACGAACCATTAATCCTACTAATATTGATAATCTTTTACGAAATCTAGCACGCTGTTACGCAATTTATGCGAAGTTTATGCAACATCGAGGGTGGATCAAAAGCAATTGAACTACGCTGAGAATTTAGCTCCAACCGCAACGTTTTCAAGAGAAAGGTCGCCAGCTCGTAGCTGCTTTAAAAACGGCTCACCCCCCGTGACCGCTCCCATATTCAGTCGTTCGTAAGCGTGTCGCCAAGCACCAAGTCGTGTTGCTTGACGAACCGTTTCGGTTCGTAGCTGTAAGCGTCGTAAGTATCGTAGCTACGAAGCTTACGATTAAGCCGAGTTTCGCCTTCGCCAAGGCGGCGGGAGTGAACTGCGCGATCTGCCAGTTGGTCGACTCGGGCGGTCGCAGCAGCAGTTCCTTGATGCAGCTATAGGGTTCGAGACCGTTGAAGCCCTTGCGCATATCGCAAGGCTCGGGAACTATGAACACCCTCAAACTCCCGCTAAAGCTTAGCATCGCCTAGTTGTCGCGGCAAGGCGACGGCCATTGGGATCTGCTCGGAGCATTCAAGTTGTATCCGCGTCTCTCCTACACTTTCCAGCCGCAGGGCGAGGATACCGGCCGTTGCTCTACCACCGCCTCCAACAGCGAGATCGAAGACTTGCCAGCACGGCCTTCCTGAGCTCTGCACTCGCCTCGCTCGCGGCGACGCTTCTGGATCCAGATCACGTTTTCCTTGGGCATGCGACCCCAGCTAAAGGCACTAACCTTAAGCATGGCATCCTCGTCGATCGTAGATGTCAAAACCTCAATACCTACGAAATCTACGACGTAGATCATAGGGCTAAATCATGGCGCGTCCCAACACGCTTACGATAAATCAAGAAACTAAAACGCTACGGCCTGCCCCGTTTCGGATCGCTTCTCCCAACGCTCCTGCCCCCGCCCCACACACATCCGTGTCAATCTTGAGCTACCGCAGGTACATCGATCCGCGTTCGAAAAAAACCCGCGATGTTCTCCGGCACCTCATATCGTAAATGCTCCTGCACGATCTCACCTCCCTCCACCAACACCCATTCAACCAGATTCTCCGAACGCTGCAGCTCAACCAACCCGTCCTCTTGGTAGGGGTATACCTCGACGACCATCTCGCCTCCGCCAGTCACCTTCACGCGTATCCACGGCTTAGATTCATCGTCAAACGGATCCAGTCCAAGACTTGCTTCCAGTCTCGACTCGTATCCATCCCTGTCATGATCCAGCCCCGAGGCAAACAAGCTCTCTTTGACCTTCACTCGAGAATCCCACGTCACTCGATCTCCAAAGAAACGCGTCACTGGAGCCCAACTCCCACCCATTGCGGGGTCGGGCTCCCCGTCCTCAAGCTCACGCATCGCCTCGCCTACGAACCCCGCATAAAAAGCCATCTCCTCCTCCGTCAGTAGACGGTCCCGACTCTCGATAACGAACAGCACTCTAAAGTGAGTCTTCGGGCTCTCCCAATCAGGCATTCGCTCCGCGTGGGCGATTCGAATGTCATCCGAAGCAATGGTCTTCACAATATCGCCCGCCTGCAGGACCGTCTCGCGTCCAACAAACTCGATTTCCCTCGAAAGATGCAAATCCGGCAACTCATCGAGAGGCAACAAGCCCATGCTAAACAGATCCACCGGACTCGCCCGATACACCTGCTTCCCATTCTTCCTCGCAAAGCTTCCGTCACCCTGGGCTACCCATTCATAGCCCCCAAGCAGGCTATTTGCGTCGCTATAGGGACTATAATGGCCTGTGTCATTCTTGTAGCCCAACGACAATGATAGGTACGCCCCCCAGCGATGCAGAAACTCATGCATCATATTATTCGGGTTCATCCCTCGTTGCTGGTAGTCGAGAACATTCAGCGACTCCAGCACCCCGTTGCTGCCCCACTGTCTCGATTCGTCGTAGGTCACATCGTAGATGTCCTGACTCTGAACGCCAAAATGAACGCCTCCATTTTGGTTCCAATTCACGCGACCCGCATACAACTCCAGCTTCCCCGACGACATGAGAAACATCTCGTCGTACTCGTCCTGAACGAACTTGTACACCTCCTTCACATAATTCCACGACTCACTGCCAGCGAACCCTCTCAACATTTCCTGAAAGCCCAAACGCTCTCGCTTAACGTTTAACAGATTACGGGTGACTTGCGCCTCGTCACCGAGCACATGCACCGGGTTCCCATCAAAATCTGCAGGTAAAACGCCAATCGTTGGCTCGATGGCAAAGGTACTGATACTCCCACCCGTATCGATCACTTGGAGAAAACCAGGTGAAAGCACAGTAGGATGAAAAGTCATCTCTGACTGGTTTTCGTGAAGATAAAAAGGTCCAAGCGTATACACTCCATCCCCAGCCTCTTCATCTCCATTCAAACCATCGTCGTGAAAATCCAAGTTCTCAGGCTTCACTACGTCCGACGTCGGCAATACCAATCTGACACTGGATACCGCACGGTTGGGAAAAACAAAGATGTAAAACGGATCTCGCGAACTCGCTCGCAAAACGGAAGGCACGATTTCCCACCGCTGCCACCTAGCTTCCCCTTCCGCAAACACCTGAATCAACTCTTCGTCGCCCGTGCCACAACGAATCGGAACCCCTCTCGCATCGAATCCAATCAAGGGCGCCCCGTCCTCTGTCAGCAAATGGGCATGCACCTGTCCACCCGCCCGCAAGGACGAAACCGCTATCCAACAATAAACGAGAGTCGCAAATACGTATTTCATATCAGGATACCCCCAAAAAACACTCAACTCTTGCCTAACTCCCTCTTGAGACATTCAAGCAACTGCCTCGCCTCCCTCAGCTCTCCTTCTCGCAATCGCCGCAAACAACGACTCACCCCCGCCGCCGCTCCCATGTTGAGCCGCTCGCTCAACCAAATGACCTTGCACCCCCAAGCCTCCCGCATGTACGCGCAGATCGCCACCTTCCACTCCATCGACTTCGCCTCCCGCTCCGCATCCTTAAACGTCTTGCCAGCGATCGCCAAACAAGCCTCCAACCGGCCGCTCCATATCAAATCCCGAGCCTCCGCATCTGCCTTGCCTTCAATCACTCTTCGAGCAACCTCCCGCTTCCCATCTTCGAGCAACGCTGTCTTAAACGCCTTGGTGCCCATGGCCCAGCCACGACTCATCCGTTCGAACAACATCTCTTTCCGCTTGGGTTCATCCGTCGCTAGCCACTTTAAGTAGTCAGCATACTTCCTTCGCCCCACCGGACCGTCCTTCAATCCACCGACAGAATCTAGCATGTCCGAAAACCGCAGGCAATTCGGCCGCCCGCGCTTGCCCTTCATCAGCCAAGCGTAGCTGCTATTCGAATACGTCTGCAAACGCCCCAACGTCACGATCCCAGCTCTCACCGGGTTTAGGTGGATGTAGTGACACAGCCATGCCAACCGATCCGTATCCTCCACCACGATACTCTTAAACCGCCCTTGAAATAAGTGACCGTGCTCCTTGCGGTACCGATTGTAGCGCATCGCGAACGTAGACTGCAGCCAACGCATCCCCGCGCTCAGATTCGGCTCCAGAGTCTCCAAGGCCAAATGGTAGTGGTTGCTCATCACGCAATACGCATGCAATACCCAGCCAAACTGCTCGCAGGCCTCGAAGAGGCATTTCTCGAACGCATCCCGCGTCTTCACATCCTCGAAGATCCAGAACCGATAGTTTCCACGGTTGATCACATGGTAGATCGCTCCGGGGTATTCGAATCGCAAGGGTCTCGCCACAGAAGGAGATAAGAACCGATAGAACTGGAAGTCAAGTTTTAAGCCCTGACCCTATTTTCTCCCTTATTTGGGCAACAGCCCCTTAAGCCCTGACCCTATTTTCGCGCCCCCGGTTCTCCTTCTAATCGTCCAGTAAAGGTATACCTTTTGCCGTCCTCATCCCAACGCAACACACCTTCGAGAACAACCAATTTACCATAATAATCTTCCAAAATCGCATTACTCACAGGCAAAGAAATATGATCCACCAGAATCTGCGTACTCCTGCCTTTTTCGTCATTACTTTCGAGACGGGAAGCTAACCACAAATTGTTCCATTCATCCAAATCCAAGACGCCTTTAATAAAGAGGTGTTGTCTATCAAATTTTGTAGAGGACCCATTTTGAATCTCTCTAAAACCGAGGATGCCATTTTGCTCAAAATCATTTAAAATTGCCCTTATTCCTCGCGTTTCTTCCAACAATTTGGACGACTGTTGGAATCGATCCACTTCACTTTCGAAGAACTCCCAGAACTCTACTTCTTCTCGAGTGGCAGAGGGGTATTCCTTCATTATCGTAATGGATGTGCCTTCCGAGAAAAGGCCAACATTTAAACGGCCAGAATGCCAGATTCCGTTAACTTCCTCTACTAATTCGGGGCGATTACCATAGAAGTCAGCGACAGCATCAAATAGCGTCCTCGCATTCGACAACCCAAAATCCTCTATCCTCTCTACGGTTAGATCATTTGCATCCTGAGAATGATTCGTAGCATATTTATGCGTTTTTGAAATGAACCTTCCCTGGTTTTCAAGCAAGTTGTAACTCTTCCGAATCAAAAAGGAACTGCCGTTTTCCTCCGTCGTAAATTCTATATCGACGCTCAATATATCATTCCTCCCAAAGGTAGCACATGAAAATGCAATCCAAAGAAGGGGGACCAAACACTTTTTCACTACATTATTCATATTCGTAATCTAATTATCTCCCATCGGGTTGCCCCTGAGCAATACTGAGACCTTCCCATTACGAACGAGCTCAAAGTGACTAGACCCCCGTGTTGTCACGAGCGGACCATGTGAAGTTGAGAACTTCACATCATCCCCCCCAGGTCCAAAGGTATCGTCGGGAATCCTCCCAGAAGAAGTCTGATACCACCCACCAGTTTCTGCGTAGTGCGTATGGATGTACAAAATCGGCTTTGCCTGTAAATACAAGTCGGAGTTTCTTAACGACGCTTCAAAACCAGCATTGAAGGTTGATATGTTGATGCTGTTAGTCTCGCCCTTTATCGCCTGCGTCAGTAGGTAAACAGGAACATCGGGATTTTTCTTGTCATAAAAATAGCTAACAACCCACCCATATTCGACTCTGTTCTTATCTGATTGTTTTATCCCGTATTCGATATCATTAATACGCCTAAACATGTAATCGATTGCTCCTTTCAGCAAAGGATCCAAAGCCTCCATGTCAGTTGTTGGGTCATTTGCGTAGTTAGCTGACAGTTCTTTAGTTTTGTCCGGATTCCCCCTTCGGGCCTCTGGATCATCATTTATTTCATCTAAAAGGTTAGATCGGATAGCGTTTTTATCGTTGGCATTAATACTCATATTAAGACCCGCGATACCATACGTTCCGATCATGTGAGCCCTAGTCGCATCTCTCGCGGCCTTCTCTGCTTCCCTAGCAGCCTTCTCAGCGGCCTCCCTGGCAGCCTGTTCAGCGGCCTCCCTGGCAGCCCGTTCAGCAGCCTCCCTAGCAGCCTTGTCCTCATCTGATTCGTATCCGGTAGAGTCAGTCGTACGCAACGGATTGTTCTTAAGATAAGAATACCTGTTCCACCCCTGCAGAGTCATGACTCCGTCGACGACTTTGTCCGCCGACAAAAACCTTCCCAGCAGCGGGTCGTATATCCTTCCGTTCATGTGGATGAGACCTAAATTGTCAAGCATCTCGTGGTCGGTGAAGCCGCGCGGTGTGAGGACCTCGTCTCCGTTGGCTCCGCTGGTCGCAGAAGGCTTGCCGACCCAATCCACAGGATCGCGACGCTCGCCCCAAGGGTCGTAGCTGAACACAGAGTTCTTGCCGCCCTCATCATCTGCGTATGCGTTGACTCCGCTGTCCGCAGCTGTTTTCGGCGGAACAGGGGCGGGCAAATTGTTGACGTAGTCCACCACCACGTCGGTGGATCCGAGGTGGTCCTGATGGTATAGGTAGCCCTTCTGCACCTTGTCCTGGGTGTAGGTGTTGGGGTCGAGCTCGTAGGCTCCTGTGCGGCCGTCGGGACCATCGATGTAGATGCGCACCTTGGACATCTCCCAGTTCGTTCCCGAGCTTCCGGTGCTGGTGATCAGGTTGTCGAAGTCCACCTCCATCTGGGATCCGACGTAGATCTTCTTGCTCTTGGCATGCAGCGGCTCACGCGGACTGCCCGTGCTGGAATTGTACTTCACGTGCACCACGCGCTGGTTCTCCGCGTTGTAGCGGAACAGGCTGGCCGAAGAGCCGGCTACGATGTAGTTGGGCTTGTCGAAGGGCGTCCAGTCGAAGCCCCAGGTCTGGCCGGACTTGCTGCGACTGACCATGTTTCCGTTCGCGTCATAGCCTATGGTGTAGCCGAAAGCGGAGCGAACGGCATGCGGCTTGGACGAAGCGTCGTAGGTGTAGGAGCTGGAGGAGCCGTCGACGCCGGATTTGTAAGTGATATTTCCGTTGTCCGCGTAGGTGAAGGTGCGGGCGGACTGCCCCGAAACGACATTCGTCTCGAGCCGGTTCAGCTCGTCGTAGGTGAAGGTTTCGACCGCGTTTCCATCCTGCAGGGAGCTCTGGCGACTCTTGAGGTTGCCGAGTCCATCCCAAGCGTAGGTCCAGTTCTGAATAGAGCCGTCCCCGCCGTGGCTTCCCGTTTTGATCCGGGTGAGACTGCGAGTCTTCGGATCGTAAGTCCTTGTCGTCCATCCCACCGTATTGCGGTTGTCGCCACCCTTGCGGAACTTCACGGGAGCGTCGTAGACGTCGTAGCCCGTGGAGGGGTCGGCCTTCCACCATTCGCGGCCCTGGGAGTCGTTGACGTGGGTGACGTAGCTCTTGGAGTCGTAGGTGTACTGCACGCCGAACTTCTGCCAGAGCTGAGGCTGGGTCAGGTAGTCGTCCTCGTAGCCTGAAGGCCGCCAGAAGTAGTTCTTGCGAAAGGGGCGCCACTCGGAGTCGTAGTCGATATAGGTGTAGTAGTACTTGCCGTCGACGTAGGAGAGATTGAGCTCGGGCAGGCCCTTGGCGTTGTAGGTCACGGAGGTGGCGTGATCGGGCGCGGAGAAGGCGGTGGTGCCGTTGTCGATCTCGCTGCGCTGCAGGGCGCCGATCCAGGCGCCGGTCGCTCCCACCACCGCGTTGGTGGCGGACTGAGGCGAGGCCTCGTAGTAGTGCCAGCGCGAATGGCTATCGCGAGCGCCGATGCCATCGACAACGGTGGAGGTCTTGCGGCCGATGAGGTCGTAGGCGATGGTGGTGGTCTCGTTCTTGGCGTTTTTCTGCCACACCATCTCGCCGCGTCCGTTGTACTGGTAGTTCCACACGCCCTTGTCGGGGTCGTCGAGCTGGGACTGGTTTCCCACCGCGTCGTAGATCACCTTGACGGTCGGCGTGGTATCCTTGAGGACGGTCTGTCGCATGCGTCCCGCTCCGTCGAGATCGTAGCGGATGGATTCGCCGGGTAAGCCAATGCCTTTGTAGTGGTTCGTGGTATTGGAGAGGGAGACCGCGATGTCGGCGTTCCAGACCTTGACGGCGTTTCCTCTGGTATCGACGAGGGTGGTATTAGTCTGGGCGGCGCGGTCGGTGGCGTCGACTTCGACCTGAGTCACGCGGCCGTGGTATTTGGTGGTGGTGACGGTGCCATTGGGGGCGGTTACCTTGTAGACGCGGCCCGCGTCGTCGTACTCGTTGACGGTCCAGAACTTGTCGGAGGAGGAGGTGTAGAGGGTGGAGCTGGCGACCGTGCGGCCAAGTTCATCGTAGACGGTGTCGGTGGTGCCGGCCTGGCCAGCGTAGCCGCTTTTCACGGTGCGGATCTGGCGCCCCAGGAAGTCGTAGTAGGTGGTGACGGAGGGCTGGTTGTCGGGGGCGACGGTCTCGTAGTATCGGGAAGGTACCGACACTCCTCCAGAATCGGGACCGTCGTAACTAGCGTCGGCTTCGGGTGGCTTGACTTCAATTGATGTAATGAAGCCGCGAGTGGTGGTGACGGCGTTGCCCAGGAGGCGGTCGGTCTCGACCAAGGGACGCCCGATGGCGTCGTAGGTGGTTTCTGTGGACTTGGCGGCGGTATTCCGGTTCGTGTCCATCACCCGCACGGGCTGACCATACACGTCTTCGCGCTGTGTCTCGGTCCAGTGGTCGTAAGCGTTCTCCACGCGCAGCGGCCAGCGCTTGTGGCTGTCGTAGCTGATGACGTCGGAGGTCTGGTAGGCGCCGACGTGGCGGTAGTGGGAACTGCTATTGTAGCCGGAGATCGAGGTAGTCTTCACAAGCCCCTCGGGGATGTAGGTGTAGGAAGTCGAGATATCGAGGACGTTGTCGGTGGCGTCGACGGTTTCGGTCTGGAGAAGACCGATCGAGTCACCGCTTCGGAAATAGGCGTAGCGCTTGACCGGACTGGTCACGTCGTAGGAAGCGTCGCCGGTGTTGGTGACTGACACGGTGTAGGAGTCCTTCACCTTGCTGGGCAGGTATTCTCCGGGGAAATAGCTGATGGGATGGTAGGTGGTGTAGGAGACGTCCCGATTGCCCTCGCCCATGTCGGTCTCGACTTTGACGACATGGCCGTACTTGATCTTGGCCGGGAAGGTGGAGGTGCCGAGATGGTCGTTAAGATCGTAGTCGCGCTGAACGCCGAGACCGTCATTGGTCTGGTCGAAGCCGCCGGTGACGCCCGCGCCGGAACTGGTCTGGCTGCCGGACTGCCCCTCGTCGTTGACGAAGATGGAAGGAGGCGTGGTCAGCGGATAGCTGCCCTGAGTCATGGAGTCGAACCAGGTGTAGGCCGACACGTCGCTGTAGAGATTGACGGACGGTTCGGAACCGTTGGCGGTCTGAACCTCCCAAGGCTTGTCGCTGGAGACGGTGAAATCCTTGGAGGAGCTGCTGACCTCGCTGAACTCCCATTTGCGTACCCGCGAGGTGTTGATCATGGGATACAAGGTGCCCAAGCGGGCTCCGCTGGCGTCGACCACCTCGTCGCAGGTCACCTCGTTGATGGTCTGCGACATGTAGCGGAAATAGCGGCTGGAGCCCGATCTGTCGACCGCGTAGACCTCTTCGCGGCGGACGAGGCCAGTCATGGGAAACGACTGGGCCACGAACTGGTAGCTGAGGAAGCCGGTGTTGTAGTCGAGGGTGCCGAAGGCTTGGTAGCCGAGGAAGCCGCGACCCGAAAGGTCGGTACGTCCGCCGGCGTAGGTGTAGAGGAACTCGTTCTTAAGATGGGTGGCGCCGGATATCGAGCCGTTGTCCTTGGCGACACGCGACACCACGCGGCGCGTGTCCATGACGTCGCGGATCGGATAGAGATCCAGCAGCTTCTCCCCTCGGGTGTAGACCAGCGGATCGGTGAGGGGAGAGTAGTCGATTTCGGTCTCGTAGCCCAGACCGTTGACGATCTTGGAAATGCGAGTGCCTGGCTTCCCGCTGCTGAGGTAGAAGCCGTCGATCCCAGCCGCGGCGGTGTGGTCGGTGAGGCCCTGGGCATAGTCGGTGATGCCGTCGCCATTAAGATCCAGCCCGGTGCGCGAGTAGACGTCCATCACCACCTGGCCGGACTTCAGACGGACTGACGGCTTCCAGTTGACGGGAGCGGGCTGCGGGTCGGTGAAGCTCTCCCCAAGCGAGTACTGCACCCACCATCCACTGGTGCTGGCACTTCCAGTATCCAGGTACCAGACGTAGTCCTGCATACCATCGTAATTGAGATCGGCGAGCATGACGTTGTCCGATGGTGAGGTCGTGCCTAGGGTCAGCATCAGGCTGAGCTTGTCGTTGGTCTGCGAGTTATCCCCGAAGTTGAGGGTCTGATACATGTCGTTGACCCACTCGCCCTGCTTGATCTTGTCGAACCATGGACGGACGGTCCGGCCGCCCGCGTTCACGTAGGGATTGTCGGTCGGATCGTAGTTCTCGTCCATGTTGACGTGCTTGAACTTCGGCTGCCCCGCTCCACCCTTGGAATAGTGAATAGTGCGGTGAAGGACCTTCTGGTTCTCAGACCAGGGCGCTTCGGTGACCACGTTTCCAGGCATCAGGGTGAGAAAATCGGTCAAGCCGTCGCCGTTTACATCGCCGGGGCTGATATAGAAGGAGTTTAGGCGACGCCATGCTTGGCTGGACTGGTTAGCCATCCAACCGTAGTTGGCAACTGAGGCACGGGGAGAAAAGCCGCCCTCTGGTAGGCTGGTCACCGCATAGACCTCTTTCCAACCGTGGACGGAATGAATCCAAGCTCCCGGCCCCGTGCTTTGACGCTCAGGTTTCTGCTGCGACTCTACCCATGCGTAGTCGGTGATCCCATCGCCGTTGAGGTCGCAAGGCATGCTCGAAACGCTAAGTTCCTGAGTGATATGGAAGCCAACGCTGCGCACATTGAAAGGCTCCGCGCTTGGGCTTCCCTGAAGGCTCCGCCCGCCGATATCGTAGGTGCCCGCTGTCGAGTAAGTGGTGCCATTGCACTTCACGAGTTTTACGTCCCCGTCATAGCGGTGAATCAAGATGTCCGGGCGGCTGTCTCCGGTAAAATCGGCGATCGTGATGCGCCGCCCAGTCGCGGAGCCCTCTTTGGCCCGGAAGTTGTAGGTCGACTGGCCTGGATCCCTGAACTCGTCAGTGAAGGTATGGATCACTTTCGGAGAAGAGCCGCCGCCGAGCGGATCGAAACCGGTGCTCGCTTCTCCAGTGGATACAAGGGCGTAGAGCTTGCCTCCGGCTACGGAGGGATTACCGAAAATGATATCGGCGAGTCCGTCGGCATTGATGTCGCAGCTGCGAAACACGTCGTTGCCCCCAACCCAGCCAGTGGAGGTCGTGGCCCACGTCTGCTCGGGACCGACGTTGTTTCCAGTGGAGAGCGCCACCTTGACCGCAGTGGAAGTCGCCTTGACGAAATCGTCCAGACCATCCCCATTCACGTCGGCGAAGAAATGACGGTCCGCGCCGTCGGAGCTCGGTGAGGCCAACACGTTGCTAACCTCGGAGTGACTGTAGGCGGTGTCTTCCCACTGGAAGGTTGTAGATATCAGGTTATCGAAATTGGAAGTATTCGGGACACGATGGGAAGGGGTCACGCTGACGAGCCGTGTCGGCCCGTTGCCGCCCGAGTACTCGTATGCGAGCAAGTACTTCGCCTTGACCTCGGTGCCGAACTTGACGTCGATCCGATCCAGACGATGCGTGCTCAGGAATCGTCTTTCGGCGATGTATCGAGACGGCTGGTCGAGGCGGGAAGTCGAATAGACGAACTCGACGGAGGCGAAAGGGGAGAGGCCGGTCGAGACGTTCCCGGTGTAGGATATCTTGCTGATGACGTACTCGCCGTGCCCGTTGTGGACGTAGTCGAAGTCGACGTAGTTGTCCTGGGCGTCCATGGCTCGCTTCAACGCGTAGGCGTAGGCCTTGCCCTGAGTCTCGAACTCGCCCTGCTGGTAGCCGTCGGTCTCCGATCCGATCTTCCCGAAAGTCAGCGTCATGCCGTCCTTGGTTTTAACCGTGAAGGTGTCGATATTGTCGCCCGAACCGGAAGCGGTTATCTTGGCGAAGCTGTCGACCTCGGTACGGTATTCGCTGCCGTGGTGCCCGTAGGTGCCGCTGACCACGATAAGACGCTTGCCGTCGAGATAGAACTTGTCGCTGGAGTCGAACTCGATGCCGCGCGTTTCGCCATCTCGAGCGAGAATGCTGCGCCCCCTGACGATGGCCTCAGGAAAGCCATGCGAGAGCCCCCAGCCAACCCCAAGAATGCCGTTGCCCCCTTGGCTGCTATAGTTGAGCGAAATCGACGGCTCCACACCCAACCGGCCCGGAGGAGTATGGATAGGAATCGAGTAGTTGGCCGAGCCTTTGTTGTCGACGGAGACCTCGCCACCGAGCGTGCCCACGAGTTCAGCGGAAAAGGCGGTGGAGGCAAATAGCGACGCAATCGAGGCGACGAGAACGAGGTGGGGTCGATATATCGGGAGGAACATTTGGGTCTGGGAGGTAAAAGGATTCGAAGATAGCGAAGACTACAGGGATGCTAGGGCTGTTTCGCCTGCTCAGCCCGCTTGCGCTCGTCCAAGCGAGCCGCGAGCAGAGCCATCTTGTCCAGCATGATGGCCCGGGTTCTGGTGTTGGTGGCCGAGTCCGGAGCACTCACCTCCGGCGATCTGAGCGAAGCGTGCGCCTGATACATGCGACGGGTTTCCAGAACTGCAGGACGTTCCTTGCTCAGGTCGATGGTCTGAACGTCAGTCTGGGTGGCTCCCTCGGCGAAAAGAGCCTCAAGATCGACCGCCTCTTCTTTGTCGGTCTCGCTTGCTTCGGCTCCGTCAGCTTTCAGTTCATCAGAGAACACAGACTGGTCCCCTGCTCTATTAGAAATCAGGTAAAAAGCGGAAACGAGAACCCCCGCGCACACTCCAGTGAAAAAAACGGCTTTCTTCTTGTTCATCTTTTGAATCGAAACTCCTTAATTACTGCACCTTGAGGGCCGGCATTTCCACCCCTCGATAGTCACCGTCTGGTTCAACAATCAGAAGGGTCGCTCCAGTCGGCATTGGCACCTGCAGGGGCGGACTGACAAACCAACTGTATGGATCTTTGTTAAGAGGATCATTAGAGCTTTGAGCGAATTCGTTATAGTTGGATACCCCATCCCCATCGAAATCTGCACTTGCGTCGCTAGCGTTTCGTGGATCCAGCCCCATGTACCAAAACGCCTCCTCCCACCAGTCCGGAAGACCGTCGTTATCAAAGTCTGAATACATAGTTATATCGGCCACCTGCACACTGATCGTGGCGGAGTATGGTCCATAGACGCCTTCCGAGTTCCGACCCCGAGCTCTAAATTGCCACGTCCCAGCATTCGCCAAAGCAAACGTCTTCTGGAAAGTGTAGGAACTGCGAGCGGATCCAGACCAATAGTACTTTGAGACCTCCCACGATCCGCCTGGCACCTTTTGATCGATGTATATCTGAGTGAGCTTGCTCAAAGCATCTGAGGAAGGAGCACTTAGAGTAACACTATCCCCGACTAAGATGGAATTCTGACTCGAGCTAATTGAAGTTGTTGGAGCAGCGTAAACGACGACATTTTGAGTTTTATAGGAGCTATACCTGCCCGCTGCATCGCGACCTCTAGATCGAAATTGCCAAGTCCCAGGAATATTGAGGACCTTTGAAACAGTCATCGAGTGAGAAGCTCTTTGCGAACCCGACCAATAGCTATTTCCACTAGCTGCCCAGTTCGGAGAGTACAAAGTCCACGAAGAAGCTCCCGGAGCGAGGTAATCCATATAATGCGTCGTCAACTCGGACCCAGGATCCGTCGTCACAGAAGTCAATTGAGCTGTCTGTCCCGCATAGAGGGTTGTGTCCGCCGCGCTCAAAGTCGTAGTCGGCACCGAGCTGGAAACAGTAAAGGTTTTGCTCGCCTTGGTCGTAACGGCTCCTTGGTTGTCTACGAATTTCACCTGGACCGAATGCGTGCCTAACGCCAAAGAGCTTGTATTATACGACCAACTCCAACCCGAGTTAGTATAATCGCTTCGACCATAGGCGCTCGCCACGTCATTGCGCACCCCTCCGAGCGTTGCATTTGCTACATCCACACCGTTCAAAAAGACGTCGACACGCGTAATCGGCGACCCCATCTCATTATCCGCCGCCCAGCCTGTTGCAGAAATTGTTTTGCCCTGGGTAACAGAGGACGTGAGCGAATCGAATGCACCAATTGGTGGCGTATTGGTGGCAATAACGGTAGTGTACTTTGTGACCGAGCTAGACATGGTACTAGTTGCACGCCAAGTAACAGTTCCAGCAGAATTGTCTGCAGTAGTGAGTCCGGTGCCTCCAGAGCCCTGCCCAACTAGGACGCCATTTTTGTACAGCCGGACGTACGGAGCGCCAGAAGGCCCCCCTTGGGGATCGTATGCGGAAACTTGATATTGCTCGCCTACATCAACTGATGATGGCACCTGCAAAACAATCGCCGCAAACGTGTTCGCAGAAAGCAACAGGACTACGATGGATAGAACAAAACTTTTCATCTTAAACTAGATCTCTACGGCTGACTTGAAAAGGAATGCTTGAACTCTACGGATTGTATAATCCCAAATGAGTCCGATCGGTACACGAGAAAGCCCATGTCTGCATGCAAGCGGGTCAATACACTCTGCACCTCACCTTCCTTGTATATCAACTGGCTACCAGGCAACTGCTTGGCTGCCTTCCTAACCTCCGGCGAATCAAGATCTAGACATACCCCCAGAAAGACTACAGTTGGATCGGGGTAGTCTCTCAGCCATTTCCCAAAGAGCTTCAGCCTCTCAGATTCCTTAGAACTCCAAGTGTACAGCAACACCACTGAACCAGAGGTCTCCTTGGCCGCTTCTGGCCATTCGGCATCGAGCATGTATGCCATCGAAAGTCCAATCACATCATTTCGGGCAAGCAGCAATTGAGCACGATCTTTGATCCACGTGGGAGCAAAGGGATGGTCTACTAAATCCTGAGCTACCCCATCCGCTAAGGGACGCTCATTGGCATGCTCTGCAGCCTTTAGAAGAGCCTCATAGGGATAAGCGACGTCGGGAAACTCATCGATAAGTTGCTCCTCCAACTCCACCCAAGTTAGTGGCTCACTCAGATTCCCTTCCTCCGACTGGTCACTTTGCTCAAGATCGAGGTGCCGAATAAGAGCATCAACTTCAAAAAGTAGACTTTTCTTAATTCTAGGATCGCCGGAGAGTTTTTTTAGAAGCCCGCGAGCCTCTTCTCCGTCACCCTTTCGACTGTATGTTTCTGAATACAGTATCTCGGTGAGCTTATCCAACTCATCAATGATGGCGTTTTCCTCCATCGTTGTAACCTTGTGAGGGCTGGGAGTTGCAGCATTCGACTTCAAGTCTTGAGCAGTCAGGAGAGTTCCAGACACACAAGCACCCAGAGCAATTACGAGACGCATTCTCATAAGGATGAGGGGTTCGGGATTCTAAAAGGGAGGGTATTAACGAGGGGTAAAGCGGAAAAATAACCAGTTTTCCTACCTAATTACTCTCTGATACGTTTACTCGGTCTTGTCACGCAAATACGTAAGTTTAATTGGTTATCGGAATCAATTGCTTCTTAGTCACGCCCTGATTCAACATTCAATCTACACGAAAACAGCGACCCCGAGTTCTCGCTACAGACCAAGACTACTCAATACAGCCGTCACGCAAAAGGCCACCACAACTCGGTGAAACGGGATGACAAAAAGGCAAAACGACATTCCGCTTTTTCGCTTCGATCAAACGAAGCTGTTTTGCCCCTGATAGTTAGGCGAAATCGAGATCAAGTTTTAGCAAAGCGAGCCAATGCACGACGATCCCTTCCAAAACAATCAAAGGCTTCAGCAAGACTCCTCGCGATCCACAACAAGCCAACCTAGGGAACAAGAGATCGAAAATTGCCTGGCGATCTGCCGACCGCAGGTCTCTGTTCGCAGGTATCAAGATTTCATTGAAACATCTGAGAATTACCCCAGTTGGTTCAGCCAGATATCATAGGAGAACCCGCAAGAACATCCATTGCAGTGTGGATAGTTTGCTCCACCCAACAAACCCCAATCTAAGCCCCCTCCTCCCCGCAGGAATGAGATTCTCAAAATACCTTCGGAAGCCAAACAGAGAAATAAGCACCCTCCCCCCCAAAAAAAAGCCGGTAATTAGCAGAATTCATCTACCGCCACACATCGCACAAGAACCCATGTCATCGGAACACACTTGGTCGGAGTTCGAGCAAACAATGTTAGTCTTGCGCGCACCGCATGGACCTATCTCGCCTCAATTTAGATTGAACTACAAACCCATACACCCTCCATCGCGAAATCTAGGCAAAGAAAAAGAAGAAACGGGAAAGAAGAAAAAGAAGTTTCAGCGCTCGGCCTGAACCAAGCTTCAAGATGGAACAAGCAAAAGGAGACGACCCCTTCGAGGAATCGTCTCCCGATCTGTAATTACATATCTAATACGACAGGCGCCCTAGGTCCGTGAGGACCGAGCTGAGAGGCATTCGCGAAGGTGATGCATTCGAGACGAGCGCAACCAAAACAGGCATGGACGTGGCCAAAGACATGCACCTTTGGCCGAAACTGGAAAACTCTCGCTTGAAGGTCCGGACAACCAAGATTCCCAATATGGGGGACGCTATCCAGTATGTATCGAGGTGGCATATGGGTAATCAGAATATCCGTATCGTTCGGGATCGCTTCCCATTTTTCGAAGATGTCCTCTTCATCGATTTCGAAGGCCATCCCGCAGTTGGGGACCCAGGGAGAGCCGTAAATTCGATACCCTTCGAAGGCTAGGCTTCTGTCGACTAGCAACTTGGCCTCAGTTAGCTTTGTTTCGTTTCTACTCCAAGATCTGAATACGGGATAGTCGTGATTTCCGGGAACGTATATTTTCTCTTTGAAATCCTGATCGGCGAACCAGCGGTTGAGCTGCACCAGATCGATATCTGATTGATCACAAGAGTCGTAGAAGTCGCCGGCGTGAATAAGGATATCGCCCTCTAGTCGACGCTTCGGCAAGGCAGAAAAATGGGTGTCGGACAGAGCTACTATTTTCATTTTATGATCAGCTTTGTGGGTACACCATTCCATTAGCGAGCGACAGTTCTTGAAGCAGCTTATCGATCCGTTCGACGATCTGTTCGCGGCGGCTCGGACAATGAAAGTCGTTTTGCCTTATGGCCATCCTGAATTCTGCAAGACGGAACACATCAGTCCAATGCAGATAAAACGAGTGCTCGAGGAGATGCACCGGACCATCCTCAACGCCGCATTCAAAGCATTTCGTATTTTTGAGGTACTCATTGTGAGTGTATTGAGCGAGACAGTACGGGCAAATGTATGTAAAAGTCATATTGTAGAGTTTGAGGTTTAGGAATAAACAAAGGAAAAGTCCGCGTCTCTAAATGATGCGGGCCTGGTTTAGGTAATTTGGTACGATGAGCTATGTGTGCTTTCGATAGTCATCTGCGTTAAGAGACTGTGTGTCAGACTTCAGAATCCAAATAATTGCACCAATCCAGTGACTACAAAAACTATTCGTATTAGAAAAAGAACGACGCCCATTAGCATGTATTGTCGAAATTTCCGCAAACATCAGATCGATCCCCAAAGCGAATCGCTCACCGTATGAATATACGTAGCAGGTCATACGCCGCGATTGCTGAATGCAGGAGCAATAGAGCTAGATTCAGTCTTGTGTATAGCCGAGCTCTCCGTAAGATGGCCGTCTCTTCTACCGAGTGCCTTCGCGTGTTTACAATATAGTCCTTCATCACTCTTGTTTGTCCTCTAACGTCGGCTCAATCCCTTGTGATCGCTGAAATGCCTCGAAAGCGATTTCGAACTCTACGTCTTTTTGGTTTTCGGGTTTCGAATCGGAAGACAAGTATAGGTGCATCGCATAAAAGCTCATTGAGATGCACTTGTACCCATGCAGCGAATACCATCGTGCAACCGCATAGGATAGTTTCGAGTGACTGGGATTCGATTTAGCGGCAAGCCTAATCAATTCTTCGTATTCTCGTTTTCGTTCCAAGGCACGATAGGCAATCCCCAAGTATATAGTCGATAGCAGCGACTGCGGATCAAGATCCCAATGAGCCGCCGCGCAGGACCGCAAGAAGTCCCAATTATCCGCTTCGTACGCTAATTTCATGCGCGCGATGCTTGGCGCTTCATTCCCCGCGGCGATTTGCGCTTTCAGCTCCTTTAGCTCTTTACCACTAAGACGCTTTCTTTCGCTAACCGGCTTTGCTCTTCTTTTGGTTTTTGAGGATCTAGATTTCATCTTCTTCACACTCCCTTCCTCGACCATATCGTGCATCTCGAATCAGCTGCTGACGTAGCAATAGAATCGCGTAGAGTCTATCCGCGTAGGCGGTCTTGTTCGCCAGGACGTATTGCGGCGTCGCGTGCAGGGCTTCCAACAAGGTCTTTAGATGATCTGGGTCAACCAACTCCTTCACTTGGTCGATTGAGGCTAACCTAACCGTATAGCCATGCCTGATACAGCTTGGACAGTTTTCTGATGGCGTCACTCTCGCGTCATAGGTCGAAACATAAAAGGGACAAATTCGGTAATTCTTCATTTCGTAATGATATTTGGATACAATTAGGCCCGCTCTTCAATGAGCGGGCCGCTGATGTCTTTATTTTCTGCGAGACCGAACGGTCAGCTTCTCCTTCAAGGCTTGCCGAACCTCCACTAAGTCGAATCGCACAAGGTGTCCGATCTTGAGGTACGGTATTTTTCGCTGCGCCTGCATTTGGCGCACCCAACGCAGGGATGGCCGACTCTTCTCGTCGAATAGAGCTTCAAGCAGACCGACAGCATCAACTAGCTTATCTTCATTTTGCATAGGTTACCTTTCCCTTTGGACGAACTCGTCCGCTCTTCAACTTTCGCGATTTCCAGCTCGGTGAAATCGCCGTTCCATAAGCAAAGGCCAGCCTCTTCAAGGCCTGCTTGAAACTCAGGCCATGAAGCTTCCGCTCGAAATCTAGAACATCCCCAAACTCGCCTGTCTCCGGGCAGGTAAAGGATTTAAGTTCGTGCGAAACGATTATGCGGCCGTCTCGGCTCCAAGGGCACTTGCCCATTAGGTAGCCGTGGTTAGATGCAGAAAGAGGCACTGTCTTTTGTATGTGCCTTACTATGTCGATGGCACTTCTTAGCCGATCGACGTTCACGTCTTTCATCATTTGGAATCTCGGTTCTATGACTTGGATCGCGATTCGATCGTCGATCGAATGCGACGAGCTCCGACGGAGATGTCACTACCTCTCCTACTATTCGAAACTCGTAAAAACTGGACCATACGATGATGAGATCACTGCCGAAGGCTGGGATCTCATCTCCTTTAAGAACACACTAGATGATACTCTCGCGAAAAAAGTTGCTGCGAAGAAGTGCAGTTAAATGCGGCTCGATTCAACTACACGCGTACAATTAATTTGGATACGTTTTACGCTGGATTATCAGACTTCTCGCACGATAGTATGGACATGAACGCTCCACTTAACTTCACCGAAAGCTGGCGTCAAACAGACGACGCCCTAGCGACGCTACCGTTGGGAAAGGTCTTTTCCGAAGTCTTTCCCGATTTCCATAGCTATCAAAAAGCATCCACGGAGGAAGACCGAAGCGGGACTGACTACTTTGTTCGAACTACAAGGCGAACGAAGAAGGTCGACGTCAAACTCCTTAGCAAGGATCCCCGAACAACTGCTACTAGGGAGTATCACGACGTGGTCCCAATCGAGCTATACTCGGTCTGCGAGCGCAAGATCGCCGGATACGGCGGCGACGCAGACTACGTCCTTTGGATCTTTTCGGACACGCTCAGAACGATTCTCGTGCGGCGACAAGACTTAGTCGATTTCGTAGAAAAGCGCCGGGTCGAGTGGTCGTACTTTCTGCGTGAACATAAACAACGCACCAAACTAGCTAACGGTTTCGAATACACCTCAAGCTTCTGTTGGGTCCCCTATCGACTTATCAACATGATCGAAAAGCCTTCAATAGCAGCCTGACGACTCCGTCCGGTTACCGCATCAAGTAGCTTCCAGATGAGTCAGAACCATGGCTCTGTCGACCAACATTTGCTGCGAGGTCCCGATGCGAATCGATCTAACAGATCACCGTTAGAACGATTCGTAACTTGCTATAGCGATATTTGACCATCGAACAACCCAAGAACTTATCCAAGTCGGTCGTTCGTAGCACCACTCCTACTCTCGTCTAACACGAAGCTTTCGTGGCGTGACTCACCAAATAGATAATCTCCAAATCTAAAGACTGGATTGAGGTAGGTCAACCCACCACAAGGCTGTACAGCGGGAACATAATTCTAGAGAAGCCATTCGAGTAGAGCCCATCACCAAGAGCTCTGCCCTGGTATAAGGCTCCTCTTTTCCAGTGAAGAATCGTGCGCAAGCTCTAGGCGAGACATCGTGGCAACCCTTAGGGATTTTTCAGGCAACCTACGGTCTTATTTTCTCGCATGAGATATTCCCTTTTGCAGGGTCGGAACCAATGAGACCATTCTGTCTTTTCATTCTTAACTCCTTACTAGCAATGGCTTCTGGATCTGAGCGATTTTACGTTTCGGACGAAGCGGAGCCTGGTGGCGATGGTTCCAGCTGGGACACAGCTCTCACTTCACTACAAGATGCCCTGGCCAAAACCATTGACGGTCGGGGTGACGAAGTTTGGGTCGAAGCCGGAACATACTATCCAGATCAGGGATCGGGTCTAACACAAGGCGATCGCCTCCTCTCCTTTAAACTCGGCGAGGGAGTAACGTTACTTGGCGGCTTTGCTGGCACAGAAACCGATGCCTTCCAAAGAGACTGGGAAGTCAACCCGACCATACTAAGCGGCGCCATTCACGAGGACGAAACATATTGGAGCGTTCACGTTGTAGACTTTCGTGGGGGTGCAACAATTGACGGTTTCACAATTAAAAATGGCAACGCTAACGGGTTCGAAGGAGATCATGGTCGTGGGGGCGGCCTGTGGGCTAGCAGCTTCGAAGCCACGATCACGGCAAAGAATTGCACGATTCTAGACAATACCGCGGTTCGAGGAAGCGGCGTCTTCGGCTATGAAGTCTCTCTAAGCAATTGCATCTTGAGCGGCAATGTTTGCAGCGAAAATGGCGCCGCGATCTATGCGAACTATTTAGATGCGACGACTTGCCAGTTTTTCGACAATGGTTCCGTGGACAGCAATTCTATAATATGCGGCAACACCTTCAATCTACTCGATTGCGAGTTCGAAGAAAACCTAGCCAAAGGACCGACTATCTACAGCTGGGATTCCGACGGGAATATCTCAGCGAACCGATGCTCCTTCACGCAGAACACAACCGCAGGGAACGGAGGTGTGATGCATGGTAGCGTCGAACTCGAAAACTGTATATTCTCAGAGAATCAAGCGCTGCACGGAGCAGCGCTTTACATAAACAACGACAATAACGAGACGTCGAAGGTAATTAACTGCATCTTTAATAGCAACAGCTCGACCGGCGAAGGGGGAGCTATAAGGTCGACCGGAAGGACATGGATCTGGGGGTCGCTATTTGTTGGAAACTCCGCGATGTCGGGCGGGGCGCTTCACCTCGACAAGGAGCACTCGATCGTCAATTCCACATTTGTCCAAAACACGGCTTCGACTACGGGAGGTGCTATATACACCTCTGGCAACATATCGCTGACCAACTCGATCTTGTGGAGAAATAGTGAAAATGGATCGAGCAACGCGATTGCTGGCTCGGACGCCATGCCTAAGGTTCAAGATTACAGTTTTAACTCGGTTCCAATTCCTGATCCTGTTCATGCTGCTAATCTGCTGGAAGGTGGCTTGGATTCGCTGAATTCAGTGACGATCGACTTCGAAGGTTCTCTGGTCAACGAATCTGATCCGTTCTTCGACTCCAGCAATCCACTTGGACCCGACGGCCTTTGGAACACTGCCGACGACGGACTCCAGCTCAAGCAATCTGCCAGCTCGATCGACTCAGGTCTTTCTGAATTGTGGGATCAATCGTATGAGCTGTCCTTAGGTGGAAGGTTACGCATCCAAGACGATGCGATTGACCTAGGAGCCTATGAATTCGGTGAACTGGTCGAGGAAAGCTTTAGGCTAACCATGTCTGCAAACAATCCACTCTATGGATACGCGAAAGACTACGGAGATGGAATTTATCGCTCAGGTGAAAACGCTACAGTGGAGGCCTATCCAGCTCTGGGATACTCTTTCACGGGCTGGGTCGGCAGCATCTCAAGCCAAGAGAACCCAATCACTTTTTCGATGGATGACGACCATTTCTTGACTGCTACATTTGCTAAAGACACATCCGATTTGGATGGTGACGGTCTTACGAATTTCGAGGAGCTAGCGATCTATGGTACTCGTATCGATTCTGTGGATTCTGACGGAGACGGACTTCCGGACGGAAAAGAGGCGGGAACTATTTTCGACCCTGCTGTCAACGACCTGAATACGATCCAGCTTCTTAAGGAAAATCCGCAGCTCTATCTATCACTCTTGAATGGCGATGCAACAACTCTTGGATCGCTAAATCTGAAGACTATTCGAAAAACGGAAGGCAACAGTTTTGTGCTGATGTTAAACGTACTTGAGTCATCGGATTTGAAGGCTTGGAACGAAGCAATGCCAGTTCGAACGATCCAAGATGGGGCAAGTATTCAAATCGAGATTCCAGCACAGAATGATGCTTCGTTTTTTCAGCTAAGCACCAGCGACTGAATACATTGAAGCCGACCCAGATCCTTGACTTGTCTTTGAAAGATGGTGTTCAAGCAAAAACGCTTTCGGACCATCTGGTAATCAAACCCACTACTGGACCGACAGTGTTAACTTGGTAGACGAGCGTTGCTGGAAACACTCGATTTTCCTACAAGGAAGACTACACAATAATCACGTCCGCTCGTGTAAACACCTCACCGGATATTCGCGAAATCCAAACCGTTTCCAAATGCCGCCTCCGAATTTCAAAATCCTCACTTCCGATGATAGCGAGTCGGCAGAGCCCCTTTCGTACTCCGAATTACGATTCCAACACGACCAAGTACTTGGAGAGAGCGATTGGAACAAGTACTTCCAGTCGCTGGACAGACCGACGCAAGAAGCGTGGACCATACTTAAGATGTTCACTGATAGAGTGGGTTTCGAAGAATGGTGGGATCACGAAGAGGTCGACGACTGGGCTAGAGACAATCTTTTCGATGAGATTCGCGATCGAATGAGCCTGCATCTTTGACATCATCAGGAAATGGACTTTCCGAACGGGTAGAACCAATGAATGGCAGTGAAGGCGAAGGTAGACTACGCCCAATCAGTATTCCGGATACGAGCACTGCACGAAAAGGAGAAGATCACTAGATGCTTCGGCGACCCGATAAAGACTAATCCTTTTTGATCCCGATGGGTCGATCTTGAGAGAGCGGCTATCAACTGGTCATAAGTCCCGAAACGAATTTTTCCAGACGACCTCTACTCAGGGCCTACGAAAGAACGACTCTCGTTTTTCCATAGTTCCGTTAGATAGAATCAACCTACAAGGAAGCCCTGAGGCTTGTGATCACCTGTTGCCTGAAGGGCTCGCAAAAGGGTTTGGTAATCTGCATCCAACAAGCACCAACAACTAGCCGATGCGAATCGATCTAACAGATCACCGTTAGAACGATTCGTAACTTGCTATAGTGATATTTGACCATCTGAAAACGCAGATCGCGATGGGCGGTCATGGCAGTCCTGGCGCCATATCGAAATTGGGAATTCCGAGGAAATTGGTCGCCTTAAGACAAGGCGAGAAAGCGGTTAAGTTCGACAGCTGAAATGCGAATATGCCGGATCGGCAGTTTCCGAAGCTTCTTGTCGTTGATCAGCCGCCTGACCGTTTCGGGAGTCACCCGAAGAATCTCGGCGACCTCCTCGAGCGTGAAGACCACATTCACGGGCAAGACTCCATCACGGAGTTCGATGAGTCGGGGTTTATCTGTTTCATCTGTCATATAGCCAGCAAGATGGGAGATTCTTGTCTCTGGGCAAGATGCTGCTAAGCAATTGCTATGGACCTAGCTGCATTCAAAAAGTCGACTCACAGTCTTCAATTCGGGAAACGACTTCCTACAGCGGCATACATCCATGTGAGTTGCCTTCCAAAAGTCACACACGACTTGAGAAAACTAGTAGAGCGACTACTCATTGAAAGAGACGTAGGTGGTGTGATGAACCTGATTAAACTCCATCTAAGCCAACCCAAGATATCCCTTCTATCCTATCCTGAATTTGATACCGTTGCCCACCCGTCCCTAGCCTGTTCTATCACTATTGATTTCCTTGTCGGAAGAGCCAAAGAGACTTCATACTCGAAGAGCGTGAACCCTCCGATCCTCCATCGAAAGGAGTCGTTTCTCGCTCCCGGGGATCCGCGGATTGAGATGTTCGCGAAACTTACTCGAAAGGAGGAAGAAGCTGGTCTTTATGAGGAAACGAAAACCATCGGTTTCAAACAGAATTGGGAACGTTTGCTGGAATCAAAGGGAGTTCGGATTGATGGCCACTCACTGATTCGGACCACTGGTCGAAACTCGGAAGGAGGAACCCGATCTGAAATCGAGAGAGAAAAGACAGCTCTCAAGCGCTACGAGCTTTCACGTCCTGTGAAGATGCTCTTGGAGTGCGGGGTTTTGTTAAGGGGGGAATCATTTTTCGACTACGGATGTGGATTGGGTAGCGATGTGAAAGGCTTACAGGGACTTGGCTACGAATCCTCTGGGTGGGATCCACACCACGCACCAGAAATACCCTTCCGCAAGGCAGATGTCGTTAACTTAGGTTTTGTGCTGAACGTGATCGAAGATCCGGCTGAAAGGATCGAGGTTCTTTCTAGAGCTTGGTCCCTGGCAAGTAAGGCTTTGCTCGTATCAACTATCATTGGAAAGAGTGATGCGCCTGAACTATCTGGAGAACGATATTCGGATGGAGTACGCACCAAACTGAATACTTTTCAGAAGTATTTCGACCAAGCAGAACTACAGGGTCTAATCGAACACACTCTCGAAGCAGATGCAATTCCTGCGGGCCCTTGCATGTTCGTTGTTTTCCGACGAGAGAGTGATGCTCAGGATTTTCTATCTACCCGCTATCGACGACGAATCGATTGGGAAAGCCTGTCACTTAGGCTTGGCTTGGGACGTCCCATACAGAAGGAAAGACGTCCACGTCTCACGATCTACGAAAAGCACAAAGAGCTTCTCGATGACTATTGGGGTCGCTTGCTAGACTTGGGAAGGCAACCGAAAGAATCAGAATTTGATCGAATTTCGGAAGTCCGGAAAGCTTGTGGACCTATTCCGAGGGCGATGGCTCTCTTCGAAGATCGCTTTGGCTCAGACACAATGGAGGCAGCTCGCGAACAGCGGAGAGAAGATATTTTGGTTTATCTCGCGTCGTCTCAATTTAAGAAAAGAGTTCCATTCAAGGAGTACTCCGAGAAGTTACAGAACGATATTCGTACGTTCTTCGGAGGCTATGAACTAGCTATCAAGAAAGCTACAGAGTTGCTCTTTGCCGCTGGCGATCCTGGCGAGATCGAACTAGCATGTGAGAAAGTGCCATTTGGTTGGCACACTGAGGAGCATTTCACGTTTCACTCACCTCTACTTGATCGACTACCGGCGATTCTCAGAATTTATGTAGCTTGCGGGACAACGTTGTACGGAAACCCCAAAGAAGCCGATCTCATTAAGATCCACAAACTAAGCCGGAAGCTAACTCTAATGCACTACCAAGGGTTCACCGACGATCCATTTCCCGAGTTAAAGCTTAGGATAAAGATCGATCTCAGGAGAATGTTCGTAAATGTATTCGACCACTCGGAAGGTCCAGAGCATCAAATACTTTTCTTCAAGGAACGTTTTACGAGTGACGATTTCGAAGGCATCGAGAAGCTGGCCAAGTTATCGGAAAAACTGGCAAGTCTCGGCATAGTGAAGGATTCGCTTGGGGAAAATGACCGTTTTGCTCCCTCAAAAGAAAAGTTCCAGGCCTTTCTAGATTCGAAAAGTCTCACTTGGGGGCTGAACAAGAAGCGTAGTGGGTCGAACTAGCGCTTGCAGCATCAAGTCAAAATCTGCTGATCTGTACCCCTTGATCTACTTAGACCATAATGCCACATCTCCAATCGAAAAGGAGGTTCTAGATGCCATGCTGCCATGGCTAGGGCGCACATACGGTAACCCATCAAGTGGCCATCAGCTCGGCCGGAGTGCGAGAAAGGCGATCGAAGAAGCCAAGGACGCGATAGCCGGTGTGCTCGATTGCAGCGCAGGCAGCATTGTATTCACCAGCGGTGCGACAGAATCAATAAATACGGCTATCTGTTCTGCCTTTTTCTCAGGCAGAGACCATGGATGTAATCACATATTAACTACATCTGTAGAGCATTCAGCTACCATTTCCACATGTCGCTTTTTGGAGAACATGCACGGAGCCGAAGTTACCTATCTCCCCGCATCTAGGACGGGTGAGCTAGATTTAGCTGAAGTGCAGCGGCATATTCGCGCATCAACATGTGTTGTATCCGTTATTTGGGGTAACAACGAAACCGGAGTTGTGCTTCCCGCGAGAGACATCGCAGCTATTTGTCGAGAAGTCGGCGTTTTGCTTCATCTGGATGCAGTTCAAATTGTGGGAAAATCACCAATTTCGTTCGATGACCTTGGTGCAGATTTCCTCTCCTTTAGTGGTCACAAATTCGGAGCTCCGAAGGGCATAGGAGGTTTGTTGATTAGGAATTCGGGGGATTTCGTACCTCTATTACACGGTGGCAAACAGCAGAACGGCCTACGTGCGGGAACAGAAAATGTCGCGTCGATAGTTGGACTCGCCAAAGCACTAGCGATCCGATCGACTGATAAAGCTCAGGCCGAGATTCTTCGAATCAAGAAGCTACGAGACGAGTTCGAATCTCGGCTGGCCGTAAGAATTCCGGATGTTGACGTTAACGGACAAGGAGCGATCAGACTACCGAACACGTCGAATGTCTATATTCCAGGTTTAGATAGCGACGCGCTTGTCACCTATTTGGACCAACGAGGCATTTGCGTGTCCTCCGGTTCTGCCTGTCTTGAAGAAGCTATCACCCCCTCGCATGTAGTTTTGTCCATGACTGGATCACACGAGAGGGCGTCGGAATCGGTGAGAATTAGCTTCGGTCTCGATAATACTTCCGAAGAGATAGAGAAGCTGATCAATGAAATAGTGCTATTTCGAGAATTGTTCTAAATCGATTCCGCAGCTGGTTTTGATGAAAACAAGTCGGATTTGCTAGCGTTTGGCCAGTTGTAACACCTGAGAACTAATTTGCTCATCGCTCGCGAATGGAACTTGAGCGTAAATCAAACCCTGCTCTCCCTCCAATTTTGCGAGCAAGTGCCCATTACCTAGAAGCTTTTCGGCACCTTTCTCGGTTAATGCTATCTCTGACGTGCCTTCGCCGTCGACTCTCAGGACCAAGCGGTTACCAAGGTTTGACCTGAGTTGCATAGGTACAACTGTATTATCTGGTCGTTGGGCTCCAAAGATTAGGAATATTCCAGCAGCTCTAGCAGCTACAGCCAATTGGTTAACCGCATTCGTAATTTGCTCCGAGTACTCATGGTCCATCATCCATAAAGCAAGCTCATCGTGAATCACCCAGATCACTGGCATTTCGATAGAAACGTTTTTCTTTTTTAGCTCAGAAATATTTGAAACGTCCTGTTCCTCAAATATTTGATAACGTTTCTCCATTTCCTCGACCAGCTCAGTCAATCTTTGAACTGCGGCTGCCTTGTCCTTTATTACGCCATCTTTTACGTGAGGCAGTTTCTTAAATTTATTGAAATCAACCCGTTTAGGATCGATTAAGACGATAGAAGCATTGCGGGACGAGTTTGTTGCCGCAATTGAAAGTATAATATTCTGAATCAGAACCGACTTTCCACTACCCGTTGCTCCTGCAATCAAGGTATGTGGAGCGTTTTTCAATGGAGAAACAAACAAAGGGGAACCGTCTTCCTCTTTGAGACCAACTAACAAGTCACAGTTGAATTCACTATTGCCGAAATTCAACGATTTCCAAACATTGCTTAAATATAGAATTTTCCGTTTTTCTCGTGCTACTGAAATAGAAACGATTCCGGGTTCGGCTCTAACGGAGATCAGGTTGAGACCATGGGTGGTGAGGAATTCAGAACGACGTTTGATTACTTTCTCTACAGTTAGATCGGCACTTCCCTCAAACTTCAAGATAGCTGCATTCGGAGTTAAGCTTGAGTTTAGAAGCTTAGATCGAAGCTGAAATTGTTGAAGGGCGCTTTTGGCTCTGCTTTCTGTTTCTTTGAGCCATTCTAGGTCTGCTTTTTCGTCCTCTGGTTGATCGGCTTCTAAATTCGCAACCATTTCTAAAACTGACGTGCGTTGAGCTGGTGGCGAAGGTGCCTCTGAAGCGACTTCAATACTCGTAGCAGTAGGTTCTTTCGAGGATCGAGATTCTGATTCCTCTACTTCGTCCTTTGTTTCCGCTGTAGCGGTTTCGCTTTCGAGTATCTGTTCATTTTCATCCTTGGATGGAGCAGAGAAATCCTTGTTAGTCCAAATATCGGTTCCCGATATTTCGATGCGGGTCGGAGTTGGGTTGTCCTTTCTGAGATATTTTAAGAGTAATTCCCTTACCTTTGCCCGAGAAAACACTTCTTGGTATGATGACTCGCATCCTTGTACCTCTACTAGAGAGGAGCATTCGGGGCAGTCGGACGGACCCGATATGAATACGTGCGAGTACCCTCTAAGATATATGCTACACTCTCCAGCCCGGATAGCTCTTCTCCATTCGGAAAGGTCTAGTTTATCTTTTTCCGAGTATTGAACTCCAGAAAGGAGCATGTCTGAAAATCGGCTCAGCCAAATATCTCTATCCAGTCTCGATGGATTCCCAAAAAGTGCTTTCGCTATTCTCTCGACTGTTTGGCGAAGTTGTTTCTGAGACTCCTTCTTCTTTGCTGATAGATTCGAGTAGTCGATGTACTTTGACTCAGTAATAACTATCGACAGTCGCTTTTTTCCATTGTCGTCAAATTCTGGCGACAAGGTTAGTATGTCTGCAATGTGCTCTTCCTTTTGTCCTAGCCAATTCGCGTAGTCGTCTAAGAAATACCAACCAAATCTCTGGTCAGTTCCTACTTCGTTTTCGATCAGAAACTTGCTTAGTACGACGCCAATAAGCTCGCTGGCGTTCCGTCCGCGCCGAGCAGCACGAAGCACTAAGTCTCCTGAAATGAGGTTTGCTTCGTCGATTAGGCGTTGGGTCAGGCCTTGAAGCTCCACGTCACTCAGTCCGAGCGATAGATCGTCGAGTCTTTTTCTCACCATTCGTTTCAGCAAACTAGTAGAACAATTCGAGGATATCAGAGTATTTCGCCCTTGAGAGCCCGTCTGCTTGTATCGAATAACTTTTACGTTTTGGTTGAGCAGCTGGCGACGATCAAGCAACTCATCGTAGTTCACAACCCAGTTGCCGAGATTGTGGATCTCTTCAAAAATCTCCTTTGTTGTTGGATCGCGGAAGTTGAGTTGTCTGGCAGGGATCAAGCGCTTCTCAGGGCCTTGGTCCCAATCGGGTCGGAAGAAGGTTGTGATGGCGGTTAGGTAGTTCCATCCCTCAACCGGAGCGACCGGGCTTGAAAGGTACACGACTGACTTTAGGTCGTCTTTTGCTGCAGGCCGTCTCTTTGACCACCGCTGCGGAACCCATTCTGATACTGGAATTGGCTTCGTGGTTTCCGGGTACCAGTCGAGTTGAGCATGGCGAGCAATAACATCTTGTAGAAATACCACATCGATTGGTGGCCCATCGCCCTCGTCTGGCGGAGGTGCTTGGTCTGCCATAATACCGATTCGTAGTCGCGCCATGAAGTCAGAGGATGCTTCACTCGCAACGTAAGAATCTATATCGCTCCCCGATGACTCTATGATGCTCTCGTAAAGCTGACGAAGTTTAGTTCCATCGCGATGCCGCAAGACCACTTGGCAGCGCAAATCGCCATCGTCTTCATGAAGTTCTTGAACCTTGTCTACAATGGTTTGAGGCAATCGAGCAGAGTCACAATTATACAGAACGACCGATAGGTTTGCTTGTTCGTGCGGATGAAGAGAAAGATACCTTTTTAGAATTTCCAGAATCCGATTTGCTCCGTGAATCGGATTTTCATTTGTATCGGCATATGAATCCTGTGCGGCGATTGGAGGCTCGTGAAGCGAATATCCCAAGTAGTTGTCAGTAACTGTCAGAAGCTCTGGCTTCTCATCATCCCAAGCGACAATAACTTCAGGATAAAAAACGTGATTCAAATCAGCGACCAGTTCTGAGAAATACAATCGTGTGTCGCCAAAGTACACCTGCGATGACGACATCAGCTGTCGCATCAATTTCGATACAATGAGGGATTTGTTTGCGAATGCGGCGAGCCTAAGCGGATGCCACGGAGCGACTATTGCGGTTATGGGACCACCATGAACATGGGTAACTCCGATGTAGAGAAGCGGTCGTAGTAACAGTTCAGAATTTCGATCTCCTTGAGCATTGGAAAAAACAGACTCTAGTAGCGAAGAGTAATCAGTAAACTGCTGGAGGAGCGAATCTGTCGCGAGAAGGCCATCCGTCATGCACTCATGCAACGCGTTGGTATATGATTTCGAAAAAGTGTCAAAATGTGTACCGAGT
This sequence comes from Pelagicoccus sp. SDUM812003, assembly GCF_031127815.1. Lineage (NCBI taxonomy): Bacteria > Pseudomonadati > Verrucomicrobiota > Opitutia > Puniceicoccales > Pelagicoccaceae > Pelagicoccus > Pelagicoccus sp. SDUM812003. The sequence goes on along the minus strand of NZ_JARXHY010000006.1, from coordinate 18,413 downwards.
AGTTCGAAAGTCTCTTTCGTGATGAGGCCGGAGTCGAGCGCCTGCTTTAAGTTTCTACGCCAAAGGAGCTCCACATCTCGGCCCTTCTCGTAAACTGGGACAAGCGATCCTCGGTCTTTGTCGTACGAAGGTTGCAGGGTTGCGACATTGTCGAGCGCGACTGTCTGAAATCTTCCTTTCCCACTCACGGACTCGCGCGTCGTCTGGGATCTTATGAACGGCTTCTTAGCGAGCCTCTGCCAATCATCTCTGAGCTCGGAAGCAATTGTGCTGGGGTTGAATTTCCAAACTAGTTGAGTTGTGAACGTTTGAGGGCTTCCGTGGAGGAGCTCTGCTTCTAGTTCAAGGTAGAACTTTATTTGGGTGGCGTTCTTAGATTTCGAACGGTTGGGATATCCTTTCCTACCGCTTTCCCTCCATTTTTTGTCATGATCTTCGTAGTTGAAAAGTTCCCCGAACTCGCATTTGACATTACCTCCGAGAAAACGAGAGAGCTCTTTGTATCTGAAAGAAAAATACAACCCAGCATCAGTGTTCAGCTGGCGAAGATCCTTTGGAAATCTTTTGTCTGATCGGATACTAAGTGTCTTTGATTTCGTTTCTAGATTCTGGTCGAAGAGAAACTGAAAGCATTGGGCGAGTCCGACGAAAAGATCTTCCGCCTCAATCGCATTTCCAAAAATAAACTTATCCCACTTTGCCTTGAGCGCGACATCCTCTTTAAGCTCGTTGCTATGCTCTTGGTAGAACGATTCATCTTCTTCGTTGGACTCTGTTGTCCTTCGAGCTTCTAGTCTCTCGAGATACTCCTGATCGTCTTCGCTAAGGGCCTCGGGATTCGAGTCTTCGAAAAACGAACGAGTTGCTTTTCCTAAGTTGAATTTTTCTCGCTTTAAACCATCGAAGAGGGGCAACACATCTTCCCATTCGCATTCAGCGAGACGCTTGGCTTGCTCGTTCCATCCGCTTGGTGCTTCAATGTACTCCTCGATGACTGGGTGGATCTCCTCCGGTATCGAATCTTTCACCTTTTCGAAAGTCTCGTTCAGCTTATCCTTTTCGAGGAGACCCTGACTCGGTGTTTGTTTATACAAAAAACAACTACGTCTTTTGATCGCTGTATTGAATAGAGCCTTCCAACGCGAAGTATGACGTGAAGTGGTCTCATCAAGGGACTCGAAGAAATTCGTGTCCCGTGGTAGATGCAGTTCCGGTAGGCTATAGCCAATGGCTTTCTTTATTGGATGCCCCCCATCAGAATTCGCCGAGAGAGTTGCCGCGACAAAATTGCTGAATTGATCAAGGGAAACGGGTTTCGCTTCTATCAGACCTTTGAGCGATCTTTCCCACCAAATCATATGATCCTCTGACAGGTGCGAATTCGCAGCGGCTACTTTTACCCACGTTTCTGGGTGGTTCTGTAGCTGAGGCTGTCCGATGGGAACCAACTCCTTCAATGACTGCTGTTCATCATCGCCAACGTTAGCCACCAGGAGAGCAGGCTTGGAGCATGCTGCGTTGCGGTAATAGGTTGTTCTCTCCTTGGTTAGCACCTCCTCCGGGAGTCCTAAATTCTCAAGGAAATGCTTGGGTAACTTAATTTCGACCTTTGGTGAGAGCTCTGGATTACCCAAAACGGCTTTGGCGACTGCCGCGGTTTGCTCTGCTGTTAAACAGTCTAAGAGGAATCGGGCGGTTCCTTCCTCACTGTCGTCAAAATTGTCACGAAGATAGCTCGCAGCGACTTTGCCTAGAATCTCTTTGGGGCTCATATCAGTTTTGCGTGAAGGGGTTGATTACGTAGGCGCAACCATCTGAGAGCCTTTTGACTAATCCTAGACCAGTAAGTCTTTGTTCAAGCCGTCGAGCGTTAGCTTGAAACGCCTTTTTGTCGAATTCCTCGTCAGAGAGAACCTTATCAGCTTCTTTGTCGCTAATTAGAAAACTGTACCGCTCCCAGATTCGATTGAGGAACTCACTTAGTTCAGTTCGGCTCTCCACGTTCGAAAAGACAAGGGTCTTCAGTAGATCATCGTTGGGTGCATACCTCAGACGATTTGTGCCTCGCTTTGATATCAAGCCGATCTCCCTGCCAAAGACTCTGTGGATGTTCGCTACGTGTTGTTTGTGGCGTTTGCTCGCTCCGGATTTCAGTTGTCTAATGAGAGAACTGGGGTCTGCAGCTCCTTCGTATTTCTCTCCCCACTTAAGACGATCTATCAGGAGGTTCTTACACTCCAAGAATGGGTCATGCGATTTGCAGGCCAGCTGCCATTCCTCAGATTCTTCAAGCTGCTCGATATAAGCAGTAACAGCTGCCGTTGAGATCAGATTGTTCTGTTGGTAGTCTAGGTTCGAGATCTCTCTAACCAGTGATTTCTTGGGGGCAACGATTTCGCAGGTTATTCTAAGTGGATCAGCAGAACCTATGACGAGTTTCGAAATCTTGAGCTTATATAGAAATAAGTGCAGTCCCGAGAGCGTTACAAGGTAAGGCAGTGCGTCATAATCCGGCATTCCCAACTTCAGAATTGAAATCCAGTCTTCTGCAAGGTGGTCAAAACTATCGTTACGCCTATACGGTAGGTAACATCCTCTCCTTGGCTCGACCGACTCTTCTACTTCTTCGGGTTGAAGTGTGCGAGCAATTCGATTCCAAGGATTCTTCTTTAGCAACAAGTGATTCGAGAGGAGCTGCAGAAGCTCAGCCTTCTTTTGACTCCTTGAAAGCATCAGGTAGAGTAGTTCACCCGTTCTGCCAAAGAATCTGCGATCGTTCGTTTTCGCTTTCTGATCGAGGTCTTCGTACAGACTATCCTCGCCATATGGAAATACAAACTTCGAGGTCCAGCGTTTGTTCGAAGCTAATTCGAGGCTCGTTTGGCGCAGCAGATCGACTATCTCAGCAAAGTCATCAAAGGATTCGTAGTGTTCCTTTAGGTACTCCATGTTTGGACTGCCTATCTCTTTGAACTTTGCTGCCTCTTTTTGCCAAACTTTCCACTTTTGGCTATCCGACATCGAAGAGAGTCGGATGCTTTTGATTTTGGGATTGTTGAAAAGGATATTGCGAAGATGCAGTCGTTTCCGCGGTTTGTAGCTTAACGAGTTCGGACCTTCCGGTTCCTCGAGTGCTCTACGTTCGTTGTATTCATGAAAAAATACATTCAGAAACTCCATGAAGACCAACCATGGAGACTGTTCGTCATGTAGACGGTGGCCCCAAATGGCCTCGTCTATCCACATGCTCGAATTGGTTAGAATGGGAGCGGGGTATCTTTCTTCGAGTTGGGTCATCATGTCCGGATTTCAATAAAACCGTCATCTAAAGATCCTTGTTCGGATACTTCTATGAGCTTGAGGGTGATAATGTCGTCATCATCGGAATTATCGTCGGTCTGTCGCCGAAGCTCATGTACCGCGAGCAAGCGGGATTTAAACGCCAGAATGTCCTCGTAGCACTCTTTTGAGAAGTTGGCTGGCAACGCGCCTTCTTCGGCAACTCGCGATAGGAATTCGTATCTGACAAGGTTAAGTTCGAGGCTCTCTACCGTCTCAGGATCGAAGCAAACATTGAAGAGGATCTTCCCATTCGAATCTCCCTCGATTGCGACTTGCTCGCCGTTTTTTAGCTGGGAGGAGATCCTGTCCTTAAGAATCCGACTGATCTTGGATTGCGAGTAGTGTCCACTCGTAGTGAGAAGGAGTTCGCGTTCGGTCTCGACAAACATACCCGCAAAGATTCGGTTCAAGCCCTTTATCAATCTATGCTTGATGGAGCTTCTGATCGATTTTTCGTGCTCCATTCTGGAGACGATTTCCTTCAGGTATTCACCGGCGTAGCGGAAGACGGTTAGATCCCATAGCTTCAACTCCTCTGCATCAGAGTCTGGTATTTTGAAGAAAAGCGCTCTTCTTTGAGACGCGAGAAGCTCAAGGAAGCTCTTAGTGGCAACAGTGTCGTCTTCAGCGTCTTCTATATATTGGTTCCTGCTCTCGTAATAGATTTTATCTGCTCCGTAAAAGGGATCGGACTTTAGGTACTGATCGAAGTAGCCACCGAGCTGCTCATCGTCTTCTCCGAATATTAGGATGCTATCGATTCTGTTGGTGGTTTCATATCCAATTTGGAATCGCTCAAGATAGTCAAAAACGGTGATGGAGCTACGACGGTTCTCGGATAAATTCCCTCCAAAAATATTGTTGTAGATGCTCGCCTTCGAAACCGTTTTTGCTTCGATGATTCGAGAAACATCGACCGGTCGCATAAGCCTATCCTGATTGCAGTCTGAATGACCGAGCACAGCGTTGGTGAGGAGAAGAAGCAACTGGCGGATAGGTAGGTGGAGGTTGTTGCGGTGACAAAGATCGATAAGCGAACGAAGGCGTTCTCGGACAATCGGTGTTTTGAGGAGCTCGTAGTTTTTTCGAATCGGACAATTAGTGCCAAATGCCGAATGATCTCCCTCCGATTCGTCGTAACACGCTTGCCAGCCTGGATGTTCGACAAATGCATCGAATGCTCGATCAAAGATCTCAGACGAGCTCCAACGGGATAAATTGAACATCTTAAGGCTGATACCTTCGAGTTCCCGCTTATCTTCAACGAGGAGCGACTCGAAGCTTTCTCTTGCCTGTTCGATCTCGGGAAAATTAGGTAGCCGCCTCCAGGCCTCAACAAGCTGCCCATCGTTTGCAGCAACCAGAAAGAGGTCTTTTGAATCAGCTTGTAGAATAGAGGTGCAGAACAACCTGAGCAGGGTGATCTTATCTGATTCCCAGTCCAGTCCCTGCTGAGGGGCCCAACCGCTCAAGTCTCGGATGAAGTGTATCCTGTATTCAGAGTTGGGAATCTCGTATTGGAGGTAAGGATCATCTGATGCCCATTCTTCATCAGATCCTCCCAGCTTGCTCCAGACCTGTCTGCAAAGGTGAGTTTTACCATCCCCAGCTGTTCCAGTGAGAATTACTGAAACCGGCGAGCGACCGTTTATCTCGAAACAGTCCAGGACCTCTTTCTCGGCCGGGTGCTCGAAATTGATAGGCTCGAATCCAGCCCAACTCGCCGAACGACGTATGGTCTCGTCGTACATGTTGTCGTTGCGAGAGATTGGGCCGTACTTACGGAGAAAGCTTATCCATTTCATTAGGTCCGGTTGGTTTGAAGCTTATGTCTACTCAATGTTCTTCGGTTAGACAGAATACGATGGAGCGATCGCTGATCGCACCACGTTGAATTACCAATCCGTCAATATTGTGACAGTTTACGAATAATGCTACTTTTATCATTTCCGCAATGGGCACTATCTGAGGCTTATCCTGCTCCATCCATTTGAAGTCCAAACCCTTCTCGAGCGACAGTAGCAGTGATTCACTATTCCTGAGCGCACCGTACATTGATCGACTGCTGGGATGGATTCTGTTGTCTTCTAGAGCACACAGTGCACTATATATCGAATCACACGCATCTTCGCTTAGTGTAAGTCTATGTGATTTTTCGGATGCTATGTGCATCGCTGCACTCCCCTCTGGATGTTCTATTCTCAATGCTGTAAGTTTGCCTTCAGTGTTTGGGTAGTATACGGCAAGCGATACCGAAAAAGTTTTCAGCATCGGCGCGGCGAGCCCACTTCGACCAATATCAGACAAGAGTCTTTGCTGAATTTCGGCTGTGTGATGGGCTCTCAATCGAGCTACCTTGCTAATTACACCATCTGACAGTGCATAGTCCAGGGCTTCTGTTGTAACCGATAAAGGTGACTTTACGTCCCATTCTATCGAATAAAATATTTCATTATGATAAAAAGCATGCGTTCTGGGCTTGAAGGAGCGTTGGGGTGTGCTAGGTGTTATCCTGCTTATATTTCCCAAAATCAGAAGGAGGTAATTTGGCGTCTCCCGCATCAGGTCGCACGGCGGGGTGAGCAAAAGGAGAGCCTCGTCCGGCTTTATTGAGGTTATTACAGATTTGTTTTTTGATGAAGCAAGTGGAGTCTCTTGGGACCTGAAGAATAGATCACCAAATTGGTAAGAAACACTCGCGGAATTGGGCAAACAAAGTCTATTAGGCCCCTGAGAAAGGTACTTATGAACGAAAGACTGCGTTTCTCTTTTGCCTGAAATGTACGGAGGCGGGTATTTCTCTATTACTATTTCGTTTAGTTGATTGGCTGATCTCGAAAGAGCTTCATTAGACTCAATGTGATATTGAGCGACATGATCGAAAAGATCAACGAGGTAGGAGCCTAAGGGTGCATTTTCTTTAACCAGTAGAAGCTTTTGAAGTTGAGCAAAGTCCGTCAGATCAAGTTTTCTCAATAACTCTACAATTTGCTTTCTTGAATCATCTATGGCACAAGACCAAGAATTAATAAAATCAACAAGACGTTGAGCGTCTCCGTAGTGTGTTGCAAGCCGCCTGAGTTTTCGCTGCAGTTTATCACCCTGAAGAATCTCGCTCTTCTTAACTATTCTAAAGAGCGATTCTGAAACGCCAGCTTCATCTCTGAATGATTCTTTTAGATGGTCGACCCGAGGACTGCGTGAGGTCAGAATGACAATTGGAGGCTTGGGGGAGCACTCCTTAAGGTGGTTCTTCAAAATTGAAGCAGATTTAGCGTAGTCGTCGGACCCTTGCCTTTGTGTCAAAAAGAGATCAATGATGATTATATCTGCATCTGCCTCTGTTAATGATACATTTCTCCCCGCTGTTGTTACCAGCAGGCCAAGGGATTCTAGATCCTTCTGAATCTTAGAGAGGATGGTAAGGTCGTGACGTCGCGTTGAATCAAAATCCTCAAAGATCTCTAACGCAAAGCTGCTTTTTAATTGGTCCTTCAGCGAATAAAGGATCGATATGAAGTCGTTGGAATCTATCAGCTCGTCCCAGTCTTGTTCATTGAAGCTCGAATAGTGCTCTATCAAAAGATCGCTGTCCGACTCTTCTATATCTTCTAGAAACGAATAAAGCTCTTGTCGATGATTCGCTAGATCCTCTGCCGTGGGAACTGCATCATAGGCGTCGTCGATTATTACCGCTTTATTTAGCGAATTCCGTTCAAAGACACTCACTTTAAGTCTAAATCAGAATGTTCCTAAGGTAAGTTTAGTACAAACGTGTGCAGCCGCTGCGTCTGTGGATCTTTCTTGTTGGACAAAAATAGATCCCCCCCGTGGTATTTTGCACACTCCCGTGCAATGTAGAGACCGATGCCTCTTCTCTTTGAATTTTCTTTGAGTGAGAAAAAGGGATGGAATACCCTATCAATATTATCAGGATCAATACCTTTGCCGTTGTCTGAGTATATCAGCTCGAGCGGATCTCTTGTGATGCTGATCTCGATTTTTGGTTGGAATTTGAGCTCTCTCGAAGATTTGAGTTCTAGCCAATATTTGGAATTCGAAATCAAATTCTCGAGAATTTGAACTACCATCCCCCTAACAGCCTTTATCTTAACAATATCTTCGCTTGAATTGAAAATGACATCAATCCCATGTCGTTTAAACTGAGATTCGTGAGCCTCAATTGTCTCATCAATCAGCTGCTTTAAGTTGAAGGTTTCCTTTGTTTGACGACCAGAGATACTGAGAGGATCTAGTATTCGTATTCTTTTCGAAAGGCTTTTTAGATGTGATCGAAGTGAAGAAACAGCCGATTGCTGGGGAGTGGCTAGTTCTACGCTTTTTAGTTGATCTAAATTCTCAAGTGCCGCTTCTGTCGCTCTCGCAAGCTCGTGTGCTACAACCTCAATCATCAACCCAACTCCCGCCATTTCTAGCATTTGCTTTGCTTCATTCTCAGCCTCGTCGATACGCTTCTGAGCGGCTTTGGTCAAAGCGGAAAGCTCCAGTGTTAGCTGCTGGAGTTCTTCAATCTCAGGTGCACATTCTGGTGGAGCGTTTTTCTTTAGAGATTTTATGGCGACGCTAGCCCTTCTCCGCAAATCTACTTCTCTAGTTTTTATCGTGTCCAAGCTGACCTTCGGACTCTTGTAGCTTCTTTCTATCTCCTTGATGTGATCACGCAAACAAGTATCAATAGAGAACGTCATTACTTCTAAGAGTATTTTTTGTTCTGGAGTTTCTCTTAGTCCTTCTCGATTGGTCTGATCAATCAATTGAGGATTTAACGTTCTGGAAATATTCGCCCTTCCAACAAGTTGCGTTTTATTCAGCAAATAGCCTTTTTGCCCAAGAGCTTTACGGTCTAGAGATAGCCAATCATCATTCTCTTCTCCGTAGGGAAACACTCTAAATCCGTCCCTGTAAAGCATCACGCCTGACCACTTGCTTTGTAGGTCTCGAACAGCCTTTTGATCGCCTATGGCTTCGATTTTCGTGAGTCTCCGACGATTGTACCAGTATACTTCAAAAGTAAAAGGCCCAATGCTTCTCATCGCTTCATCATGAACTTCAGTCGCGCTAGGACCACTTATCAAGCTTTGGAGGTCATCTAAGGAAATGATCCTTTCTTCTTTCGTTACCGGATGTTCAAAGCCAAGATCAAGTGCTGATATCTCGCATCTGAGATGTGGGGTCTTCTCTTTGTATTCCCATGAACCAGAGATTTTTGCATGGGCGTTTTTGATCAGATTCTTGTCCATGAATGGCACTTGAATCCTTTCACCGTTCCATATGACCACAACTCTCGGGCGGTCCCTTTGTCTTGCAAAGGGGTCAGTGAGCTTTGATAAATTCAGCTCGACAAGCTGGATGACTCGATCGCGTGACCAATCTTCAACGAGATCGCTTATAACAATGCTTGTACCAGAAATGCCTGCATCTTCTTTTTTTCCTCCATCAATTGGATGCACTTCAATATCTTCGATCATAGCATCGAGGTCTCGAAACTCATTCCAATCTATTGAGAGTCTATTGTAGTGTGATTCCTTCTTTTTCGTCGAAACTACTTCGAGTTTATTGCCGAGACGCATTGCTGACAGTCTCCCAATACCTTTCTCGCCAAGATAGGGTGACGACTTGTCGGAATTAGCGATTGCTTTGTCTATAGAACGCTTTCTTGAAGGAGTGCCAATCACGAGGAAGTTTTCGACTAAGTCTTCTCTCGACATGCCTACACCAGTATCCTTTACGACAATACGATTTAGCGATAGTGCATAATCTAGAATCTCATCTAGTTTATCTTTGGTATCGGTACGCCTGATGGATTCAATTAATTCCTCTGCGTATTGACTAGAGCTGGATTTTAATAATTTAGAAATCGCAGCTTCTTTGAGTGAATTTAAATGTGCATTCTTTTGAAGGGTTGTTTTAAGAGCGAAATGATCATTTCGCCGCAACAAAATCTCAAAATGAATTTCAACTCCGTTTTTCGAATCTGCATCAAACCCATTTTTAATTAGCTCATAAAAAGCAATCAAGTCAGAGCTGATCAATTCGGCACCTAGTTCCAGTATGGTTCTTGCTGATACCTTAAACACGTTTAGAAAGCTTTTTATTTCTGGCACATAAGGCAGGCTTCACTTCGCTGAGAGCTGTTTCCTGTAAATATTGAAAGGAGACGATTGTCTCCCTTGGTAGGTACCTGCCTAATGCCAGCCTCAAGAATTCGTTTTCTATTTTCCGGATCTAGGAGGGCACTAAGGGGAGCTTTTTCCATCCAGGTGAACTGCTTGTTCGGGTCACTGGGGTCTATTGTTTCGTACTCCATCGCTTGCTCGAAGTACTTCGGATAGGTTTCGTATAGCTTAACCCATTCGTAAGGAGTTTGGAAAAAACAGAATGTGCAGCCAGAGTTCGTTCGGCCCCAGTTCATGTAGGTCGGAAGACCGAGTCCACTATCCTCTAAAATTTGAATGACCCCATCATAGTCAAAGCCAGCTTCTTTCAGTGGATATCTCGTTTTGATGTTTGGTTTTTTGCTAATATAGCCAACTCGATCCTCGTCTGCTCGGAGACCCACATAGCTAACAACATTGTCTTGACCAACATGTGCCTCAAAGGGCTTTAGCTTAAGCATCTTGGTGCACCATCGATTTTGAGGTGATGGGAGGTAGCCGTTAAAAACCTTGTGCCAATGATCAAAACCAGCTTTCGCGTTTAGATACGTGATTTTAGAGCCGAGCTCTGCTTCGAGGCGGGCGAGATATTGGTAGGTTTCAGGGAGCTCTTTCTGCGTATCACAGAAAACATACTCCATGTTTTCCATACGAAACTGTTCGAATCCTTTGACGCGTCCCGCCATCAACAAAGCGAGGGCTGAACTGTCCTTACCTCCGGATACGTTGAGTACGTGCCTAACTGGGCGGCCGTCATTAAACGAAACTTCTATCGGGTTCATTGTTTTCCCTCCATCAGTTTCCACAGCAACTCAGAGATCGCTGCGATTGAAACGTCATTTGAATCCGGAAGTAATGAAACAATGGATTCACGAAGCTTCTTTGCTTTTTGAGATTCGGATGGGGAGAGAGAAACCACTACGTCTTTTTCTTGGCCACTCTTAGGCGTAATTGCAATACGTATCGCAGAATCTGGCAGAGAACCATTCTTGTCGAAACAAGTTGCGAGCACGCGATTGAATTTGCCTGCGAGCTTCTTGATTTCTTCCTCGAACGCTTCCTTGTCCCTGTCTTTCCAGCGAGAAGGAGGACAACGAGTTATGATGCTGCCCAATGCCTCAAGCCACTCCGTTTCAGATGTGACATCGTCGATAAGCTTGAAGCAAAACGACCGAAGCTCGGTATCAGAAAGACCTACGAGTACTGTCTCAGCGGGTTCTGAAATAGATCTTCTCCAGTCTTCGAAAGACCCCTTCCAAGCGAAGGCCGCCGTAATGCTCTTGGCCATACCCGATAGAAGTTCGGGATATGATCTTCTGAGTTCAAAGAGCACTCTGCTGAGCTCTTGGCCGACAACAGATGCATTCTTCTTGTCGGACGGTTCGATACCCAAAGCTTGTGGGATTCTCTTGAAGACAAGGTCGGAAGGTTCGCGAGCGTTTTCGATAGCTTTTCTAACTTCACGAGCTTGATCAGACAAGTTATCGGTCTTTTGAACGTACTCAGGAAGTTGGTCGATGAACAAACAAAGGGGGCGGACGATTGAGAGTAGATGTGTGTGTTCAGCGTGCTCGGTGTTAATCGTTTTCGCTATTTCTGATATGAGCTCCTTTCGGACACCGTTGATTCTGCAAAGCTGAAACTCAAAAGTCTCCGGTCTCCTCGCCAATCGCATCGCGAGGTTCTCTTCAATTTCTGCTTGGAAGATATCATCTTCGTATATCGCGATCTCGCTTTCGTGAACCGTGAACACGGTAAGTAGCAGCAGAGGAACCAAGCCATCCCTCACCCCGAATGGGGGTAGCCTGAGCCTGTCGTAGATTTCTATTACAGGAACTCTTCTGTCTGGCTGCTCTTCGAGAGCTGCGATTATTGCATCCAAAGCGGGCCTCAAGTTCAAGGGGTCGCCCCGCTTTCCTTTATTTGGGAAAGCTATTCTACACCCATCGTCATCTTGGATATGAATATTCCCTGCTTTCAGAACAGAAAGGTACATGGATTTTTCAGGAGGCGACTTGTCCTCAGGTAACCCAAGTAACGGCAGATCGGATTGACTTAGTATTCCCTTGAAGAGCTTTTGACGTGCAGAGGCTGCTGCTGAACTGATATTGGTGCGATTGATAAGCTCGTTTGCAACTTTGGGAGCTTTGGTAAAGAGCTCGTCACAAAGGTCTGAAAGGAAAGTCTGAATCGATTTAAACCTAAGGCGTTCCGTGATGAGTTCACCATCATGATACCAAGCGATCGTGGACTCCTTGCGGACGACTCCACGTATGCCTGCGATTTCTTGGATACGGTTTTCGACCGTTTGGCTGCTGGTTGCTATTTGGCGCGAGACTTCTTCCGCAGCGAACCGATCGTCCTTTAGTTCGGGTGTTTGGCGCTCAACCCAAAGCCAACGCTCTAACTCCAAGGCGGAGCTGGTTAGAGCATCTAGCGGTGGGCTGATCGCGATGATTGTTGATAGCTTTTTTGCTAGGCCAGTGGCAATTTCTTCTGATTGGAGTCTTTCCGCTTTAGATTCGCAAAGAACTGAAACCACCAATCCATCCGCCGGATGCGTTGGGGCTAAATCTTCCGCTTTTTTAGAAAATTCAGAAGCGGTGAGTTGAAGGACTTCAAAATAGCGAAGGTTGCCTGTTTCGATGTAGTGGCGCCGTGCGACTATTGGTCTGGAGTCGATGCGCTTCCGAACGGTTTCAGCGATTGGACTTGCCTTGGAAATTGCTTCGCTGGCTTCTACAAATCGCTGCTCCAGGTTAACGCTATTGTATGGCCAGAGTGCATAACCCGATCTTCCGCGATTGAACAGAAGGTTTCGTTTGCAGAGGTTTCGAAGTTCCTGGTCTAGTCCCTCTGAATCCCCGAGCGCGAGGTGCAGTACCTCGAAGGTGGGTGCGAGCTCGGGAGCGTCGATAACGTTTAGAATGCCGACTGTCTTAAGTATGGCGACGGTCGTTGGCTCCTCGTTGCCCGTGCTCCTGATAACCGCGTCGATGTGATTCCAGTGGCTGCGGAAGCTCTGTCCGCTGAGTCTATGTGAAAAGTTCGCTGCTGCAAAATCATAGAAATCTGACAGCCGGAATATGGTCTCCAGAGATGCCCGCTGCTTGCTCGCAAAATCTTGCAGGGCGTAAGGTTCCGATGACAATAGAAAGCTGAAGAGTGATCTCTCGTTCTGTCCAAACCTCCTGAAGAACTTCGCCAGCACCGGAATAACTGAGCAGTGTATCGGATAGATTGATACGGCATGTTCTTTAAGAGCTGTTTTAGGAACATTCGGACCAAACAGCCCTAGGTCAATGGCTGTGGCCATATCGCCTCTCGCCTGACCTTTCCAACCATGAATATTCTGATTCTCGAGGTCTGAAGATAGTGCCTGAGACAGAAGTGCCGTGACTTGGGCTAGCGGTTGGGAAAATACGAATTCTTCGAAGCGCTCAGAAACTTTGGACCATTCTAGTTGTGAAACACTAGGAAGCTTCGCCGCGTACTCTGCGAAGCCTTGGTGCAGGAGTCCAAGAGTGTAAACCGGATAGTTTCCGCTCCGACAAGACGACTCGGCTAGAACTTGAAGAAAATAGACATCTTGCTGTTCGGGGTTCAAGGCAGCGAACTCGAGAAACTTGCCAAGTTCATCAATAACCAGCAGCACACCTCCGAATAGGTTCTTGGTGACGAGTTCTTTCGAAGTGCCTTCAATAAGTCTTATGGCTTGCCGCTCATCTAGAGCGCTTGAACTAAGTGCGTCGGAAATTTTGCTGCGAGATACCAAGTTCTTTCGACCATCGATCGAGGCCTCCAATTTCGAAAGCAACTCCCTCAGTATAGCTTTCGCCATTGGCTCTCGTGAGCCAGTCACTAGCACTGGTAAAAGCTTGGGAGCGTTGTTAGGGATAGGTAGTTCGCGGCGAAGGTGCTTTATCTCCCGTGGTAGCTTTTTGGCTGAACGACAGAGTATGTTTGCAAGCACTAGGGCGAAGCTCGATTTGCCGGTCCCGAAGTCACCAGTGATTCTCCATGCGCGTTGGCCGGATTCAGGTCGTAGATTTCGTCCAATTCGCTGTAGGTTCTGGGTGATCTCCGAAGTGACGATGTATCCGGATAGAGCCTCGGTGTCAGTAAAGTCTCGTTCGAGATTAACTGACCTGAGGAATCGTTGGTTTACGTTTAGCAAGTTGCTAATGGAAGGGAAACTCATTGGTAGTCGGCGAAAATTGCGTCAAGAAGGTCCATTTCAGAGACGTTTCCGCGTCTCCAGATTTGCTGCATAGATTGAGATTCTTCGAAAACGATAGCGCCTCTGGTTACTGAGGATAAAGCATCCAGATGTGCCCGAATGCTAGCCTCCGGCAGTTTGAATACCTGCCCAGGGCTACTCTCTTCAGTCGATACGATTCGAAATCCTAAAGAAGAACTCGCTCGGTGATGGCTGCTCGACCAGAGGTCATTGATGCAATAGGCTATCAGCTCTGAAGAAATCGAAGGCTTATCCTCGATGTTGAAAGAATAAATGGACTCTCGCTGATTGTCGCTATTGATCCGGTCGCCTGACCATCGGAGCAGATCCAGTTCGACGAGCGGGCAATCTAGGTTGTCCTCGCCGATCTCACCTTTCTTTCCTTTTGCTTGGACGTAGGAGTTTATAAATACTCTTAGACCGTCAGATAGCGTTCGCTTTGATCGCTTGGCTTGCTCGGGAGGCAGCCCACGTTCTAGGAATATTTTAGCTTCAGACTCGCTAAACTCTGAGCGATGCCAGTGGTTGAGCATTTGATCCCAATGATAGAGGGGGCGCTTGGAATTGGTCGCGATCTTCCAATGGATAAGCCATAGTGTTTCGAGCTGCTCGAAATACTGATCGTGTCCCTCTCTGCCGAGCAACCTCTCTCCGAACGGTGTTAGGCGGTGGCCTTCAGGGGAATCGGTGATGATCTGTGCAGCCTCTGCCCAGAATTTCGCAGAGCGAACCATGTTCTTGCCGATTCCGAGGCGAACCATTGCTTCGTCCTCGTCTTTGAAAAGCGCGCCGTTGTCTTTGCCGCTCAACGCACCTACCACTTTAGGTAGCCAGGCGTAACGACAAACGAAGGTCTCGTGCCCTGAGTAGCGGGGTTGTGGTTTGGTTTGAATCATATGGGTGTGATCGAAAAAACTTACAAACAGCCATCTCGGCGAGAGCGAAATCAGGTTCGTTTCTGCTGAGCTCTTTAATTCTCACCAAATCCAAATACCGAGCCTAGAAATGGGGAGGTAGGTAAGTGAGATTCAAAAAACAAACTAGCATTTGGTATAGGACAAGCCCTGTCCGATGGGTTTGCCTATCGTCGCTTTCTTTTTGCCGCTCTGCCGCCACCGGGTTGGTTGAGCCGAGATCACAGCGCCCTCCAAAGTTCCGAGGCCAGACTGAATGATGCCGAGCGAACCTTCGAAATTCGGTTCAAGCGTTGTGCTATCTTGGTCAAGTCGAACTCTCCAGGGGTATTTGAAATGCCCTATGAAAACCTGACCGATTCTGGAGAGGATAAGTCCGTCACTTTTCGAGGCAAGGGGCCCCAGTAGTTCTAAGGACCGGACAAACCATAGTACAGTTCGCACCCTGAAGACCCAGTTTACGCTGAGCGTATCATCCGCACAGATTGCGTTAGAACGATTCGTAACTTGCTATAGTTTTTTTATGATCATTGCGTATCGACACCACTAGGACAGCTTCTAGCCCGGAAAGCAAACCGCCGACGCTACGGAACGTGGCATCGGCGGTTGTTTAATCGGAAGATGGGAAAAACGACTAGCGTTCAGGACCATTTCGCTCTTCGTCTTCGCGACGCTTTTCAGCAGCCTTCTCCTCTTCCAGCTTTTTCTTTTTCTCTTCGAGATCTCGACGGATCTTTTTGAATCGGCGCGTATAGTCGTCGCAGGTGTTGATAATCTGAGGCCAGATAGTTTTCCACCGGTGGGTGCTTTCGCGCGGCTTCTTGCGTTTCTTACCCATCACCTCCGCCGGATAGACAAGATACATTTTCTGGCGGGCCGAATCCCAAGAGACCGTGAACCCAAGATCCACGAGTACATTTGTGACAGACTCTTTGGATACGCGGGCCGCGGTGAAACCAAGGCGCTCGGCGACCTGATATGGCAGCGTCTTCCATGCCTTCTTTTTCTGACGCTGCAAACGAGTTTCCTCGTTTGTCGGTAGCAGATCCCGACCTTCCTTGCAGCGCCGTATGTTGATTTCTGCTACGATCTCATCTTCCACCCGCCGCAAAAGCTCGCGGTAGTTGCGAATGTTGGGAGCTCGGTCGATCAGGCGAGTTTTGCGGAGAGCCGGGTCGCCGCATTTTACGATGTTTACGATAAACACATGAGCATCATCTCGGTTTCGGCCATTGATGCCAACATGCCAAAATCCCAATACAGCACTCTCAGGACCGAGCATATCTGCCACTATTTTTATGACCAGCCTACGCTCAAAGTCTGTCAGGTCGGACAGAGGATCAGGATTGACGATAAGTTGCTCAACAAGCTCGCCTTTGGACTTCCGTCCAGCGGTACCGATCTTGGACTGCTCATAAGCTTTAAATCTCTCTACCGCCTGGGATGCAAAATCATCTTTCGAACTGCAGCGAAAGCCGAGCGGACCATGTATCTCAACCTTGTCTTTATGATTCGGATCGTCTGGATTCTCCGCGTATTTCAAGCCCTTCTGGAGACCGACCTTGGATACAATCGGAGCAACCTTACGCCCGTTTTTGTATTGCGCTTGTTTAATCAGCATCTTCGACTCCTTGCGCTATAGCCTTAAAACTGCAGCCCGCGAATAGGCGTACGAGATTCGCCAATTCATCTGTTGAGAGCTCACCACGATCAAGCCTGTGCATCAACTGGATAAGCTTCATTGGCCCCAAAGTGTCCTTGGAAATCCTGACTTGATTCAACAACATCCCAACCCGACCGGACACCCTGCTCAGGGTATCTGCGGCGAGCTCTCGCAGTCGGCGCCAATCCTCGAACTCCTCTGGTGTTCCCGGAAAGGCTCGCGACACACCTACATACGTATCGTCGAGAATACGCTCCAAACTTTGGATACAATCCAGAGCTTGCTGGAACGCATCGGACTCAGGGTCGACGATCGGAAATACCACGACAGGGTGATTATGCCGAGCTGCTAGACCCTGCTCATATAGACGCTTAACGGCGACTGGGATGCTCACCCCGTGGGCCCGAGCATAGTTAGCGGCCTCCGATAGTGCGGGGCCTGACAATCTTAAGTTTACGGTTTTGGACTTTAGTGCCATGGCGAGCTTATGGGCGGCTCAAGGGTCTGCGCAAGCGGTGCAAAGGATTTTTTCGAAAAAAAGTCCCCCAACATTTCGGCTGGGGGACTTCGGTCGAAGATCGCAATACAGAAGACAACTAGGGTAGCTACAGTCCGAGGCCTAGCTGATCAGTATCCTGATCAGACCCTAACGAGTCGTCCGTCCGTCCAGTGGCCTTAGGAGTTTTCGGCGGACGGACGTCGGAGGGTAGTCCGAGATCGGATACGTCTTCACCCTTTGATTCGTCCGTCCGGTCCTCTCGCTTAGGCTTTTCGGACGGACGGATCGTCTCGTCATCTTTCAGTAAGATAGACAGACTACCCTTATCGTCTACAACCCGCCCATCCTCGACCATCTCAGCGACGTATTTATAAAGCGTGGTCCGTCCGATATCCAGCCTACCCTGTAGCGCTATTAGGAGCTCTTTACGTGTCATCGGCCCTTTGCTAAGCATCGAGAGGATATCCTTTTTCGCAGTGTCCTGAGGATCCTTTGCGGAGGCAACTTCCTCCATCTCGATCGGCTCGAACCTCAGATCATTTATACGCCAATAGGAGGTCGCAGGTTTCTGGGCGTCGTTTAGCATTGCACAACTCCATGATACGGAATCGCCAACCGGCAACAGGCAGAAGACAGAGCGGGCTACGCTGCTAATGGCGTATGATCCTGATACATCGTGTTGGAGGGCACCTCCACTACCGAGGCTCTTTCGCGTATGATGGATAAAGAGCAAAGCCGGGGCATCGTCTCCCACTCCAACAGCCTGGCGTATGACTGCAAAACACTCGAGGAATCCTTCAAGCGAGAGGTTCGGACAAACGGAATTAAGCGGATCGATGACAACGACACCCACCGACGCGTCCTGGATTATCCTCTGGAGGTTCGCTACAAAATTGTGATCGGAGAACCGAAATCCCCTGGCTGGACGCTCAGCGTAGAGGATGCGATTTCCGTAGTCGTCCCTGTCAGGCAGAGCCCTAGCCTCACGACTCAGTCGAGCCAAGCTGTTTTCGCTCTGCAGTAACAAGGTGTTGTAGGGGTGTTTGATTTCCAAACCGAAAAAGGGCTCTCCGGTCACGCCGGACAGCGCGAGCTGGCTAGTCGCGAGCGACTTGCCAACACCGGGCGGACCGGCAATCACCATAGTGGAGCCCTTGGTTAAGACGCCCTCACCGATCAGGTTATAACCTGGCTGAGGTTCGTATTCACAGAGTTGGTCGATGTTCCATGTCTTTATAGTAATCATAGACGCTACCTATGGGCGGCGAGCGCGGTTCTCCTAATGATTCCAGCAAGTTTTTTTGGATTTCATAGCTTATCGCCTGAACCGCATCTATATAATAGATGCCGAATAGCTTCCTGTCGGCCCACTCAAGGCTTCAACTCTAAGTGCATACCGTCCGTTCGAAGCACTGAACCCTAGCCAAAGCGAGCCTGAGGAACGAACGAAGTAAAGCGGCGTGGACCGACGACCCTCCGAGCGGGATCAGGATCCTGCAAGGCAGGCGAGACCACCCTTCGCCGACCGCCGATCCTCGACTCCGAGAGGCAGCCAACCCGCCCTCTTCGTCCGTTCCGA